>JBDRST010000036.1:0-4684 GCA_043824525.1 bacterium
TAGCGGTTCCGGCGGAACTACTGGTCTAACTCTTACAGGGGGTCCAATCACAACTTCAGGAACTTTAACTTTGGGCGGAACTCTTGCAGTAGCCAATGGCGGCACTGGTTTGACCTCATATACATCAGGAGATGTTCTTTATGCTTCTGGAACAGGAATTCTTGCAGGAACAACCACTCCGAACTTAAAAACTACCCTAGGGCTCAATTTAGTTGAAAACTCCGCACTCTCAACTTGGGCTGGAACTTCAAACATTACTACGCTTGGAACTATCACCACCGGCACCTGGTCAGGAACAACTCTGGCAGTGAACAAAGGAGGCACTGGCTTAACTACTTTTGGCGGAACTAACACTCTTCTTTACACTACCACCGCTAATAATCTTTCCAGCATCACTACTGGCAATAATGGAGTTTTGGTCACTGGCGGAACGGGAATTCCTTCTATCAGCTCCACTCTGCCTGCTTATACTTTAGGAGGCGCTATCACTGGCAATTCCCAGAATATCACCGGGCTTAATCAGATTACTGTTACCGGCACCACAGCCACTTCAACATTCTCAACAGGCGGATTAACAGTCGGCACTTCGCAATTCGTGGTTCAGCAAACTTCAGGCAACGTCGGCATCGGGACGACGGGGCCTACTTACAAATTGCACAATGTGAATTCAGATGCTACTCTTTATAACGCTACAGTATTTGGGTCAACAACAGCTATGTTTGAAAACCAGTCTTATACTGCCGGAACTGGGAGTTTTATATCTTTGATGGCACGTAACGCAAGTGGTTATTCAGCTTATGCTAATCTTGGAGCACTAAGTGAAGCTACAGACAAGGAAACAACATTTGTCATCCAGATGCGAGATACAAGCGGTTATGTTGAAAGGTTCAGAATTGACAATGCAGGCAACGTCGGCATCGGGACGACGAATCCTGGGGCGCAACTTGATCTTTCCACTGATTCTGCCAGAAAATTGACCACCACTCTTTGGTCAGTCGGCTCTGACTATAGAATTAAAACCGATATTCAAAATATTGATGATGCTTTAGAAATTATCAGGCAAATCCGGCCGGTCTCATTCCACTACAATTCCGATTTTCTAGCCCAGCATCCGGGAGTCAAAGATGTCACTTATTACAATTTCATTGCCCAGGAATTTCAGCAGGTTTTCCCTGACAGCGTAATTGAAACTGACGGCCTGTTCTACCTTAATCCTTCCAATATGATTCCCTATGCCATTGCCGCCATCAAAGCACTTGATGAGAAGATAACCAGTCAATACAATGATATTTTAGCTTGGCTGGAGGATAAGGTTGTGATTGTCAGAAAACTTTTTGTTAAAGAAGAACTTTGCATAGGCAATACTTGCGTGAATGAAAGCCAGTTAAAAGAATTGCTTGAAAAAAATCAAATGACAATATTTGAACCTACGCCAACGCCGACGCCTACGCCGGAACCAACACCGACGCCGGAGCCTAGCCCAACACCAACACCAGAATCGACAACGGTTGTCGATTCTCTTCCAACTCCAACTCCAACTCCGGAAATAATTCCAACTCCTACGCCAACCCCCGAACCTACATCCACACCTAGCCCCAGTCCCTCACCATCACCCAGCCCAACCCCTACATTGACTCCTACTCCTTCCCCAACACCAACACCAAGTCCTTCACCATCTCCAATAATTTGACATTAAAAGATAAAAACTGATAAAATGAATTTATATGGCTACTATAACTATTCCTAAAATAAAAATAAGGAAGGAGGGCGGGGTTGTAATTTTACCTATAAAAGAATATCAAAAACTGTGCGAAAGGGCAGTGCCTGCTTACTATTTGAAAGGCCAGGAAGCGGAAAAACTGGATAAACTAGTGGAGGAAGGCTTAAGGGAGTATCGCCAAGGAAAATGCATAAGCGCCAAATCTGTTACGCACGCTTTAAAAATTTATGCCAGAGAGAATAAAAGAAATTAAGTACAAAAGGCAATTTCTTAAAAAATTGAGTAAACTTCCAAAAGAAGTTATAGAAAGAGCTGGAGAAAAAGAAAAAATATTTAAAGAAAATCCCTTCCACCCAATATTAAAAACCCATAAATTGCATGGTAAAGAAAAAGAGGCGTGGGCTTTTTGGATTGACTATTCTTATCGTATAAAATTTATTTTTCTTAGCGACAATAAGGTTTTATTCTTGGATATTGGCACTCATGATGTATACGAATAATCAAACAGGCTTATTCACTTTTCATTTTTTGCGGTTTAGGTATAATTAGTTGTATTATGGAACAAGAAACAACAAATAATGAGATACTTTCAGCTATTAATAAATTCGCCACATCGGTTGATACCCGTTTTGACGTTGTGGATAAGCGATTTGACGGTATAGATAACCGTCTTGACGGCATAGAATTAGAAATTCGGCAAATCCGCGTTGAAATTAAGCAGATTTGGAATAAACTTGAAGAAATTGAGCAAAGATTGAAGAAAATTTCTCAAACTTCAAAAGAAGATGTGGACGCTATATCAGGCGATGTTCTTGATTTAAGGCATAGAGTTGAGTTTTTGGAAAAACAGGTTAAAAAATTTCAAAATGCCTGATATAGAAACACAAGAAAAACAAAAAAAATTTATTAATTGGGAAAACATTTCTGCTTATATTTTTTATGCTTTGATTTTTCTTTTACCGATTTTTATTTTACCTTTTACATTTGATACACTTGCATTTAGCAAAGCAATTTTGGTTTATTGTTTTATTGGATTGATTTTTTTGTTATGGATTTTTACGAGTCTTCAAAAGGGATATTTTGTTTTTCCTAAAAGTCTTTTGCTTGCTGTTTTAGGAATTATCGCTGTTGTTTCATTAATTTCTTCTTTTGCGTCGCAAAACATAAAACTCTCTTTAATCGGCTTTGGTTATGAGATTGGCACCTTCCTATTTTTTATTTTTATGTTTGTTGCTGCTTTTATGGCGTCAATTTTATTCCAGTCAAACAAGAAGGTTTTTGTTCTGTATATTTTGCTTTTTGCTTCAGCTGTTTTGGTTTTTATTTTTCAAGCGATTCAGATAAGCCCAATAGGACTGGCGAGCAATTTAGAGGGAATTTTTCCGTTTAAAACATCAAATTTATTAGGCAGTTGGAATGATTTTGCCATCTTTTTTGGTTTGATTGCATTATCGGCCATTGCACTTTTTGATCTTTTTAATTTTAATAAAAAGATAAAAATTACATTACTTGTTTTAACCGCCATTTCTTTGTTGGCCATGGCTGCTGTAAATTTTTTAAATGTTTGGTATATTTTTGCCGTTATGGTTTTGATTCTTTTTGTCTATACATTTTGGCGCAGGAGTTTTGATATAGCGCAGGAGAATTCAGAAACAAATTATAATAAAAAATTTGTCGGACTCTCGCTGTTTATTTTTATTTTGGCTTTCTTTTTTATTATTGCTCACGGATTTTTGGGTAATCTGGCTGTTTTTTTAGGCACTGATACTGTTGAGATTCATCCATCATGGCAGCAAACATATGAAATTTCTTATAATACTCTTAAAAACAATCTTTTTTTGGGTTCCGGACCGAATACTTTTATTTATAATTGGTTAAAATTTAAGCCGATTTCAATAAATTCAACTGATTTTTGGAATGTAGGATTTAATTCTGGAACCGGACAATTGCCGTCAATGGTTTCTACAATGGGTATTTTGGGCGGGCTCGCCATAATATCTTTTATCCTAGTTTTTGTTTTTTGCGGTTTTAAGGCAATGACTTATTCCAGTAGAAATACAAATATAAATCTATTGCCAATTTTATTTTTAAATTGTCTTTATTTATGGCTATTTACTATTTTTTATTCGCCTGGGTTCGTGATTTTTGCGCTTGCTTTTATTCTGACCGGCGTTTTTGTCGGCATGCTTGTCTTTTCGGAAAAAATAAAAAAAATTGAAGTGTCATTTTTGAAAAATCAAAAAATAGGTTTTATTTCTGTTTTAATCGGCGTATTTCTTATGCTTTTTACTGTATTTGGTATATATATATTGTGCCAAAAATACTGGGCAGCTTATAATTATACTAATGCATTAAAAATTATAAATACAGAAGAAGATTTTAATAAATCAGAAACAATTATAGCAAATGCAATTCGTTTTGATCCGCAAGATGTTTATTACAGAACTTTCTCAGAAATAGAAATTATGAAAATGCAGAAAATTTTATCTCAACAAACAATATCTGATGATACTGCTGGTGATTTACAAACGCAATTCCAGAATGCCTTAAGCGCTGCTATTCAAAGCGCTCAACTGGCAATCAAAGAAAATAAATTAAATCCATCAAATTGGATGCAATTAAGCAGAGTTTATGAATTAATTGCGCCACTTGGAGTTAATGGAGCCAAAGAACTTGCTATTGATAATTACAATAAAGCCCTTGAAATTTCCCCCAACAATCCAATGATTTATTTAAAAATGGCAATAGTAGAAGCACAGGCAGGGAATTTTGATAAGGCCAGAGAGTACGCTAATATGTCATTAAATATTAAGCAGGATTATCAGGACGCAATAAATTTTTTACAACAAATAAAACTATGAGAATTGCAATTAACGGCTTTGGAAGAATAGGCAGGATATTTTTCCGGCAAGCCCTGAACCAGAGCAAGCACGGTTCAGGGGTTCCCATCAATATTGTCGCTAT
>JBDRST010000037.1:0-7287 GCA_043824525.1 bacterium
AAAAAAAATAATTATCAATTACTATATTTTACTCCATCAAAAACTAAGGTCAAGCCCCGTTAGAAACGTATTTCTGTGGAAAACTCATTGTTTCAACCCATTTTTGACCTCTTTTCATTAAAAATTAAAGTAGAAAACAAAAATATCTTAAAATAAGATATTTTTGTCAAAGCTTCTAACGGGGAAGCCCCACTTTACCCCGTTAGAAATTTACCATTCTAAAAACAACCTTTTTTATGGTTTCTTGCCTGCTGGGCAATCTTTGGCGATAAAAGTTTATGTAAACTTTTATCGCGACATTATTTTATCGTAAATTTCTAACGGGGTTTAATATAAAATCTGTGGATAAGTGATAATTTCTGCCCAATAACGGTTAAAAAACAAAAACATCCTACCTTAGGATGCTTTTATTAATTTTTTTTCTACAATTATAAAATTTTTGCTGTTTTTTAAAGCTTTGTGGCGATTACGGAAATTTTAAGTTCTCCTTTTTTTAGTCCGCTGTCTTTTACTGCGCCAAAAATGATTTGCGCTCTTGGATCAACATTTTTTGTGATAATTTTAGCTGCCTCTTGTATTTCATTTAAAGTTATATCTTGACCAGAAGCATTAAATAAAACGCCTTTAGATCCTTGTATTGAAAAATCCAGCAAGGGAGAGCTAATTGCCCGTTCTGCGGCCTGCGCGGCTCTATTTTCCCCTGAGGCTTTTCCCATGCCGAACATTGCCCTGCCAGATTTTTTCATAATAGATACAACAGAGGCAAAGTCAATGTTTATAATTCCCGGAACCAATATTAAATCAGTAATGCCTTGAACCGCCTGGCCTAAAATATCATCACAAATTAAAAAAGCGTCTAAAACGGTTGTTTTTTCGTCGATAATCTTTAGGAGTTTATCGTTTGAAATAATCAATAAAGAATCAACTTTATCTTTCAGGTTTTCTAGAGCTTCTTCTGCGATTTTTTTTCTCTGCTCGCCTTCAAAGGAAAAAGGAATTGTTACAACGGCAATAGTTAAAATACCCAACTCTTTTGCAATGTCGGCAATAACAGGAGAAGCTCCAGACCCCGTGCCTCCCCCGCATCCGCAGGTAATAAAAACCATATCAGCCCCTTTCAAATTTTCTAAAATTTCCTGCTTTGATTCTTCCGCCGCCTTTCTGCCTAAGTTATCATCCATGCCCGTACCCAATCCGTGCGTTATATTTTCGCCGATTAAAATTTTTTTTCTTGCTTTAGAGAAATGCAAGGCTTGAGCGTCTGTGTTTATTGCCAACAGGTCCACTCCGGCAATATCGAGTTTTGACATACGTGAAACAGTGTTGGATCCAGACCCTCCCACTCCAATTACTTTTATACTAGGCAACATGTCGCTTCGCTCAAATTCAAAGTTTAAAATGCAAAGTTCAAAATTATTATGTCGCGCTCCGCGCGACATATTTATATTATCAAAAATTTTTCACGGAAAATTTTTGATACTTTAATTTTGCATTTTGATTTTTGAATTTTCAATTAGTTATGGGAGGAAAGCTCTAAACATTTTTCTAAATTTAGAACCCCATCCCTTAGCAACACCCAGTATACCTTCTTCTTCATCAAAATCAAGCCCCTCTAAAACTAGCCCTGTAACCGTAGCCAAAGACGGGTCTTCTCTTGATCCAGCGATTTTATCTGAAATTCCTATTTCGCAAGATAATTTCAGAGTTTCTTTTGTAAGCTCCTTTATTTTAGAAATTTTTGCTCCTCCGCCCGTAAGCACAATGCCTCCGGGCAATGCTTCCTGCTTGCCTATTTTTTTCAACTCTTTTTGAACTAAATCTAAAATTTCAGAAATTCTCGGCTCAACAATATCCACCAAACTGTTTTTTGTAAAATTAAGGGAAGAAGATTTATCAAAAATTTCTATTTTCTTTTTTTCTGGTGATGGCTGGGTTCTTTTTTTATCTTTGTCTGATTTTACAGCCATGCAGGCGCCGTGCTGTTTTTTTATATTTTCTGCAACCGCTACATCTGTTTTAAGGCCTATGGCAATATCATTTGTGATGTTAGCTGACCCAATCGGAAAAACAGCTAAATGAATTAACTCCCCTTCCTCAAAAACCGCTAAAGACGTTGTGGCAGCTCCCATATCAATTAAAGCCACTCCCAATTCTTTTTGTTGCGGGGTTAAAACAGCCCTTGCCGCAGCCAAGGGAGAGGGAATAACATCATCAATTTGCAGTTTCGCGCTTAAAACAGATTGTGTGAGGTTTACAAAATAAGGCGAAAAAACGCAGAGCAACAAAACTTTTGCTTCCAGCCTTATCCCGGTTAAATTAACTGGCTGTTTTATGCCTTTCTGGTCATCAATAATAAACTCTTTTGGGATTACATCTAAAACTTCGTCATTTTTAGGCATATTTATTGCCTTGGTCGCCTGCAAAACTCTTTCAACGTCTTCCTTGGAAATTCTTTGATCAGCTCTTGAAACAGAAATAATGCCGTCAGAAGGAAGAACACGGAGATGGCTCCCTCCTATGTTCACAAAAACAGAACTTATTTTTTTACCGCAATCTTTTTCAATGCCAGATATTATCAGCTGAACGTTTTTTGAAACATCTTCAATACCTGTATTCTCAACCGCTCCTTTTCTCAATCCAAAGGAAGGAATTTCAGCATACGACAAAACCCCCCAGTCTTTCTGTTTTCTTTGGACCACCAAAGCTTTTATGCTATGCGTTCCTATGTCTAAACCGGCAACAATATTTCCTCGCGACATAATTTTAAATTTTCAGTTTAAAATTTAAATATTTTTCTTGTTTTACTTCCATTAGCTTTGCTTCCTTTTCTGAATTCTCGTGGTCATAACCCAACAAATGCAAAATTCCGTGTATAAAAACTTTTATCAATTCCTTCTCAAAAGCACTTTTATATTTTCTAGTCCCGATGCCCCGACCGTCGGTGGGGGCATCGTGGATCCGCGATTGCCTTTGGGCAATCGGGACATTTTTTTTAACAATTTTAGGACAAATTACTATCTCCCCCAAGAAACTAGAATTTGGAATTTGGAATTTGGAATTTGGAATATCGCCGAAGGCGAGCACGTCTGTGGGTTTATTCTTCCCGCGGTGTTTCTTATTAAGTTTTTGCATCTCTAACTTATTAACAAAAGCCAGAGACAGCGTTTCCCCGCCTAAATCGCTACGCAAATTATTGCGGGCACGCTTTCCCTTATTTTCGCCCGATAACACTTTTTTTGCAACCTGTGTAAAACTTTTTTTATCTATTTTAAACCTTGTGAGATTATTTATCTCCATCATTTGTCTATTTTACACTATTTTTAAAAAACAAACCACGACCCAGCCACTCATACAAAACCCCTAAAAAACGAACTACTTAATTACGCCACATATCTGCTATAGCAGATATGTGGCGTAATTAGCCACAAAAAACCATCCGGGGCGCGCTTGCCCAATTAAACAGCCCAGACGCATCTGGGCTGTTTAAATTACGACTATTTTGTCCCATTCTAGCCTATTTTGTATAAAATACGTTTCGTCCTGTTTTTCCCACCTGCCTTATTCCCCCCTCCTTTTCCAACTCATCTAAATACCTCATGGCAGATGTGTGGCTAATATCCAAGTCGCTAACAATGTCGCTACTGCTGATTTTTCCCTTTACTGAAACCATTTCCATAATCCCGTTTTTTGCCGCATTCTTTTTCTCCCGCAATTTTTGATTATACTCTTCTAATCCCTTGCCAAAACCCATATATTCGTCTCTTTCCTTTTCAACTAATAAAAACTCCTTTGCATTTTCTTCTTTTTCTTTCCTGTATTTCCACAAAAGCCATAAAAACAAGCCAGCTAAAATTACTAAAATAAGGTTAATTAAATAAATCATTATTGCTTTTTAATTATTTTTATTATTAAAGAATGTTAACCTAACACCAAAGATATTTATAAATTTCAGCTTCGGAATACCTCAATTCTTTGATAAGATATTCTTCAATAAAATCTTTTAACAAATTTCTGTTGATTGGACGACTACGAGGAATAGTAGAACTCTTTCCTGACTTTATGTGTATAATTTTTATATGCCTTGAGTCTTTTATTAAAAAACCCCCTAATTTTTTGAGGGCTTTAATAACATCCTTCGGAGAACAATTTGCAAGCTTTGGTCTATTTATACTATTTCCTTTCATAAAACCAAACTAACAAGGATACTCTTGAAGAGTTTCTTCTTTCACTAATTTTACTAAATTCCTTTTTTTAGATAAATTTTTCATTTGCCTTAAGGCATTCTCCCATTTTTTTCTTCTCATTTCGTCATATATATCTTTTATTGCTTTGGGCAGATAAATCCCTGCTTTTTTTCTAAATTTATGCGGAATATCCAAATAAGTATAAATTGCATCATTAACCATTCCTATCAAATCAAAAAAGCTTTCTCCTTGAGTATAGCAATGAGGCAATTCTTTAACTTTTGCCCACAACCCTTCTTCTGTTTTATGGATTTCTAAAGTAAGTTTTGGGGGCATAAGCTCCTTATAAAATTGTAGATTTTTTTCTTTTCTCATGGTTTCAACTTTATTATAGCACTAAAACATCGTGTCAACAATCCATCCACATAATATTACTACCACAACTTGATCAAAATTTCAATTAGCACCCCTCTCTGCGATTTCTGTTATTTTTTAACACTAATTTAACCCGCCCGCACAGATTGGGTTTTGGAATTATTGTCTATAGAAAAGATTATTACAACTTATTTAGTAATTTTTATTTTGGGGGTGGACAGAGTTTCCCAGTCTCTGGTTCAAATCCTCTTTCGCAATTATAAATCTTACTACAAGTTCTCCATTGGTTCTGCTGAAGTCCGTTATCTTCAGGGCATTGACTCCAATCGGTACATGACCAACTATCAGCAGTACATCTGGGTAAATTTGAATTTGGAATGCAAGAATCTTTTGTATCATTCCAGCCAGATCCAATTATACAAGAGCACAATGGGCTACCATTATAATCTACATCGCCAGACCATACACTGTTCGATCCGTAAGTGAGTTTGCACGTTTCATTATGTGACCTACAAAAATTTTTTGTTGGGTTCCATGAATAACCAGCAATGCAATCACATATTTTTTTGCCATCACTATCAAAACCAGAAAAATATGTATTTGGCCATTTTTCAGCACATCCAGCATTATTACTTATACAAGCGGTTTGTGTAAAATTCCATGTATATCCATTAGGACAATCGCAATAACTTCCATCCCAAATAGAATTTATATAATTTTCAGAACATAAGGTGCTATACGATACACAATCGTTCGACCATGTGCTATAAGAATATCCTTGGGCACATTCACAAGTATTATCATATGCATTCTGGACCCAATGTGTCCCATTTTTTTCCTTGCAATATTGATCTAGAGATATGCATCTACCACTGACATCGCTTTCAATCAAACCAAAATCACAAACCATCATATTGCTGCTATCGATAAAATTATCTTGTTCTATAGTAAAAAAATCAATTTGTGATAATGAGGGTTCGGCTTCAGAAAAAAAATCTAAAACAATTTCTCTCGGTATTATTACTCCGAGGTTTTGGTAATTTCCCTCTGCAATCGCTGATGGGATCCCAACAAAACAGCCATTTTGATCTATGGCCAGCCCGCCAGAGTTACCGCTGTCTATTTTTGCTGAAGTTAAAATAAAACCATCGTCAGAAAAACTACTGATAATTCCATCCGTGATCGTTAAATTAATTCCGCCACTTGTAACTGGATAACCATAAATTGTAATTTTATCGCCGAGTTTTGGATAAATATTACTACATTTATCGGGAGAAGAAAACGAAGGGAAATTACTAGGAAAATCTCCCCAAGTTTTTCCATCTTTATCGGTGAATGATCCGTTCACAACTAAAATAGCTATATCATATTTTTCGCTTAGCTCAGGAACAGTTATGGGCTTTGCCCTATAAATTTTTGCTGGAAAACCATTTGTATCTGGGAGCGTTATAAAACAAGAATTAGAGCCAGATAATACATGATTATTGGTAATTATTACCCCGTTCTCTTCAAATATGGTCCCAGACCCACCCCCCTCGCTATCGCATACTACATTAACTACCGCCTGAACTGGGTCTTCTGTCTCATTTATATTACTTGAATCGTTAGAACCAGAGAGACTTAAATTATTTATTATTACAATCACAATAATAATCGAAAAAATAATTAAAAGCATCTTGCGATATTTTTTTATCCAAGCTAAAAAACCACTAAACAAAACTGGTATTCTGCTGACTTTAATTTCTTGACCGCAATTATTACAGAATTTAACATCAACTTTAATTTCTTTGCCGCAATTTTTACAAAACATAATATTTTTACCTTTTAAAAACCTCGAAATCTAGGAAGAAAGATTGTATGAGCCTTTAATGATCTTGTATGCCCCGTATATTACTAGCCCCCAAAAAATAAAATAAGTTCCTCCCTCGCTCGCAAAGGTATATGACAACCAAGTAATAACAATACCAATGGCTACCCATATAACGCCAGTAGTTATTTCCTGTTTGGCCAGTTGTTTCTCTGGGCTTAACAAAACATCATTCCGATTCTCAAAATTGATATTAATATCTCCCGTTGCGTCTTTTTTAGGGTCTATTTTTCCTCCACAAAATTCACAAAATTTTGAATCATTATCAATTAATTTTCGACATGTTGGACATTTAATCTGCTCCATATTATTTTTGTATTTTATTCCCGCATTTAACACAAAAATTAGAATCCGCTTCAAGCCGGGTTCCGCATTTATTGCAATATCCCAAGCTATTCTCTTTCTCTAATGTATTTTTCATTTTTACATTAGTATATGTCCTATTGAAAATCGCATCCAAAAATTTGGAATCGGTAACTAGCTCACCATATTTATTGACCTCTTGTTTGCCCGCCTCAAATAACAAAATCAGAATCATTATTAAATTGAGTAAAGGCACAAAAAAAGTCAAAATATACCAACCACTTTTCCCAATGTCGTGAAATCTTCTAATATGCAAACAGATTATATGAATAAAAATTAAAACATAAAAAAGGATGGCGACTGCTACGACTATAAACCACATAAAGCCGGTGTTAAAAACCGGCGCCAAGAGAAAAACAAAAGTACTCATGAGAAGAACTGCAAGGTAGGGTATTGCAGCAAAAAATAACAAACCCAAGAAATAATTTTTACGACCTATTCTGCCCTTATCTAAATTTTTAATATACCCTATAAAAGATTTTTTATTCATATTAATAT
>JBDRST010000038.1:0-5742 GCA_043824525.1 bacterium
GTTTGAGATTATAATAAAAACCTACCAAAGGGCAATTCAGGAAGAAAAACCGGATTTGATTTTGATTAACGGCACCTATTTTATGCCCTGGTGTTTGCTTATTGCTTCAGAAAGAGAAGGCATCCCTGCTGTTTTGCATTATCACGGGGTTTTGACTAAGGAAACTCAAAGCTGGAAAAAGCGCCAAAGAGAGCTGTTCCTTCAAATGGAAAAATGTTTTGATAAAAAAGAATTGTTTTATATATTTCCTTCAAAAATCACAAAGAACATTGTGGAAAAGGAGGTTTTTTGCCATAAGATAAAAAAATATTCTATACTACCCAACCCCGTATCAGCTCACTTTTTTTCCAAAAAGAATAATAAAAAAAATACTAACATAGGAATTGTAAGCAGGTGGACGGGAATAAAAAACGTTAGCTTCTGTGAAAAATTAGCCGAATATAATCATAGAAAGGGAGCTAAGTTTGTGGTGAATATAATTACAGACTTAAACGTAAAAAATAAAAAGTATAAGCAGTTGTCAAAGTTTGTAAGGTTCCATAAGCCTACAAGCAACAAAAAGCTAGCGTCATTTTACATAAATATGGGAGTGGTAATCAGCCCTTCGCATTTTGAAACCTATGGAAACGTGGCAAAAGAAGCTTTGGCGTCTGGAACTCCTGCAATTGTAAACCCTAACATGGGAGTTGCTGAAACCTTCCACGTCTTAGGACTTAACGACTGGGTTATAAATTTTGATTCTGTAAAATCAGTGTACAACAAAATAGAAAACATAATGGGCGAGACGGTAGAGGAGAGCGTAAAAAAGGAAATGAAAAAACTGTATATGCCAAACAAAATATTTAATGAGTTTGTTTCAATCTTAAATAACGCTGTCTAACACACAAAAAGCCCCGCTAATAATGAAGTGGGGCTTTTTGTTTATTCCTTAGTTTTTAACTTTCAAAGTGGGTTTCTGGGTAGTTTTTAAATATTTGATTTCCTTTTTTTTGCTTGTCTTTTGTCTTCTCTGCCTTTGGCAAAGCAAGAAGCCACGAGATAAAGGGAATTCTATGTTTGTCTATAGACCAATCCTTGTCTTTTAAAAGCGGTTTTTTTTCTTCTTTAAATTTATTAAGCAAAACTAAGGTAGCTTCTAAGCTAACAGGAGACAGCTTGTTGTGTTCCTTCAAAAATTCCTCTTTACTTATTTTTTCCTTCCTTATTTTAATGCCTGCCATATCAAAACCTGTTGCTCAATAATCCTTTCTACTGCAACTTGTAATTTCGGCTGTAAAATCATAAAATCTCGTCGGCGTACAGAGCTCTCGCTAGTACACCTCCTCGATTTTCTGATTTTTCGCGCGAAATTACTGCGTTTCGCTACAAAAAATTATTGAACCACAGGTTTATTATACACGAATTTTTCAAAAAATCAAGGCTTTGCTGCCTAAGTTTTCAAAAACCTTTAAACCCTTTTCCTACAATATAAAACTCTTTGCTGCGGCCTATCACTGCTTTAGGCTTAAATCTTTTTGAAAATGCAAAGGATTTTCCTAATTTTTTAAAAAATTCTGTTGCCTCCCGGCTGTCAAAAATTTTGCATACAAAGTTCCCTCCAGGTTTTAAAAGTAATTTTGCAATTTCAAAAGCTTTTTTTGACAATTCCAATGATTTCCCAGAATCCACAAAAATTACCCCAGTTGTATTTGGCGCCATGTCAGAAACAACCGCATCAAACCCTTCACCTTTAGCTAAAGGTGAAGGGTTAAATTTATCCTTAAAATCACCCTCTTTAAAATCAAAAACACTCTTTTTAATAAATTTTATATTATTTTTTGGAGGTATTTTTATTTCCTCAACATCAGCTCCAACAACAGTTCCTGTATTGCCTATTTTTTCTGCAATATATAAAAGCCAGGAACCCGGAGCACATCCTAGATCTAAAACCCGGTCTCCTTTTTCAAATATCTTATACTTTTCGTCTATTTCTTTTAGTTTATAGACAGACCTGGCAGGGTAATTTTGTTTTTTTGCCAGTTCAGTATAAAACTCTATTTTTTTGCCTTTCCTGTACATATTGCTTTATCCTACCAAAAAACCGCCCAAAAAGCGACTAAAAAAACGCCTCATACTGGGGTACACTTCACCAGTATGAGGCGTTTTTATTTGCTCCCCCTATCGGATGCGTTCAGAACACTTGACTAGGATTTAATGAAGATAGAAGTTGATAATTTGAGCTTTGTTTAGGAATAAATTGGAACAAAAAAAGAGCGCGAACAGAGTCCACGCTCTTTTAAGCAAACAAACTCGATAACCAAAATTAACGCGAATAAAAGAAAAAGTCAACAATAAAAAAGTCCCCACGCGCGCAGTGGCGTGAGGACATTGTAACGAACATAGTCTTCAGAAGTTCCTGAAGGCGTTCATCTGAACGGGCTTTTCCGTCCGAGGTTTCGGGGGTGGAAGCTCTCCGTCAATAATTCGGCGGATAGCCCAACTGAGACCGTGCGATCCCACGTACGGCTTTCCTTCGATTTCATCCATGATCACGGGCGCGCCGGGAAGCTGCTTGATGGAAAGCTTTGCCGCCAGCAATTCTTCCGAGTCCGGCTCTCCGAGAGCAACTCCGATGACGGGAATGTCGACGTCATAGTAATGAGAGAAAGCATCGATGACGCCGGGCAAAGCAAACGCTTTTCCTCCGGCGCAGATTACCGCATCGACGTCCTTGCATCCGACTTCGGCGAACGCCATAACGTCAAGCGGATTCCTGTGACAGCTCATGACATGAACCGCCAGTTTTGCCTCCTGCGGAAGGATAGTGGCGAACACATCCCTGACAACAGGCAAATCAGATTCGCTTCCGCAGACGATCGCGATGGTCTTGACCTTGCGCTCGACACTGACTCCCATCTTTTTGCAAAGATAGGATTCAATCGTGCATCCGGTCAGCCGCCAAAAAATGTAGCGGTAAGTCCGAGTGGTCTGCTTAATGAGACTGTCGGGAACGACCATGGATTGGACCTTGACGACGTCATCGGGATTCTCGGGCTTCAGCTTGTTGATTCCCTGCGTGATACCCCAGGCTCTGACGAGCTGCTTGTCGTAGGGCGGCGGAGCTTTTCTACCGTTGGCGACTTTTCTTCCGTCCTGCCATGCCTTCAATTCCCAGAAGCGGCTGGAGTCTGGAGTCAGAATTTCGTCGCCGATGGTTCCGCATTCACCGAATTCTAACTTCGTATCGGCCAGCTTGATTCCTTGCTGCTCGGCATAATGCGAAGCAATCTGGAAAATCTGCAAAAGCATGTAGGTTTGCTGAGGATATTTTTCCCTCACCTGCTGTGCGGACAAATTTTCGTCATGCCCTACTTCTGCTTTGGTCGTTGGAGTATCCAAGATGCAAGGCAACGCATCGCCGTCCTGCAAACCGGGCAGAAGCTGATGTCCGCAGACCTGTCCGTTTTCTGCGTAGCACTTGATTGCAGAACCGGTTAATACGGCTCGGCCGATGAATTCTACCGGAGCTATATGCAGGCGACGAACAACGATTGCCCGGGATTGCAGATCTATGTTTCTTTGCAGACCGACCGGAAGGTACGGATCGATGTCGGCGCCCGCAGCGACGAAGTGAGTCTTGATTCCAAACCCCGTAAGGTATTGGAGCCAAAAATGATTCATCGCGTTGAGGATGATTCCCTTTTGCGGGACAAGTGCGTTGAGGACGAAATCAAAAATACTGATTCCGTCGGTCGCTGACGACAGTAAGCAACCGTGGTCAAGCTCATAGGTGTCGCGGACTTTACCGCGAGAAAGCAAATCCAAACCAAGTACCGGAAAACCAGCGCGGACGGGTGAAAGAGTAGCCATGGGAAGGCCTTTCTGATTCCGTCTTACGGAATCTTACGGGATTGTCAAAGATCGAACGTTTAACTACCTATAAAAGATTGTATTAAAATATTATGTTTATGTCAATGTTCCAATTCAATAACAAAAAACCTGAGCTCGCTAGGCGGGACGCTTTTCGAACTTTTGGGTGGGTGGATCGGATTAATCTTGAAGAGATGACAGAGAATATTGAGTTTTGTTTAAAATAAAAAGGCCTCGTCTTGCACTATAAAAAACACCTTGATATTATCTCGAGGTTTTTCTGACCTGATTATTTTTCTTCTTCTTTTCTGTTTTGCTCATCCATGTAATCAACAATATAGATTTCAAGCAGTTCAGGTTTGTCTGCTTTATAGACTAATACAGCTGGAAATATTTGATCCTTATATTGCTCTAACTTCTTACGTAGTTCTACTGGGGATTGTTGCAACCATTGCCGAGACCTATAAGGAAACTCGTCGCCTGCATCATATCTTAGCGTAGGTATCTTAGTTTCCGTGCGGCCTCTTTTTTCTGTACCTAGCTTAAGCACATCAGTGACTCCAAGGACTTCATCTGATTGACCATCATTAATAGTTTCACCAATATTTAGCGCTACGCCACGTATTGACACTGGAAACTTGTCTTTCAAATCTCGCTGTAGTGTTTCTTGTAATCCATGCATCACAAATTCATCGAAGGTGGAAATTCCCGCCTTATAAGAGTTATCCTTACTCTGTTTCCATTCATCATAGTACTGAGATGCGTTAAGGATCGGACCACCGTCAGCTGTAAAGTCTCGCTGTTTAAGACTAGGCACATAGTGAACCCTGGGATCATGTAGTGCTTTTTCTAATAACTCATCGCTGGGTGCTTCTAGTTTGATACTGTCCAACGTCTTCCGCTCTAAAGCATTTTCTGAAAGTAGTGGAGCTTCTTGTTTAGGAATTAATTCTTCCTCCTGCCTTGGTTCTCCTTCTTTCATAATTTTTTATTTTTAATTCTATTAATATATTATAGCACAAACAAAAATCGAGGATACAATCCTCGGAAAATTTGCTCCGCATCGTGAAGGATGCCGAAGGTCATGACAAAGGAATGGCCGAAGGTCATGACAAAGGAATGGCCGAAGGTCATGACAAAGGAATGGCCGAAGGTCTTGAGCCGTAGTGAGGGGTTGGAACCAGGATAAGACTAAACGGTGGGGTTTGTGTTGGAGGGGCATTAAAACTTGTTTTGCTTGACATTTAGGCATTGAAAAAAAGCCGATGAAATGGCTTGATTACGTAGCCAGGATTGTCGTAATAATCGGTATTGCCTACAGCCTTTATGACTTCAGGGGCATAACTACCGTCAATCAAGTTCTTGAAATAGGAATTGTTGTCGGGTTTCTTGTAGGCACCTACCTTCTAGCAAGGCAGAAGGCAAACGGATACCTCTGGTTTGTGTTTATGAATCTCTCTTGTGCAACACTCATGGCTATTGAGCATTATCCTTTGTTGGTTCTCCAACAAATTATTTCACTTGGTTTTGTTGTTGATGTTTATGCGGCATATAGGCGTCGGCAGAACTAATTAAAAAAAACAAGACGTCATCGTTCTGATAACGTCTTTTTGTTTTACTAAAAAAGAGGGCTACCTGCCTCGCCGAGTCAAGGCGGGCTCGCCCTCCAGAACTTGGCTTTCACTGAGCCTGCCGAAGTGCTCCGCCAACGAACGAAACAATTTCACACAACTTGATTGTGAATAACTTAAACTAAAAACTCACCCTTAAGGGTGAGTTTTGGCTGGATTCCCGCCAGCGGGCGGGAATGGAAGTGGTGGGGAAATTTTAAGGCGGGTAATTTTCCGACCACGGATTTATTTTGTTAATTTAACAAAAAAGGAGTGGGGTCCG
>JBDRST010000039.1:0-3370 GCA_043824525.1 bacterium
AACAATAATTCCAATCAGTTTGCTTGAGATTACCATTGGCAAACAAAGGGACGCCTCAATGCGTTTCATATTTTTAGAAAGCTGAAAAAAGTTCTGGCGTTCATGGGCATTACTCAAATCTTTTGCAATTATTTGAAGCTCGTCTCTCACCAGGGGCTTTTGCGTTTTTTCAAGATAGCGAGTTAAAAAATTATCCTGCATCAAGCTAATGCCATTATTTTCATTAAAACCTATAACTTTAGCTACCTTGTACTTTATTGTTCCATCGTTTTGATCAATGAGTAAAATCCCTGCTCTGTCCAACTGCATCGCCTCTTTTATGTTGTTTACAATGGAGTCAACTATTTTGCCCAGATCAATGGAATTTGTAAGCTCGTCTATCAGCTTGCCAATCGTTTCTTGGTGCGTATATAAATCAAAGAATAAATATTTATTGGCTGTTTTTTGGATAAAAGAATAAAACCGTAAAAGAATTACAACAAACAATGGCGCGATAATCAGCCCGGCCCAATAAGTTGTGGATGTAAAAACCCCGCCAAAATATCTTTCAAAAAGCCACACCAAAAAGAAAAATATTCCATAAACAAATCCAGCTGAAACAAGATAAATGACTGTTTTTCTAAAAACTATTCTTAAATCCATTAACCGATAACGCAAAATAGCGTAGGTTACAGTCAAAGGAGAAAAAGCGATTACAAAATGTAAATAAGGATAAAGCTCTATCTTATATACTGGTAAAAACTCGAATGCTCCTGCGATAAATCCGGGAATGGTAGCCAATAAAAAATATTTGATCTGAGCCCTTTTAATACCAGTGTTTTTTTTATAATCTTGAAAAAGTTTGATATGGGCATAAAAAACAATAACAAAGAACAGAGCGACAAATACACTATATAAAAATGGGGGCGTGGTTAAATAATAAAATTGGCCGAATAAAAAACTCGCCTTATTAATAAAAATTCCATCAAAAAAATTAGCAAATAAAAATACAATCCCAAAAATATACAGGAGCGATATGATCCATTTCTTTTTTAGTTCAAGAAAATTGATAACAAATTGAGTAAAAAAGACAGGAATTAAAATAACACCTATATATCCTATACGCCACCAAAAAATAGCTGCGTCTGGGTTTTGAGCAACGCCAATTTTATAACTCCCAAAACCCCACAAAGCAACGGAAAAACTAAAAAGCGCCCATATATAATGGATAGATTTTTTTCCTTTAAATAAAGTTACCAATCCCAAAACGGCAGATAAAATTCCTATTAATAATCCTGATATCGAGAATAAATTCATAACTGAATCCATTATATAACTTAAAAAGAAAATAAAAAAGCCCGCTCACAACAGTGAACGAGCAGTGTTTATCGCGAAGTAACGCAGGCATTGAGAATTATTTCTCTCTTCCTTGAAATTTCTTCGCTGATTTCAACTTTTTCCACGGCAATCCTGGCGATCGGCATCAGTGGTAGAGCAAACCACCACCTTTGGGATTCCTGCTCAAAAACTCGAACTTTAAACCCCCAGTACCTGCCATCACAGTCCCGATAAGTGGTTAGTGGTAGCAAATAGAAACACAAAGTTGTGTCTCGCCATCCCCACAACCGGTTAAGCACTACAGGGATAGTGGAATCCTCATAGACCACCATTTCCAAAACCGGAAAATGGCACCACCTCAGAAACAACGGCCATTCCCCCGGCTGTTCGGGAATGGGTTTGTGCATGTCAATCATTAAGAATTGACCATCTGTTTTCAGAATCTGTAGAACTCCCTTAAAAACCTTCAATGGCTCGGGAATGCCACCGATTCCGAAAATTTGCGTCACAACATTAATCGAACCGAGTTCGAACAAGCCTGCAAGATTCGTGGCGTCGCCTCGGACAAACTTGATGCATTCCGATTTTGGCACACTGCCGTTGTTTGCAACCTGAAGCATGCGTTCGTTATAATCCAAGCCGATTATTTCCGCATCCACGTCCCACTCCTGCAATATGGCGTGCATTTCCTTTACGGTCAAACCAGTACCAGTGCAGAGGTCCAAAATCTTGAGGCGACCTTGTCCGTTGCGACCTATGATAGAAACAAACCATCCTGCAACCCTACGCCAGACTAAGTCCATTCCACGAGTGGTAAGATGATGCTTTCGGTTGTAAGTCTTTGCTTCTCTCGTGTAGACACGGTTGATCTCCGACTGGTCAAGAAAACCAGTGGAATTGCGGGGACGGAGAAAAAGCTTTACCATCACCCTCAAAAAACACTGAACTGCAAGCAGTCCGATACGTTTGAACCATCCATAGCGAAGCGCAGTTGGATTGAGAATGTATCTTGGAAGATATTTTCTCAATTCCGCGTCGGTAATTCCCGCTTTTTCCAGCTTCCCATAATCCATCGAGACTACCGGCCTGTTGGCTGTGAACCTGCTCTTCTGTTGCTTGTATAGCATCTTCTATCTCCTGTATTTGGGATATTCACTTGTCAAAGTCGGAAAATCCAGCACTGTCTAATTATTACAATAAATTTTCAATAAAGTCAAATTTTTAAAAAACCTTAAAAAATGGCTCAGATATGTTTGAGCTATTAAGATTTAACGAGTTCTAATTCTTTTTTTATAGCTTTTTTATATTCAATATGGCTTATGTCGTGAGGTGCGTTTTTTACTACTATTACTTTTGATTTGTTTGCTAATTCAACAGTTTCTTTACAACGAATTTCTATTTCTGGGTAGTGCTTTGCTTCTAATTCCCCATAAAACACTGCCGAGGGAACTTTAAGCTCTTTAGCCAACATTTTCCCGCTTCGTGTTTTGATATCCTGAAATCTTTTTTTGCCAATTAATTTTCTAATCCAGGGTTTCATTCTTGTTATATCTTCTTTAAAATCAGGGCTTAGAGAACAAAGATATATTTTTTTAGAATTAAGTTTATTCGCGGTTAATAATGCTATTACGGCGCCGTAAGAAAATCCTAGAATATAATTTATTTCAGATTTATGTTTTTTATAAAAATCTTCAAAGTCCTTAGCGCAATCTGATACTGTTTTATGATTCCATTTAATAGGTGCCCCTAAGACCCTAAAGCCCTTTTTTTCTAAAAATTTTATAAGCCAGATAAATTTTTTGTTTGAAATTTTCTGTTTAAACCCAGGTATTAAAAAGAATGTCTTTTTATTTTTTTTCATAATTTTGGTTTTTTTATTATATCATCGTTATTTTATATTGGATAGAAAAAAACATAGACTCGAAATAGTTCTGGCTACTATTTAAAGCGACCCTTGACAAAATATCTTATGAAATGATAATTTAAATCAGTGGTGGAAAAATGGTTTTCCGCTTTTGATAAATTGATACCTCTAGAATATCAGAGAAAGGAG
>JBDRST010000040.1:0-7715 GCA_043824525.1 bacterium
ACTGAGCTACGCCGGCAAAACATTTGGGCTGCCTCGAATTGCACGAGGGTCTGAAGCTTATGAGACTTCCGAGGTACTACTCCTCCACAGCCCGCGAATGATTTACTTTATTATTTTAACACAAAAAAATATTGGAATCAAGGACTAAAAAAATAAGCGACGCGTTAAGTGCGACGTCGCTTTTTAGTCGGGGGAGTCATATCGGGTACAGGCTGTCTCTGGGGATTGTTAGCAGTATTTTGTGGCTGGTGTAGCGTATTCTTACCCAAACCAGAACGTGCCCGTCGGGTACAGATGTGATTTCCGCTAAATGTCTCCTGCCTTTTTTGTCTTTAATGCAAGCCTGATCTCCGGGCTTGAGGTCTCCAGGCATTCTTTTTTTGCCTTTGTCTTTCATGGCAGTTGCTCCATGTATAATGTTGGGAAGGTGCAGATTGTTATTATGTTACTCTTTATTTTTTTTGAGTCAACAAAATAAAAAAGCGGCTGTCCTATACAGGTACAGGCCGCTTCAGCCACTTTAAAGCTTATCGCTTATATTTTTCCTTTCACGGCAACCGATGTTTTTCTCTTCTTTTTTTTGGGAGACCTGCGGTCCTTCCTAAACAATATAGTTACGTCCCTGGGCTTGCTGTTGCCAGTCCGGTTAAACACCGCGATTTTAAGGTTTTCGCTGCGCCAGAGAAAATAGGCCTGAGTTTCTGTGCATCGCCACAAATTCCGCCTTTTCCCATCTGCGCAGAGTGCGTCTGTGAGGGTCAGTCCTTCAAAGCGGTTGTCACCGTCTTGAAGAAACCTTGCAACAGCTTCGTTAGTCTGGCTGTCTTTTGGCCAAACAAACCACTCGTGGTGTCTTTTTGCCATGATTTTACCCTTAAAAGAGGTTTGAATTTCAAGGTCCAAGCGTGATTTTAATTTACCATACTTTTACATAATATCAAGGTTTTATCCACATTTTAGGCTCTTGTATTGAGCTCAAAAAGGGGGTATAATTAGAGAATAAAGCATGAGAAAATACATTGTAATAAACGACCCAAACGAGGGTGTTTTAATTAAGGAGCTGGAGGAAAAAAAAGATATTAAAGCAGAAAGAATTAAGCGTTTATTAAAGCTTCCGGATTTAACAAAAAAGGAAAATTCTCCTGTAAAGATTTTATTTGACCAGATAATAAATCTTCCAATGTTTAGGGATTTTGATTTGGTTGATTTTCCGAGAATTGCGACAATTGAACAGTGTTTTGACCTTTTAAATATGCCGAAAGACCATCCTGCCAGAAAAGAAACAGACACTTATTATTTAGACGATACTCATGTTTTACGAACCCATACTACAGTTTTTTGGTCTTTTTATTTGAAAGATTCTGAAGTTTTGGGAAGATTGGAAAAAGAGGGTGAAATAAGGGCATTAGCCCATGGAATAGTTTTTAGAAAAGATGAAATTGACAGAAGCCATTATCCGGCATTCCATCAAATAGACGGATTGTTAATTTGTAAAAAAAATAAAAAGATTATAACGCAAGAGGATTTAAAGGACGTGCAGGTTGAATTGGCAAAAGGCATTTTTGGACCGGATATTGAGTGGAAATTTATTCCCGATACCTTTCCTTACACGGTGGAAAGTCTGGAAATGGATATTATGTTTAACGGCGAGTGGATGGAAGTAAACGGGGCAGGGCTGGTGCATCCTAAAGTTTTGAAAAACTTTGGATTGGACCCCGAAGTTTATAATGGCTGGGCGTTTGGGTTTGGCGAAAGATTGGCAATGATAAAAATGGAAATTCCGGATATAAGGATTTTGTGGTCGGATGACGAAAGAATCACCAGTCAGTTCAAAAACATAAACAGTAAATTTGCAGAGGTCAGCAAGTTTCCTGAGACATCAAGAGATATTTCATTTATAATAGATAAAAGTATAAATTTAAATAATTATTACGAAATTGTAAGGGATTATGCTGAAAATTTAATTGAAGAAGTAAAACTTATTGATGAATATGAAGATGAGGAAAAATTTGGTAAAGATAAAAAAAGTTATACATTTAGAATTGTTTATAGGTCACCGGAAAGAACTTTAACTAACGAAGAAATAAATAAAATACAGGAAGAAATAAGAGAAAAAACTAAAACAGAGCTAAACGCAGTTTTAAGATAATGGAAGATTCTAAGGAAAAATTTAATAACTGGAACGTTAAAAAGCAGGAAATTCATTTTTCTGAAAGGACGGATGGCGTGTATTTCAAGGAAAAACAGATCTGGTGGTGCTCTGTTGGTCAAAATGTTGGAAGTGAATCATATGGCAAGGGAGAAGATTTTAGAAGGCCGATTTTAATTTATAAAAAGTTCTCGGCCGATTTATGTGTCGCCTTGCCAATGACCTCGAAGGAAAAGAAAAATGGTTCTTGGTTTATTGATGTTACTTTTGGAGGGCAACAAGCATGGGTATTGCTTTATCAAATTAGGGTTTTTAATAAAAAACGATTTCAGAGGAAGATAGGCGAATTGGACGAAAAAGATTTTTTTCGAGTAAAACAAAAGCTCGAGGAATTGCTCGAGCTTTCGCAATAATTATCACCCCCGCAGAGCGGGGGATCGATGGGTAACCCCAAAAGTAAGTTAATTATAGCAGATTACAGGCTCGTGTCAAGTAATTTTAAAACTATGAGTGAAATTCCAAGAAGCGAACAATCGGAAAAAGAACCAGAAATAAAAATAGCGGAGTATTCAGATGAGGAGCATAAAGATCAAGTAAAAGAATTAATTTTTGAGGTATACGAGAAAGAAATAGGCCAGCACAGCAAAAGTGGCAGGCCCGATATAGATAAAATTCCAGAGGTTTACCAAGAGAATGATGGTAATTTTTGGGTGGCTTTCAATGAAGGAAAAGTAGTTGGAACGATCGGTTTGGCCAACCAAGGAGAACAAAGGGCCAGCATGCATAGATTTTGTGTTGACAAAAATTTTAGAGGGCAGGGCGTGAGCGATAAATTATTTTCTGCTTTTATGGAGTTTGCCCGGGATAAAGATTATAAAGAAATATTTTTATCAACATGGGAGGGCGCGAAAGCAGCACAAAAATTTTATGCCAGAAATGGTTTTAAAAGAACTGAGTCTTTACCCAAGGACATGGCTGAGCGTCCATTATTTATTCACGATAAAGTATTTTATGAACTAGATCTAAAAGAAGATAAATAAACTAATAATAAAACAATGATTAAATTAAATATAAAATCAAAAGACGAAGAGGATAAGGTTGAAAAAAAATCTGTAGTAAAAAAAGCTGTTGAAAAGCCAGCTCCGTCCACCCAAAGCGCTCCGCGCATTAAGGCGGATAAAAAACCAAAAGCAGTAAAACCTGCTTCTGTTAAGACGGCTCAAAAAAAGGAAAAAGCCGTTAAACCAGAGAAGCCCGAAGACAGGGAACCCGCCGAAATTTCTGCTTCGCAGAAAATTCAAGCGGACAAGGAGCCAAAACTAACAGATAGCGCGATAGAGCCAAAAAAACCCAGAAAGGACGGAGAGTACAGCGCAAAAGATATTTATGTTTTAAAAGGATTGGAGCCTGTAAGAAAGAGCCCGGGAATGTATATTGGGTCAACGGGGATTGACGGGCTTCATCATTTAATCTGGGAATGCTTGGACAATGCGATTGATGAAAGCATGATAGGATATGCAAAGAATATTGAAGCGGTGCTTTTGCCGAATAACAGAGTTAGAGTTTCTGACGACGGCAGGGGCATTCCGGTGGAAAAACACAAGGATACAAAAAAATCTGCCTTGGAAACCGTTATGACAACCCTGCATGCGGGAGGAAAATTTGGCGGAGAGGCCTATAAGGTTTCCGGAGGATTGCACGGAGTTGGCATCTCGGTGGTATGCGCGCTTTCAACTTACATGCTTTCTGAAGTGCACAGGGACGGCGGGATTTATCAGCAGGAATATTTTAGAGGAAAACCAAAAACCCAGGTGCAAAAAACCGGTTCGGCAAAAGACACAGGAACTATTCAAATTTTTGACGCTGACCCGGAAATTTTCAAGGAAATAAAATATGACCCGAAAAGAATTTTAAAACATCTTCGCCAGCAGGCGTATTTGACCAAAGGAGTAAAAATTGCATTCCGCGATGAAAGAGAGAAGGGGAAGGAGACAAGCTACGCATTTTACTTTGAGGGAGGAGTTGCTTCTTATGTGAGGCATCTGGTTGAGAGTAATACTCCGCGCCATTCAAACATTTTTTCAACTGCTTCAACAAAAGATGATATTTTTGTTGAGGCGGCTTTCCAGTATACGCAGGAAATGGAGTGCACTGAAGAGTCTTTTGCAAATAACATTTACACTGTTGAGGGCGGAACCCATGTTTCCGGGTTTCGTACAGCCCTAACAAGGTCTTTGAACGACTACGCAAGGAGGGAGGGATTTTTAAAAGAAAAGGATGATAATTTTTCTGGCGATGATGTCAGAGAGGGGATGACAGCTGTTATTTCTGTTAAAATAAAAACCCCCCAGTTTGAGGGCCAGACAAAAGCAAAATTAGGTAACCCCGAAGCTAAAAATGCTGTGGAGACCGCGGTTGCCGAAGGATTAGCGGATTATTTGGAAAGAAATCCGTCAGATGCAAAATCAATTATAGAAAACTGTTTATTGGCGAGTAAGGCAAGATTGGCGGCAAAAGCAGCAAGGCAGACCGTTTTAAGAAAAGGGGCATTGGAGGGCCTGGCATTACCCGGAAAACTAGCTGACTGTTTGTCCCGCAAGCCGGAAGAATCAGAATTGTATATTGTTGAGGGCGATTCCGCAGGTGGGTGCTGGGTCGGAGAAACAGGAGTTGCTTTAGCCGATGGACGAGATATATCTTTTAGGGAATTAGTAAGGGAATATAAAGAAGGGAAAAATAATTTTTGTTACACGATGCGTTCTGACGGGCATATCGGCATTGCCCCGATTTTAAATCCTAGAATTACAAAAAAAAATGCGGAGGTCATAAAAATAATTTTGGACACAGGAGAAGAATTGATGTGTACTCCAGATCATTTATTTATGTTAGTCGATGGGACATACATTCGCGCAGACAAGCTTACTCAAAAGCACAGCATTGCCCCACTTTATAAAAAAATATCAAAGAAAGAGGGTAAATATGGATTAGACGGCTATGAAATGGTTTTTGACCCTAAATCTAAAAAATGGATGTATACGCATATTCTATCTGATATTTTCAATTTGGAAAATAAAATTTATGCGGCATCCGAAGGCAAGCATCGTCATCATGCTGATTTTAACAAGTTGAATAATAATCCGACCAATATTCAGCGATTACCTTATAAAAAACATATGCAGCGTCATTATGATTATATAGAGCACACCCTTCAACGTCCGGATGTTTTAGAGAGGGTAAAAAGAACGCATCAAACAAAGGAGTACAAGGAAAAGGTCAGCCAGATAATGAGCACGCCCAAGATGAAGGTTATGCTAAGCGCAAGAGCAAAAAAGCAGTGGGAAAACGAAGAGTATAAAAAATTTATGACAGAGAAATTTCTGGAATTTTACAGAAATAACGCAGAGTACCGAGAGAAAAATATTAAACTTTTAGCTGAAGTTCAAAGAAAATATTGGGCGAGCCCAAAAAACAAGAAAAAACAATCTGAAAGGGTCAAGGGATATTTTGAGATGCATCCAGAGGCAAAAAAGACACTTCGCCAGAAGGCCAAAGAAGAATGGAAAAATAAAGATTTATTGGCGTGGAGGGCAGAGGAGACAAAAAAACAATGGACACCGGAATTTAGAGCAAAAAGAAAAATCGCTTATAATCAAACTTATCTGAGGAAATTTTTAGGTTTGATGAAAGCAATCTCAGAAAAGTTTGGAGAGATAGACAAGGAGATGTATCGGAGAGAAAGATTGCAAAAAGGCGATAGGAGCCTGCTAAAATATGAAACAATTTGTCAAAGATTTTTTGGTGGCAACGAAAAAGAACTAAAAAAGGCAGTCTCAACTTTTAACCATAAAATTAAAAGAATTGAGAAAGTCATTGAAAAAATAGATGTTTACGATATTGAGGTGCCTGGTACGCATAATTTTGCTTTAGCCTCAGGTGTATTTGTTCACAATAGCTCAAAGCAAGCTCGGGATAGAAGATTCCAGGCAATTTTGCCTTTAAGGGGAAAGATTTTAAATGTTGAGAGGGCTCGCTTAGATAAAATGTTGGCGTCAAAGGAAATAAAAGCGCTTATCATCGCGATGGGAACCGGAATTGGAGAGGATTTTAATATAGAGAAGCTAAGATATCACAGGATTGTAATTATGACAGACGCAGATGTTGACGGAGCCCACATTAGAACTTTGCTCTTAACATTTTTTTACAGGCATTTTAAGTCGGTTGTGGACGCGGGCCATATTTATATTGCTCAGCCGCCTCTTTATAAAATTCAGGCAGGAAAAAAAGTTGAATACTCATATTCTGACGAGCAAAAAGATAAAATTATGAAAGAAATTGGAAAATCGACAGGGGTATCAATACAGCGGTATAAAGGTTTGGGAGAAATGAATCCAGAACAGCTCTGGGAAACAACAATGAATCCAGAAAACAGAACTTTACTGCAGGTTTCAGTTGAGGAGGCACGCGAGGCAGACAAAATTTTTGATATTTTAATGGGCGAGCAAGTGGAACCCCGTAAAAAGTTTATTCAAACGCATGCAAAGAGCGTAAAAAGTCTAGACATATAGAGCCCATTAAAATAGAAAGGAGATTTACCGCCCTGAATTTTTTTGCCCCCTGCGCGCCGAAGTGGCGCGCAGGGGGTTTTATATGTTGACTAATGATTATTATATGATATTATCTAAGGTAAGTAGTTCATTAAGTTGGCAGACAGGTGGCCTTCTTCTTGGCCATCAGTCCCACCGATCCAGTTAGGCGGGATTTTCTTTGGCGTACGTCCGCACCTGAAGTTGCATACAGCAAAGATAGCGTTGACTGCCACCGCGATTTTTGCTGAAAGCACACTGGGAAAATCCTGTAAAGACCCTTATATTCACAAGGCAAGCTTATTGCGAGCCTGTTAATAAGGGCCTAGCTGCGAGTCTGCCAGCCTGCTCTGCTTTGACAAGGCCAAAAGCCAAGTCAAAGCAGAGCTTATTTTATTGTGCGGGCGCATAACATTTGTAACTCCTCAATGTCAACGGGAAATAGCCGAAAAAAACCACGGGGGGTATAACTTTTTAATGTTTTTTCTCTTTTTCGCTTGTTCCATTTATTCACGATCGTGAATAAATGGAACAGGGCAAAATACTGAAAACCCCCGGTGCAGAAAATTCACGATCGTGAATTTTCTGCACTTGACTGATTCTTTGTAATTTTGCTCTGGGTTGTGATGGCGGGGTGGTGGCAGGGTGATGTAATCTGAGCGTTCAATCCCGCAGTTCAATCCCGCAGATTAAACACCCCTATTTTATTATGCGACAAACTACGACTATTTTTTCCAACTAAAGCGTCCGATCGGACAGTTTAGTTGGAAAGTAACCAAACGGGTTGGTGTCCGGAATCTCCCAAAAGCGGTTTTAAAACGGCTCAATCTGGGGAGCCCAGATTGAGCCGTTTATTGTTTATAAAAACCCATTAACCAATTACGCCACATATCTGCTATAGCAGGTATAGGGCGTAATTGGTTGGGCCTTGTAAATGCTGTTCAAGCTACGGAACATAATAAATGCTAATATGTTATACTATA
>JBDRST010000041.1:0-3484 GCA_043824525.1 bacterium
GGAAACGAAGCAATAGTAAAGGGCGCGTTGGCTGCAGGCGTTGATTTTGTTTCTGGATATCCGGGGTGTCCTTCATCTGAAATTGGAGATGAATTTGGAAAATTGTCCCGATTGCAGAGCAATCGAGGATCCTCGATGCCGACTCTGTCGGCATCGGGACAAAAGAATTATGGAGTATATGCAGAATGGTCAGCAAATGAAAAAGTAGCATTGGAGGCAGCAATTGGAGCCAGTTTTTCTGGATTAAAGAGCTTAGTTAATATGAAAAGTTTTGGGATAAATGTTTGCTCTGACAGCTTGTTTCCCTTAGCTTACACAGGAACTAAAGCTGGAATGGTTATTTTTGTAGGAGACGACCCTTCATGCCACAGCTCGGCTCAATCAGAACAGGATTCAAGAGGATATGCTTATTTGTCTCATATTCCGGTTTTGGATCCCTCAAGCCCGCAAGAGTGCTATGACTTTACAAAACTTGGATTTGAGATTTCTGAGAAATTTAATATCCCGGTAATCGTTCGAAGCACAACTCGCGTGGCGCATCAGCGAGCCCCCGTGGTTTTTGAGGTTCCAAAAAAGAAAGAAATAAGGAAAGGAGAGTTTGTAAAAAACACGCATCAGTTTTGCACAATGCCCCCACGGGTTTTGGAAATGAAAAAAGAGCTTTTGGAAAAAGTTAAAAAAATACAAGCATACGCAGAGAAATCAAAGGCAAACTATGTTACAGAAAAAAGCAATTCTAAAATTGGAATTATCGCAACAGGCATTTCATACTTTTATGTTATGGAGGCTTTGCAAGAGTTGGGTTCGGATTTACCGATTTTAAAACTTGGGTTTTTTTATCCCTTACCAGAAAAGCTTATAGCTGATTTCATCAAAACGAAGAAGAAAATTTTAATTGCAGAGGAAACGGACCCGTATTTAGAAAAGGAAATAATCGCATTGGCAAAAAGTGTAAATCCAAAACTGGAAATTTATGGAAAAAATGTATTACCAGAAGTTGGGGAATTAAACACCGAAAAAGTTATTGTTGCTTTGTCAAAAATATTAAAAATTAAGTCATTAAAAAATTCATTGGAAAGATCCCTACGGGGAATCCTATCGTCAAATGGAAATTGGAAATTGAAAATTCCCGTTCGCACAGCAAGGCTGTGCGAAGGA
The DNA here is from genome assembly GCA_043824525.1 of bacterium. GTDB lineage: Bacteria > Patescibacteriota > Minisyncoccia > Minisyncoccales > Staskawiczbacteraceae > XYD1-FULL-39-28. The sequence goes on from JBDRST010000041.1 coordinate 1,159, forward strand.
TGTCCTTACTGGCATGTTTTTCCAGCAATTAAGAGAGCGGCCCCAGAAGAAACAATTTTTGGCGGAGACATTGGTTGTAATATGATTGCGGGGCTTGAACCGCACAACATGCAGGATTACCTTTTTTCAATGGGGGCTTCCATGGGAATATCGCACGGAGTAGCAAAATCATTGGAAAAGAAAGCCGAAGGCCCTGAGCCGCGCCGAAGGGTTATTTCTATTATCGGCGACGGAACTTTTTTCCACGCAGGCATTCCAGGCTTAATTAATGCTGTTTACAACAAATCAAATCCCTTGATAGTTGTTTTGGACAACAGAATAACAGCTATGACCGGGCACCAGCAGAATCCCGGCATGGGAAAGACGCTTATGGGGGAAGATGTTGAAGAAATAAAAATAGAAGAAATAACCAAAGCATGCGGAGTAAAACACATAAAGGTTTTAGATCCAATAAACATGAAAGAGCTAGAAGGCGCGATAAAAGAGTTTTTGCAAAAGGACGAAGTTTCAGTAATAATTTGTAGAAGAATCTGCGCCCTATTGGAGCGCAGGCAAAAAAGGGAACATGGCAAATAATACTTTTAATATTGTTATAACCGGCGTTGGCGGTCAAGGAATAATAACCTTGGTTTCAATTTTAGATGAGGCATGCCTTTTGCAGGGCTATGATGTAAAATCTTCAGAGCTTCACGGATTGTCCCAAAGAGGCGGGAGCGTTGTAACGCATATAAGGTTTGGCAAAAAGGTTTATTCACCAATGGTTTCAGTTGGCCAGGCAGATTTAATAATCAGTTTAGAAACAATGGAAACCTTAAGAGCCATTGATTTTTCCAGCTCTAAGACCGTTTTTTTGGTTAACAAATATTCCATGGGGTTTGATGGTCATTTGCCAGAAAAAGAGATTTTGGAGAGCTTAGATAAGGCAGCAAAGAAAGATTTGCATTTGGTTTTAGCTTCTGAAATTTGCAAGAGAGACATTGACAGAGAGGTGTTAGCAGGTGTATATTTATTAGGATATGCTGTATTTAAAAAATTAATTCCCCTGCAGCCAGAATCTGTTCTAAAGGCGATAGAGGGCGTAATTCCGGAAAAATATAAAGAGATAAATATTAAAGCATTTAATTTGGCAAATGATAACTAAAGTAGTGATTGCTGCTGCGGGTCAGGGTACTCGCATGTTACGTTTAACAGACAATAAGCCAAAACACCTTATTAATGTAAGGAAAAGGCCGTTTTTAGCTTATCTGCTGGATGATTTATTTGAAGCCGGATATAAAGAAATAATTTTGGTTGTCGGTTATAAAGAAGAGTTAATGAAAGAATTTTTGGATAAATATAGAGTTTCTTTAGAAGGCAAGAACCTTAAAATAGACACCGTAAGCCAATATGATATTTTAGGTCCCAAGGAAAAAGAATATGGCACTGCTTGTCCGGTAAAATGCGTTGAAAAATTTGTGAACAACGAATCTTTTATTTTCTTATACGGGGACAACCTGTATTCTGTAAAAGACCTTAAAAAAATGAACATTGATGACGATTACTGCTACGTGGCTGGGATTAAAGACAGCCACCCTGAAAAATATGGTGTTTTAATAACAGATAACGGGTTTTTAAAAGAAATTATAGAAAAGCCAAAAGACTATGTTGGGGATCTTATCAACACGGGTTTGTACAAGTTTACTCCCGACGTGTTTAAAAAACTATCTAAAGTTAAAAAATCGCCCAGGGGGGAGTATGAAATCACAGATGCCATTTCTCTTTTGGCAAAAGATAAAAAAGTAAAAGTGAGAAAAATTGAGGACTATTGGAAAGATTTTGGCAGTCCGGGAGATGTTATAAAAATTTCAAAACTTGTAAAGGATGGATTTTTTAAAAAATTCAAAACTCGCGCTAAATAAGGCAGTTAAAATAATAAATGACGGAGGAGTTATTATTTTTCCCACAGATACTGTTTACGGTTTTTTGGCGAGAGCCGACAGTAAAAAAGCGGTTGAAAAGATATACAAAATAAAAAAACGGCCAAGGCAAAAGCCTTTGGCTGTTTTTTTAAAAGACATAAAAATGGCAAAAGAGTTAGCGGAGATTAGTAAAGAACAGGAAAAACTATTAAAGAGATATTGGCCCGGGAAATATACGTTTGTTTTAAAGAGAAAAAAAGAAATTAAACTGTACGGCGTTAATAAAAAAACAGTTGCCTTAAGAATTCCGGAATTTAAGCCGTTGAACGATTTGCTAAAAAAAATAAACAAGCCATTAGCTCAGACATCGGTTAATATTTCAGGACAGCCGTCAATAGTAAAAGTAAAAGAAATAAAAGAAAAATTTA
>JBDRST010000042.1:0-7654 GCA_043824525.1 bacterium
TTTTTTATTTTTTATTTTTAAATAAACTCAATTTTTTTAATTTAAAAAAAAAAAAAAAAATTAAATTGGGTCTTAATTTTAACTGATTTAAATTTCCCCACCACTGTCATTCCCTGCTTGGAGGGAAGTCCAGAAACCGAACACCTCAGACCGGTCTGAGGTGTTTGAAAGCAAAACAAAAAGCCCGGTTCGCTGAAAGCTACTTGGGGCGGATAAAAAAGAGGCGTTTAGCTTGTTGGTCTTTGCGGGGTATAGAATTCAATCAACATAGCTGTAGGATAACCCACAACCCTTACAATCCCGCTGGTTGGGATATAGCCCTCTTCACTGTATGTGGCCTGTGTTTCTAGTTCGGCCTGCTCTTCTGGAGTAATGGTTCCCGGGTTCTCTTCGAAGAATTTTCTTATCTGTTGAATAAATACGCCCATGATTTTCTCTCCTGCTATTTTAGAGCAATGGTAACCAAATTGACAAAAAGCTGACTGCGAATATAATATCAAACTAACAAGATAATGTCAAATAGAATTGAAAAAGTAAATTCTCTTTTAGAGCGTGAAATCAGTAAAATTATTCAGCGGGAGATTGGGTTTCCTGACGGGATTTTGGTTACCTTAACTCACGTTGAAGCCACCTCAAATCTGATTGAAGCAAAAGTTTATATTTCTGTTTTTCCAGAAGAAAAAAGTACAGAAGTTTTTAAGATTTTAAACAAGGAGGTTTATGGGGTTCAACAGGAGATAAACAAAAAATTGAATATGCGTCCGATTCCTAAAATTATTTTTGTTATAGACAAAAAAGAGGCGGAAGTCGGCAGAATTGAGGAGCTTTTGCAGAATATCAAAGATAAAGAAAATCATTGATTTTGGGGTTAAAATAGGGTAAATTAAAGTTAGCTAAAGGGCGGCGTGGCGAAGAAGCTAACGCGTTGGTCTGCAAAACCAATATACATGAGTGCAAATCTCATCGCCGCCTCAATGTTGATAAAATTTGCCCGGGTGGCGTAATTGGTAACCGCGTAACACTTAAAATGTTATGAGATTTATTCTCGTGTGGGTTCGAGTCCCACCCCGGGCACATGAACATAAAGTCTAAAATTAAGATAAATCAAGATTTCTTCAAAATTTGGTCATTTAATATGGCTTATGTTTTAGGATTTGTTGTGGCTGATGGATGTGTTATGAAACGGAAAGATAGAATTGAAAGTTACGTTTTTAATATAACCTCTAAAGATAAAATCATTTTACAAAAAATAAAGCAAGTATTAAGTTCAAACCATCAAATAGGCATCAAATATAATTCTTTTAAAATGCCCTATTCTTATATTTCGATTTGTAACCGAGAAATTTGTAAAGATTTAATAGCACTGGGAATTTATCCAAGAAAAACATATAACCTAAAACCAATTGATGTCCCCGAAAAATATTTTTTTGATTATATAAGGGGCTTTTTTGATGGCGATGGGAGCGTTTATATCCAAAAGGTCAACGGAACGTTACAAATAAAATCCAGTTTTGTCGGAGCAAGTTTACCGTTTATTAAAGATTTTAATAAACGGTTATGTGGGGCGTTGGGTGTTAAAGAAAAATCGATACATGAGCAGATAGATAAAAAAGGGATAAGAATAACAAAGTATGATATACATTTTTACATTGATGATTCGGAAAAATTGGCTAAATTTATGTATGGGGATAATCCAAAATTGTATCTTGAGCGAAAGAAAGATGTTTTTGAGAAATGGAAAACAATAAAAAGACGGCATTATAAGAAACAAAACTATCCTTCAAAAATCGGCTGGAGATTAAGTGAAGGAATAAAAATTTAAGACCATGCCCACACTTTTTCTAATAATTTTAAGTACGTTTTTGGTGAGTTTGGTTTCGTTTGTGGGGGTTTTTACTTTGTCTTTAAGTAAAGAGGTGCTTAATAAAATATTGTTTTACCTTGTTTCTTTAGCTGTTGGCGGTCTAATGGGAGGGGCGTTTCTGCATCTTTTACCTCAAGCCATAGAACAGACGGGAGCCACAAATGTTTTTTTGTATACCTTGGTTGGCTTTTTCCTATTTTTAGTAATTGAAAAAGTTATACACTGGAGGCACTGCCATGAGAGTGACTGTCCTGTTCACACCTTCGCTTACATGAATTTAATTGGAGACGGGGTTCATAATTTTATTGACGGCTTGATTGTGGCCGCGGCTTTTATCGCCGGAACAGGGCTGGGCGTTGCATCAACAGTTGCCATATTTTTGCATGAAGTTCCTCAAGAAATCGGTGATTTTGGAGTTTTGGTGTACGGAGGCATAAGCAGAAAAAAAGCGCTTTTTTATAACTTTGCCACGGCTGTTACAGCGGTTTTTGGCGGCATCGTCGGCTATTATCTTTTGTCTTTTACGGAAACAGCTTCAGCTTTTTTAATACCCGTTGCTGCTGGCGGTTTTTTGTATATTGCTGCGTCAGATCTAATACCTGAAATAAGAAAAGAAAACAATGTTAAAAAATCCATTTTAAATTTTGTAATCATACTTTTAGGAATACTGGCAATGTATCTTTTGAAATTTTTTGAGTAGAATATAAATATCTGTGTAAATCCGTAAATAAAAAACCCGCAGGAGCGGGTTTTTTAATCTGTATAAATCCGTTTATGGCTAGTTTTCTAACACTTCTATCTCAGCTGTTTTTACTCCAAAGTTTACTGCAAGTTGTCTTTCCGGGAACCATATGTCAACATGGTAGCCACTTTTTCTCCTATTCATCCTATCTTCAACAACAAAGACTTTGTCTCCATACAAGTCAGGAATCCTGATTTTTGTTCCGATGGGCAACATGTTATTTGCCACTATTCCGTCGGCAACCTGCTTTCCAGAGGCTGTAATAAACGGAGTGTCGTCTGTTTGGTCTGCGGTGCTTGAATAAGCAGTAACAATAACCTTTATTGTTTTAACAGTCTTTTTTACTGCCTCATTGCTAGTTCTCGCAACGTATGAAGCGTAGGTATTATTAGCAAAATCAGCATTAGTTGTTTGAGGCATAATTATCCCCAAAAGGCAAATACCGACTATAACACCTGCAAAAACAGAGCCAAATAAAGGAATTTCTGCCTTTAAAACTGCGATATTTTTGATGATATTTATGATATTCATACCAGGTAGTAGAAATTCGACTTTTATCATCGAATTCCCGCTAAATCAATTTTTATTAAATTGGAGTTAACTGTGCCAGAAAGTGATCTTTTTTGTCCCGCCTTTGGCGGGATAGTCGAATTTTCACTACCTGGCATATTAAAAAAACTCCTTCAAGGAGTATAAGTATATCTTAGCACATTCAAAGCCCTTTGTCAATAGTTATAGCACAAAATAGATATGTCCGTCAAGGTTGTTATTTTCATAAAAAAACACCATTTTTGTATAAAAATAAACAGCCCAGACGTCGTCTGGGCTGTTTATTTGGTGAGCGGGTGATGGGAATCGAACCCACGTACTTTGATTGGCAACCAAATGCACTACCATTGTGCTACACCCGCATTTTTGTGCTGTATTCTTGAATTAGTCCGAACGCATTTCGCCGCCGCAGGCGGCGAGGAAAACCCCCCGCGAAATTCTGAAAATGCGGCGGAGCCACACCACTGACAATTTCAAGTTTTTCTTTGGCGGCAAATTAAGTTTATTGACAAACTCCATAAGAGATAAGTGTATCCAACCCAAGACTTACCGTCTCAACATATTTATTATCAGAAGATATTTTTACCGTAAATCCCCTTGGCGTAGTCGGTTCCAAATATGTAAATAAACCACTTTCATTTTTACTGACTTCATAACCATCGCAAGGCTTGTTATCGCATCTATAAATCATGTTATTAGGTTCGTCATACAAAAGAAAAACGGTTGGCTTGATATTCTCACAACTACCCTCCGGGGTACATGCTTGTTTCGTTTGTGGTAAACATATTTTTGTGTAGCTCGGTAAATTATAAGACAAAGATGACAAATCTAAATCAAAAGCTAATTCATTATTTATTTCAGAACTTTTACTTCCGACTTGAGTTGTATTTTCGTTCTTTTCTATTTTGTTGTTCAAAAATACAAAGCCGCCAACCATTATGACAACCAAAACTATCAAAATATAAATGTGTGATTTTTGCATATTTTGAAAAAATTAAATTATCTACAAACCAAATAAATAACACCACCATTTGGCGCACCATAGGTCAAATAATCTGCGGCACCCTTCAACCAAACCGCCAAGCCGTTCCCCTTGTTGAGAGCAATGCTATTTATAGATGTGCCGTTGTACATAATCGCTATCAATTCTTTGTTGTCGTTTTTCAAAATAGTAAAGCCAACTCCTTCAGTCTCCCCAGCCTGGAAAGAAGCACCAGACAAAAAGGTGAGCGTTTGGGTATCTTTGACAGTCAGGGAAACCTTATCAGTTCCCTTCCTAACTTTCCCCTCAATGCCATTCGTAAGATATTCAGTTGGGCTACCAACAATATCAGAAGAGAGCAGAGATTCACAAGCAAAAGAATTATTACCTGCGACACTTTGCGTGTAAGGAAAAGATATTTTCATTTTTGTACCACCGCTTTTAGCAAAGTAAAAGTAACCGCCGATAACCACAGCAATAATAGCGAGTGCTATCAATCCATTATTAACTTTATTCGATTTTTCAGTTTCCATACGATTAAAAAATTTTCTTCCCCCAAAATGCGAAATCGCCAATTCGTTTTTGCCCCCCAAATTGAATACCAATTAGTCGCCGAGCAAAGCGAGGCGAACCAAAACTCTTTGACTTTTCTTTTTTGGTGCCGGAGGAGGGAATCGAACCCTCGCCCTTCTCTTTTTCAGAGAGACGCTGCTACCACTGAGCTACTCCGGCTTAAGTTTTTTAGGCAAAAAATCGTCTAAAGTTTTTATGGTGGACGCTGCAGGACTCGAACCTGCGACCCTCACAGCTTGCCTCGTTAGATATTTTGTGGGCGGTATAGGGCTCGAACCTATGACCTTCTGGGTGTAGACCAGACGCTCTACCAACTGAGCTAACCGCCCAAAATCTAACGGGGTGAATAAACCGAGACGCTTTTACCCTCCTAAATTTTCTTTCAGAAAACTTAGGAGGGCGAGCCAGCTGAGCTAATCGTCCAAAAAATTGGTGAGCGGGGCGGGACTTGAACCCGCACGGGAGAATATCCCCTTGGAGCCTCAGTCCAAGCTGGCTACCAAATTACAGCACCCGCCCATTTTCTCTTGCCTCTATCTTCAAAATTTTTTGTACTTTTCTATGCTTACGCGATAAGCAGGGTAAATCTTCTCTATAATACATTTTAGAAAATATCGCTTTAGACCCTTCTTTTGCAAACTTCAATGCGTATATTTGCCCTTTATTTATACGGATATTCCCATTAATCTTTGATGATTCTTTTATTTTTTTATCCAGCCATAAAATGTGCTTTTTACTTGCAGAGACAAAAGATGTGTAAAACATAAAACTGCTATGCCACCTTTTATCCCAATAGCTATAACTGCATCCATCTCCGTCATAATGTCCCCTCAAAAAATCAAAAAAGTATTCGTTTGGGATTTTTAGTTCGCCAAGAGTTCTGCTTTTACGCGGCATAAGGCCTATTGACAACAACCATCTATAAAAAACTACGTCGCCGAATTGAACATGTGGATATTTTTTTTCAGAATAACCGCTTGTTTTATAGCCAATTTTATTATTTATTCCTAAACGTTTTTTAAATGTTTTAATAAGCTGAATATCTTTGGAGGTAAAATCAATGTGTCGTCCATCGTTATATAAACAACCATCTGTTGTTAATAGTCCGACAGCGTAAGCGAGATTACTAGACCATTCAGTTTTTATCCTGTTTGAGGGTTTCATTTATTTTATTATACCTCAAAATACCTCAAACAGAATGCGTATGCCAATATCTATTTTACCTCGCTATTATTTTCTGGTGCCGACGCTTCTTCGGGAATTGATTCCTCCGCGGGTTCTTCTGCAATAGCTTCCACAAATTCTTTGTTTTTTAGTCTGGCTTTCTTGCCTTTAGCCGTCCTTAAATAGTAGAGCTTTGCTCTTCTTACCTTTCCGTGTTTTACAACTTCTATTTTTTCAATCACAGGGGAATGGACAGGGAATATTCTTTCAACCCCCACTCCGTCAACAATCTTTCTCACAGTTATGGTTGAAGAAATTCCCTTTCCGTGTTTCCTGGCAATTACTATACCCTCAAAAACCTGGATTCTCTCTTTGCTTCCCTCTTTAATTTTTTGGTGCACTTTAATTGTATCACCGGGCCTTATGTCTGGTCCCGACTTTGCCGAGGATCCACGACCCGTGGGTCGGGACAAGGTTTTAAGCTGGGATTTATTAAATTGTTCTAAAAGTGTTGTCATTGCTATTAATTTTTAAATTTTTCCAATTTTTCAATTTTTAAAATAATGATTGAATTTTTTAAAATTAAAACATTAGGAAATTATTTACAAAAATTATAAAAATTAAAAATTATAAAATTTTTAACACGTTTGCTAATTCCTCTGGCAAATCCGATTTAAACTCTTTCTCTTCTCCGCCTGGTAACTGGATTTTTAAATATTTTGCGTGTAGAAATTGCCTTGTTAGGCCTTCGGGCGCTTTTGAATTTTTGAATGAATATAATTTATCTCCTGCTATGGGGTGCTGTAAATAAGATAAATGGCACCTTATTTGATGCCGCCTACCTGTTTTAATGCCAACCTCCAAAAGTGTGAATTCCTTATAACGTTGTAAAATCGTATATTCTGTAATTGCTTCTCTCTTGCCTGACCCAACCTCTGTTAAGGGATAAGCCTTCTGTTTTCTCATGTCCATGGGCGAGCGGCCAATCAGGGTGTGTATGCTGCCTGTATCCTCCTTGACGTTTCCATTTACTAATGCAATATACCTTTTTTCTACGCTTTTTTCAAGGGTTGAGCTATTCTTCTTGTCCGCTAAAGCCTTCTTGTCCGCCGTAGCTTCAGCGTAGGAGGAGGCGACAGCGCCCGCCGTCGCTCTGTTTTGCAGAGCTTTGGCGGGCAAGGAAAACTGTTTTTGGAAAAAAATCAAGGCCTCCGGGTTTTTTGCCACCAGTAAAATCCCTGAAGTATTTTTGTCTAACCTATGCACAATTCCGTATCTTGGCGGGTCTCCGACACCCGCCAACTCGGGGTGTTTTTTAACCAGTAAGTCAATCAGCGTCGGTTTTGGGGTCAGGCCTGGGTCAGACCCAGGCCTGACCCCTTCCGGTCCTTCCGGAAACACAATTATCCCAGCCGGCTTATCAACAACCAGCAAGTCTTTATCTTCGTAGATAATTTTTATGTCCATGGTTTACGCTGAGCTAATAGAAGTGTGCGTTTGTTTGACGAAATCCGAACCTTTTTTGAACGAAACTGACGGCGCGCTTCGCGCGCCAAACTGAACGCTCGGGCGGACAAAAAGGAAGGGGGTTGGGGAGAAGGAATTTTTGCCCGCCCTCGCTTTCCGCCGCCGCCGAATATCGTATTTCGCTTTGCGAAATGCGCCGCCAAGAATTTTGTTTGATTATTTTCATTTTATTTGGTAGTATAACAATAAGGGTAATAGCCTTATATACTATAATACTACCAAAACTTTATTTATATGACAAGTGGAAAAACAA
>JBDRST010000043.1:0-7074 GCA_043824525.1 bacterium
TTGGCAAAATTTACCGTATCCTGAAAGGTTGCTTTCATTTTTGAAAATTACTTTGTTGCTCCTCGTCAGCGTATTAAGATTTAATACAACTTCCTCGTCGCGCCTCGTAATTTTCAAAAATGAATTAGCAACGCGGTTTGAAAAAATCAACAAGGCAGGCTCTGGTGCGGGCGAATTAAGGTAATCTTCTTCGTTGCTTCGGAGCTCGCGTACCGCAGAGGGTACGCCACGCTCCTCGCGCCTTGAATCTTGCCTTAATTCGCTGCCGCTCAATTGACTACAGTTCTAATCCTGCCCTCTTGGTGGTTTGAAAGAAGGGATAAATATACATTTTATAAAAAGCCGTTTTGGCAGAAGTCCAAGCGGTTTTTTTGTTAGTTCTCAAAGGGGTCAACGCGTTGACCCCTTTGGACCAGGTTTGATTAAAACCAGAATTTTTAGTATAATCACCTAATGAACATAGAGGGCAAACCAACTGTTTTTGAGTTTTCTTCGTATAAATTTGAACCTGAAAACAAAAGGGCTGTTTTTAATTATAAGCAAGAATTTGACGGAACCGAGGCGATCAATTTTACAGAAACGCTTCAACTGCCACAGATTCCCGATGTAGCCGGACTTCCTGAGGGGTTGGTAGATAAAGTTCTGCAGGGCGCGCATTTAATTTTGGGGATTAGCTATTATAAATTCTATTGTGCGTCTATTGTGCGACATAAATATGATTTAACAGAGAGGGAAGCGGATTTTTGGAATGCGGTTTATAAAAAAGGACTTGGCGAGTTTTTTTACAAAAACAACCTAGATCCTAAAAATTCGCCAAAGTTTAGTTTTAACAAAAATTTATCAGCAAAAAGTTTTAGAATAGAAAAAAACAATAAATGCTTAGTTGCGGTTTCTGGAGGAAAGGATTCAATCGTTGCAGCTGAGCTCCTAAAGGAGGCCGCCTCCGCCAAGGCTCCGTCGGGCCAAGCAGGGATTGATATTACAGCTATTTTCACTGAGTCTCAAAGAGGGTCGGAATTAGTTGATAGCGTAATAAAGGAGCTAAGCGTAAAATCTCTAAGATTTAGGCGGATTTTAGACCCTAAAATTTTAGAAAGGCATAAATATGACGGGCATGTGCCGGTTTCTGCCATGTTCGCTTTTTTAGGAATTTTGTACGCGGTTTTGTACAGACACGCCTACTGTATAATGGCAAACGAATACAGCAGTAATTTTGGGAACACAACATATAAAGGTGAGATGATAAACCATCAGTGGTCAAAGTCTTCAGAGTTTGAAAACATGTTTTCAAACTATGTTTTTAATTTTATTACTCCCGAAGTTAAATACTTTTCTTTATTAAGGCCGTTTTATGAAATAAGAATTGCTGAGCTGTTTTCAAAACATAAAAAATATTTTCCATATTTTTCTAGCTGCAATAAAAATTTTACTGTAGAAGAAATAGAAAAAAAGGAACTGTGGTGCGGTGAATGCCCAAAATGCGTTTTTACTTTTACTCTGCTTTCAGCCTTTTTGTCAAAAAAGGAGCTGTTAAGTATATTTAAAAAAAACTTATATCAAGACAGAAACCTCTTGCCTTTGTTTAAGGATATTTTGGGATTAGGGAAAATAAAGCCATTTGATTGCGTGGGCACTTTTGAAGAGTCAAAAGCCGCTTTCAGGATAGCAAACAAAAAATTTAGGAATGATTTTATAGTCAAGACACTTCTGGCTAAGGTAAAAATAAATGCGAGTGAAATAAAAAATCTGTTTAAAACGCATAGAAGCGATAACATTCCTGCTGAATTTAGATTTTTGGGAATGAAAAGTATTTTGATTCTTGGTTATGGAAGAGAAGGTGAAATTTCTAAAAAATATATTCAGAAAAAATACCCGAAACTAAGAATAGGGATAGCGGACAAAAAACAAGAAAAAAATTATCTTAAAAAACAAGCCAATTATGACTTAGTTGTGAAAGCCCCAGGAATCCCAAAAGAGCTGGTGACTATTCCTTATACAACTGCAACAAATATATTTTTTTCTGAAATTAAGAGGTTGGGAAACAAAACAATTGGCGTTACGGGGAGCAAGGGTAAATCCACAACCGCCTCGCTGATTTATGCAATACTAAAGGAGGATGGCAAAAATGTAAGAGTTTTAGGAAACATCGGGAAACCAATGCTTGAAGTATTGCTTGAGCCCATCAAAAAAGACGAAATATTTGTTTTAGAGCTTTCTAGTTATCAGTTAGATGATATTGAGTTTTCGCCAAACATCTCGGTTGTTACAAATTTGTTTCCAGAACACTTAGACTACCATTTAGGCGCTAAAAATTATTACGAGGCCAAAAAAAATATTATAAAGTTTCAAAGTAAACAGGATTTATTTATTTATAACCCTAAAAATAAAAAAAGTTGCCAATGGGCGGAGGGGACAAATGGAAAATCAATTCCTTTTGCTCCTGAAAGATTCCTTAAAGGATTTAATTTTCCGTTACTGGGCAAACACAATATAGAAAATGCGCGAGCTGCTTTTTCTGTGGCAAAGGAGCTTGGTATTTCAGACAAAATAGTAAAAAGTGCAATTGAAAAATTTGAACCATTACCGCACAGATTAGAATTTATCGGAGAGTTCAAGGGCATTAAGTTTTACGACGACGCAATCTCAACAACACCAGAGTCAACAATAGCTGCAATTGAGGCGCTTTTGAATATTGATACAATCTTTCTCGGAGGGGAGGACAGGGGGTATAATTTTTCGCATTTGGAAAAAACCGTCAAACAATATAAAATAAAAAATGTCGTATTATTTCCAGATAGCGGTAAAAGAATAAACCTTAAGGGAGTAAATATCTTAAGAACCAAAAGTATGGAAGAAGCTGTAAAATTTGCGTACAAAAATACTGACAGAGGAAAAATTTGTCTGCTTTCTTGCGCTTCGCCGAGTTATTCGCTCTGGAAAAATTTTGAGGAAAAGGGCGATAAGTTTCAGTTGACAGTCAAAAGATACGGAAAAAAATGAAAAAACGCTTCAACTATCCATTATTTTTCCTAGTTGCCTTCTTGGTTGGTTTTAGTTTTTTGTTCTTTGCCGTTCTCTCTATTCCCGCCTCTTTGCAGAGATTTGGTAATCCAAATTACTATTTTTTTCATCAGATTATTTTTGGGTTTTTGCCGGCAATCGCGCTGGGGTTTGTTGCTTATAAAATTTCCTTGAACTTTCTTAAAAAATGGGCGTTCTGGATGGTAGTTTTTAATATAGTGGCTTTGTTTCTGGTATTTATTCCTTTTATAGGGTCTAAAGCCGGCGGCGCTACGCGCTGGTTTGATTTTAGTTTTTTTTCAGTCCAACCCTCTGAATTTTTAAAGCTTACCGCAATTCTATATTTATCAGCATGGATTGCCTCGCGCTTGCCCGAGGGCAAGGTATCAGGCTGGAAATCTGCCGCAGAAAGAGGTTATCATAATATAATATACATATTTTTCCCCTTTGTAATTTTTTTAGGGCTGATTACTGTTGCTTTATATCTCCAAAGAGACGCCAGTACCTTGGGGATTCTCACAATAACATTGCTTGCGTTATATTTTTATGCAAGAACTCCTCTGTGGCACACTTTGTTAGTTGTTATATCAGGGGCAACTTTTTTATTGCTTATTGTAAGATTTGAGCCATATAGACTAGATCGCTGGCTGATTTTTTTACATCCAGACATAGATCCCCTGGGTAAGGGTTTTCAACTGCGTCAGTCACTGATATCGCTTGGGTCAGGAGGATTTTTTGGCAAGGGGCTTGGGATGTCCACTCAGAAATTTGGTTTTCTGCCTCAGGCGATGTCTGACTCAATTTTTGCTATAATAGGAGAAGAGATGGGCCTTATAGGTTGCGTTGGGTTGATAGCTCTATTTGTTCTGTTCTTTTGGCTAGGTTTAAGAATTTCAAAAAAATCAAACAGCCGATTTTTGAAACTATCTGCATTAGGCATAGTTTTTTGGATAACCCTCCAGGCGTTTATAAATATTTCTTCTGCCATGGGGATTTTCCCGTTAACCGGAATACCTTTGCCATTTTTTTCCTATGGCGGTTCCCATCTGGTTGTAGAAATGATAGGCGTGGGGCTATTATTAAATATATCCAGGAATACGTGAATCCAGAATTTAGAATTTTGTATTTAGAATAGAATAAAGAATTACGAATAAAGGTAGCGCAAATTTTTAAATTCAAAATTCAAAATTCCATTCCAAATTCAAAATTAAAAATTCACTATGAAAATACTTTTTACCGGCGGTGGCACCGGAGGCCATGTTTTCCCGCTGGTTGCTATTGCAAGGGAGATAAGAAGAATCTACCCCGCTAGAAACCACGCCCGCGCTGGCGCGCCCGGAGGGCCTTTGGGGCGAGCTGTTTCTAACGGGGTGAATCCCAAAAAAGATTTGGAGCTTTATTATGTTGGCCCTAAAGACGAACTAGGGTTAATTTTGCTTTCGCAAGAGAATTTTATTATAAGAACAATCGCTTCTGGGAAGATTAGGAGATATTCTTCCCTTCAAAATATTACTGACATTTTATTTAAGATTCCATTCGGGATTTTACAAAGCTTCTTTTTGCTATTGGCGATCAAGCCAGATTTAGTTTTTAGTAAAGGAGGGTCTGGCTCAATCGCGGTCACATATTCAGCCAAAATTTTAAAAATTCCTGTGTTTTTACACGAATCCGACGCGGTGCCCGGGCTTTCAAACCAAAGGACCTCAAAATGGGCAAAAAAGATTTTTATTTCCTTTCCTAAAACAGAATATTTTAACCCTAAAAAAACAATCCTATCAGGAAATCCGATAAGAAACGAGGTTTTAGGAGGCGACAAAAGAGATGCTGGAGAGCTATTCGTTTTAACTTTTTCAAAGCCGATATTTTTGATAGTGGGCGGATCTCAAGGAGCTGAAGCGATCAATGATTTTGTTTTAAGGATTTTAAACGATTTGCTGAAAATCTATGAAGTAATCCATGTTACTGGCAGGAAAAATTTTAAGGAGACTGCAAAGGAGGCCGAGGCAGTGATAGACAGAGATTTGGAAAAATACTATCACCCAATAGCTTTTTTAGACGAGGAAAAATTAAAGCACGCGTATGCCGCTGCAGATATTGTGATTTCCCGGTCAGGCTCTGGATCTATTTTTGAGATTGCTGCCTTGGGCAAACCAAGCATTTTAGTCCCGTTGCCATCTTCAGCTGGAGATCACCAGTCAAAAAACGCTTATAATTATGCTGAAGGTGGCGCCTGCCTGGTTCTTGAGCAGGAAAATTTAACCCCCAATTTTTTTATGGAGAATGTCAGGTTATTGTTGATGCATCCCGAAAAGCTTGATGAAATGCGGCAGTCAGCCTTATCTTTTGCAAAACCCATGGCGGCCCGCGCCATTGCAAGAGAAATATTGGAGTTTTTAATGTTAGATTAGCGCTCGTTATTCTTTTTCTTTGACACGCAGTCGGCGTCGCAAAAATATATTTGCATCTCCGCCGCTGCTATCTCTCGGCAAGCCTTATAATCAAAGAGGTGATATAATTTATTATCTCGGGCTTGCCTGCGAGGTGTCAAAGAAAAACAATAACCTCGCTTATATTATGAAAAAAGAGGAAACAAAAAAAATAAGAGTCAGGATTGCTCCCTCGCCAACAGGCCCCGCTCACATTGGGACAGCGAGGACTGCTTTGTTTAATTATTTGTTCGCAAAGCAGAATAAAGGCAAATTTATAATGCGCATTGAAGATACGGACATCCAGAGGTCAGAACAAAAATGGACAGATGAAATTATTGAACAGCTAAAATGGTTGGGGATTGAGTGGGATGAGGGGCCGGATGTAGGGGGTGAATTTGGGCCTTATAAACAATCTCAAAGATTGGATATTTATGAAAAATATTTAAAAAAACTTTTGGAAGAAAAAAAAGCATATTATTGCTTTTGCACAGCAGATGAGTTGGAAGCCAAAAGGCAGGAGCAGTTGAGCAGGGGAGTGGCGCCCAAGTATGATGGCGCGTGCGCGCATTTATCAGAGGATGTAGCAAAAAAAAGTTTGGCTGAAGGAAAACCGTCTGTGATAAGATTTAGAGTTGAAAATAAAAAAGTTAAATTCCATGATTTAGTTAGGGGCGATGTTGAATTTAATGCAGGGCTTTTAGGAGATGTGGTTATTGCTAAAAACCTAAATGCGCCGTTGTATCATTTTGCAGTTGTTGTTGACGACTATGAGATGCAAATTTCTCACGTGATTAGGGGGGAGGAACATTTATCAAACACTCCACGCCAAATTTTATTGCAAAAAGCCTTGGGCTTTTATCAGCCGGTTTATGCTCATCTGCCATTAATGCTAAACGCAGACAGAAGCAAGCTTTCCAAGCGACAGGGAGACGTTGCTTTAACTGACTATCATGAGCAAGGATATCTGCCAGAAGCAATTGTTAATTTTATGGTTTTGCTTGGATGGAATCCGGGGACTGAAAAGGAAATTTTTTCCATGCTGCAATTGGAAAAGGAATTCTCAATTGAAAAAGTTCAAAAATCCGGGGCGGTTTTTAACGTTCAGAGGTTAGATTTTATAAACGGACATTATATTCGTGAAAAATTAATAGAAAAATTATCTGAACTTTGCGTCCCTTATCTTAAAAAAGCAGGGCTTTTAGTTGTGGGGCAGGTGTCTGAAGGTAATTTAAAAAAGATTGTTGAGGTCTCAAGAACCAGAATGAAAAAACTGTCGGATATTGTGGGCCTGGCAGATTTCTTTTTTGAGGACAAATTAATTTATGATAAGAATTTGCTAAAATGGGATAATATGAAGGACGAGGATATTAAGGAAGCCCTTTTATTGTGCGACAAAATATTGTCGGAACTGGCTGGTTGGGAAATCAAAAAAATAGAAAAGGCTTTACTGGATGGGGCAGGGGAGTTTAATAAACAAAAAGGTTATCCTTTACAAAATAGAGGATTTTTGCTTTGGCCATTACGCGTTGCGTTATCCGGGAAAAAGGCATCCCCAAGTCCATTTGAAATAGCAGATATTTTGGGCAAAGAAAAAACATTAAAGCGCATAAAAGAGGCAATTAAG
>JBDRST010000044.1:0-5295 GCA_043824525.1 bacterium
TAGTGTGAGCCGTTTTTTTATACCCTAATTGCTTATTCCAGTGTTCTTGAGAACTTTGGAATAAGCAATTAAGCCCTAAACACTTCTAAAAACGCCCTTCGACAAGCTCAGGACTTACGATCTGAATACCTCAAGGAACGCCTTTGTGGGAACGTTTACTCTCCCCTTTTGTTTCATAAGTTTTTTGCCTTTTTTCTGCTTTTCCAAAAGTTTTCTTTTTCTTGTTACGTCTCCGCCATACAAATATCCGGTAACGTCTTTTCTCCTCGCGCTGATTGTTTCTCTAGCAATTACTTTCCCGCCAATCACTGCCTGCAGGGCAACAGAAAATTGCTCTGGCGGCAAAACATCCTTTAATTTTTCAACAAGCTTTTTACCCTCCGAATATGCCTCGTCTTCAGACACAATTCTTGAAAACGCTTCTTCTTTGTGCCCTGCCACCCAAATTTCCATTTTTACCAGCTTTCCTGGCCTAAACCCTAAAACCTTGTAATTCATAGAGGCATATCCCTGGCTGACTGTTTTTATTTTGTCATACAAGTTTGCGATAATCCCGCGCAACGGAGTTTCAAAAACAATAATAGCTCTTTCTGGCGTAAGATAATTTGTTTCCAAATAATTTCCCTTCAAATTTTTTAAAATTTCCATTAGTTTCCCCATTTGGACTGAGGGTGCAATAACCTCCAAAGAAACCCAGGGCTCTTCTGTTTTTTTTATTTTAGATTGATCAGGCCAATCGGATGCAGAATAAATTGTAACCTCCTTATCTTTATTGTCTATAATTTTATAAACAACAGAGGGCGTTGAAATAACCAAAGCTAAACCAAATTCCCTTTCCAGTCTTTCAGAAATAATTTCTATATGCAAAGTTCCTAAAAATCCGCAGTTAAATCCCCTGCCTAGCGCCTCTTTCATTTCCTGCTCAAAAACCAGCGCCGGGTCGCTTAATTTCAGTTTTGAAAGCGCGACTTTCAGCAAATCAAAATCATCAGGGTTTTCAGGATATAGAGAAGCAAAAACCATTGGCTTTGGCTCTTGATACCCAGGCAATGGTTTAGTTTGCGGTTGGTGTTGAGTAGTTTGTAGTTTTGTGATGGTGTCTCCCGCCCTTACTTTTCCAGGCTCTTTTATACCTGTGACAATATACCCAATGTCGCCGGCTTTAATTTTATCTTTTGCAGAAAACCCTGGATTTAAATACCCAAGTTCTTTTATTTCAGCTGTTATGTCAGCTGCCATAAGTTTAATTTTTTCACCATTGGAAATTTCACCATCAACAACCCTTACAAACGCAATCACACCCTTGAAAGAATCATACACTGAATCAAAAATCAACGCCCTAAAGGGTTGAGGGACTGTCCCTCCCCTGTCCCTCCCCTGTCCCTCGTTTGGTGAAGGAATTTTTTTAATTATCTCCTCTAAAACTTTTTCAACATTGGTTCCGTTTTTTGCAGAAATTTTTATTATTTCATTTGGCTGAATATTTAAAAGGACTGCCAGCTCCTCAACTGATTCTTCAACTTTTGCAATAGGTGAATCAATTTTATTTATAACCGGAATAATGGTTAAATTCTGGTTTTTTGCCAGCTCCAGGTTTGCCAATGTTTGAGCTTGTATCCCCTGCGTAGCGTCAACAAGTAAAACAGCTCCTTCAACAGCAGCTAAAGACCTTGAAACCTCGTAAGAAAAATCAACGTGACCGGGCGTGTCCACTAAGTTTAGAATGTAGTCCTTGTAATTCATCCTCACCGGCTTTAGCTTAATGGTAATCCCCTTTTCTTTTTCCAAATCCATTGAATCTAAAAACTGGGGGGTCATTTTCTTTTTATCAATTGTGTTAGTCATTTCCAAAAGACGGTCAGCTAAAGTAGACTTTCCGTGGTCTATGTGGGCAAAAATTGCGAAATTTCTTATGTTTTTTTGCATACTATTTTTTAGGGGTTGAAAATTTACTTAAAAACGCGCCTGAGATTATTTTGAGTTCCGGTGACTTTAATAAATACAAAACCGCCACATATACAATAACGCCCACAGCGCCCGATAAAACTAACTGAAGAAGTACTGCCCAAAAAGTATCCAGACTAATCAAACCCCACTGAACCAGCACCTGCCTTGTTGAAAATGTAAAAAAGGCCATTATTGCTGATGCAATTATTATTTTATATAAAGAATCAGAAAATTCTTTTATTCTTAATTTTGGAAATTTTTTATAAAGCAGATATATAAGCAAAAAACATTCCAAAATTGCCGTTATAGAAAAAGACATGGCCAGCCCGACAACGCCCAAATTGGCAACGTTTTCCAGCCGAAAAACTGTTTGCAAAAACATAGAAAAACCTACTGAAGATTTTATAAACCAAACCAAAGTCAAGCTCAAAATAATGTTAAAAGCAACAGTGGCCCCGCTTACGATCGCTGGAATTTTTGTGTTGTGGGCCGCGTAAAAGGTTTTAGATAAAATAAAGATAAGTCCTTGGGCAAATAAGCTAAAAGCTAAAATCCCAAGGCAGGCGGTTGTAAGTCGCGTGTCCAGCCAGCTAAACTTCCCTGCCCCCAAAACCACCCTAACTATTTGCGCCCTTAAAATCAAAACCAAAATGCTTATTGGAATCGTCAAAAAAATTGTCTGGCGGAAAATACCTGAAAATTTCGCCAAAAATTTTTGTTCATTTGACTCAAGAAAAGACATAGACATCGAGGGAAAGGCAGCTGTTGAAAGGGAAACAGCCACGGCGTTCACCATAATTGACGACAAATTATTTGCAAGATTAAAAATTGCAATGGAACCTGACGCCAAGGTTGAAGCAATGGCGGTTACAGCAATTGTGTTTAATTGCCCTGCGCCAAGCCCCAGGGATCTTGGCGCCATAAGCCCCAAAGTTTTTAAAACTCCCGGGTGCTTATAATTAAAGTTGGGTTTGTATCTAAATCCAGAAAAGAAAAAGGCCGGCAGCTGTATCAACAAGTGCAACAAACCGCCAAGCACAACTCCCCACGCCAATCCCTGAAGCCCCAAGTAAGGATAAAAAAACAAGATTCCAACAATAATGCCTAAGTTATACATCAAGGGAGCTAATGCAGTAACCAAAAATCTGTGAAATACCTGCAATATCCCGCTGACAACGTTTGAAGCGCCCAAAATAATAGGACTTAAAAACATAATTCTCATTAGCTGAACCGCTAACTCTTTTTTTTCTGCTGAAAACCCGGGGGCTATTAGGGAAATGAAGTAGGGGGTAAATATCATCAGAACAACGCAAATAAGAATTAAAAATCCAAGAAAAATGTTTAAAAAAACCGACGCATACCTGAACGCCTCTTCTTTAGATTTAATTAAATAAGAGCTAAAAATTGGAATTACGGCTGCAGATATCGCGCCAAAAATCAAAATTAAGGCAACAAAATCTGGAACCGTGAAGGCCGCGTAGTAAACATCAAGCTCTGAACCTGCTCCAAACGTGCCTGCCAAAAGACGGTCGCGAAACAAACCTAAAAACGCGCTGCCTGTATAAGAAAGCGCTAAAATTATGGAGGCAGAACTAATGCTTTTTGCCTGCGAGTTAAGAAATTTTTGAATCAAGTTTTTTTGTTAATTAAACCTGTTGCGTAATAAGATTAATAAGCGAAATGAAGTAATTTTGTTTGTAAAGTCAGAAAAATAAGGAGGTTTGCCCTTTGGCAAGCTGACGAATTTTTATGATTTTACAAACAAAATTACAAATTGCAGCATGAATCCTTATTACGCAACAGGTTTACTTTTGTATCTTAACCTTTTTTCTTAATTTTTTCAAATTTTTAGCTGAACGCCCCAGACGCTGTCTGGGGCGTTCGCTCTCTTGACCCTTCACCTTTACGGCTATATTTTTTACAATAATAGCATTATAGGTTTCTATTAAATTACCTCGTTCATGTATTAACGAAAAGGTGAAGGGTTGACCCCGTTAGAAGCCTTTGAGAAAAAAATATTTAGTAAAATATTTTTTTCTACGAGATTATCGTGTTAGTGCTAAATGGTATGTTTTGTTTGTGATCTTTAGATTTCCACTAAAACGGCTTCTAACGGGGTTGACAAAAGATTATAAATTGGTATTATAAAGATGTTTCAGCAAGATGAGTAATCGCTCCCCGCCAAGCGGGGAGAGGAAAGTCCGAACACTCATTGTCCTGATTTTTCAGGACTCTAAAAAAATAGCGGCTAACAGCCGTCCATAGTAATATGCGAGGTGCGAACAGTGACGCGTGAGGCCGAAAGGCCTGACGCCCCGCCATTCGGCGGGGAAATTCCATAGCAATATGGAGGTGAAACGGCTAAATCCTTATTGGGCGCAAGAACAAACCCTTCGGCAGGCTCAGGGTAAAGCCTGAAAAATTCATTCATGAATTTAAAACTTGTCAAAGGAGCAAAGTAGTTCGCTTGATCCCGATAGCAATATCAGGGACAGATAGATGATTACTGCCCCGCTAAGGCGGAGGTACAAAATTCGGCTTATAGTCTTGCTGGGACACGGAAAGGAATTATGATCACCTTAGTAGACCATAATTCCTTTCCGTGTCCCTGAACATTAAAAATCTCGACGAAAGTCGAGTTTTTTAATGTTCTTTTTCAACTAATGTCTTATTTTTTAATATAAAAATAAATGTTTCCGGCCTTTGACTCCGGCTTCCATGATGGCAAGGCAAAATAATTTGACACTACCTTTGCTCCCGGTTTAAGCTCTTTTTCAAATTTTTTTTCCAGTTTTTTCATCATATGCCCCATACCATAAACAGCAACCGCATCAAAATTGCTCAAATTTTGATGCCAGAGATTGCCCTGAAAAACAAACGCTTTATTTTGCATGCCTGCCGTGCAAATATTTTTTTTTGCAAGCCTAACCAAAGCAGGACTAATTTCATAGCCGTGCGCCTCTGCTCCGGCATTAGCTGCCTCAATAACCATCCTGCCGTCCCCAGCGCCCAAGTCAACAACTTTTTCTCCTTTTGAAATATTTAACAGTCTTATCATTTCTTTTACCCTGTTCTCTGAAGTCGGGACATAAATTCCTCCCCAAAACAAAAGAGGATAAACCAGCTTGTAAAACTTTATAAAAAATATAACTAAAAATATAATAAGAGCAAAAAAAACAAAAAATAATAATGCGTACATATTAAAATCTAAAATAATTTTTTGGCGCCGGCTTCCTGGTCTAAAGCTTCGTTCACTAAACGGTCTGCTTCCTTATTTTTTTCCCGTGGGATGCGCTTAAATTTTACGGCTTTAAAATCAAACTTTAAATTCCAAATTTCAATAAAAAA
>JBDRST010000045.1:0-11776 GCA_043824525.1 bacterium
CACAGGCACAGCCGTAGCCACAGACGCCACAGTAGGATTTCTATACATCCCAACCTCTGCAGGAGCTCAAACCGGCACCCCGGTAGCTGACACCACAGGCACCTCGCCAATTGTGTATGACACCACCAACAACCGTCTTTACGTTTACAACCCCACAGGCACCCCTGCTTGGAAATATATTGCAATCACAGGAGGTTTCCAGATTCCTGACTACGAAACCGCAGACCCAATATCAGGAGAAAAACTAAAAGAAGGAGACATTGTATTAGGAAGAATAGATGAAACAATGGCAGACGACGCCCTTCACGCCACCTGGGTTTCTTGGAAAAGCGTGAAAAAACAGCTGTTAGCTGAAGCCCGCGGTGAATTATCCCGAAGCGGAGCATGGGGAACTGGAACGGTTGAGGGCGTGGGAACAGAGACGTTTCTTGATAAGGTAACAAATGTTTTGTTTTCTTTGGGAATTTCTGTAAAAGACCGGCTGGTGAGTATAGCGAATTTAGCGGTAAATAGATTTACGGCGCAAAATGCCACAATCATAACTGCAAATATCCAAAAATTGGAAATGGTTGATTCAGCCACCGGAGATATTTATTGCGCGTGGATTGCAAACGGCGAGTGGCAGAAAGTGAAAGGAGAATGCGGCTCCGCTGCTGCAGAGAAATCCCAATCACCAAACCAGAATTCCGAAAAAATATCTAATGACCAACCCGCCAATGCTCAAAACACGGCGGGTGAAAATGCCACGCCGCCAGCGGGCGGCGCGGACAACACGACGGATGAGCCGGCGGAGACCGAACAGCAAGTCGGGTCAAATGATGTTTTTGCTGCCCAGCAGATTATAGAACAAGCCCAGCAGGCAGCAAACAATGCTTTAGAAACATCGGAAAACGCCCAACAGGCAATTGAAGAAAGAGCGCAGGAGGTTGTGGATCAAGCTGCCAAAACCGCAGACAAGGCCGCGAAACAGGCAATAAAGGAAGTAAAAGAACAGATAAAACAGGAAGTGAAAGAGGAATTAGAGAACGAAAAATCCCAATCATCAAACCAGAATTCCGAAAAAATACCCAATGACCAAAATTCCAATGACGAAAACGGGACGGTGGGCGAGCAACTTGTTACTGAACAAGTTACTGAACAAGTTGCCGAACAACCCAAGCCAGAGCCAGCGCCGGTATTGGAACTTATCCCGCCGATACAGGAACTGATTGCGCCGATAGGCGACATAATACAGGAGTCAGCGGCAGGACTTATGAATGCCGCGGGGAAAGCAGGGGAATTTATCGTAAAAATAATGGGTTTTGTGGCAAAACAAGCAACCTGGTTGGCGGGATGGTTTAAGGGTTTGTGGTGGTTTATTTTTGAGAAATAAAGGGGTGAAAAGGGATTAAGGGGCGAAAAGGGAAGCGCCGCCCGCGGGCGGCGCCTGAAGAAAAAGGGTGAAAAGGGATTAAGGGGCGAAAAGGGGGTAAAAAAAGGAAAAAAAGGAAAAAAAGAAAAAAAAGAGAAAAGGGCAAAATGGGGTGCGGAATGGGTTTCCCCATTTTGCCCTTTTCTCCCATTTCTCCCTTTAATTATTATAAACTATGCAATTCATAAGGCGGAAAATAAATAGTGAGGGACAGGGGAGGGACAGTCCCTCCCCTGTCCCTCAAAAGTCTACAAAGCTATGAGAGTGCCAAGGCAATTTTATAAAGGAAGTATATCGCATATTTTTAACAGGGGAGTTGCGAAGGAAGATATCTTCAGAGAAAGGGACGATTTTGCTTTTTATATTTATAAAATAAAAGAATTTGTTCAGAAATATCCGGTATTGATCCATGCCTATAACATACTCTCAAATCATTTACATTACTTAATTGAACAAAATTCAGAGGTTACGCCCAGTAAATTTATAGGCGGCATTCACACTAGTGTTGGTATTCATATTAACAAAAAATATTCCAGAGTCGGTCACTTATTTCAAGACAGATTTAAGTCAAATATCATTGAAAGTAACGCACTGTTGCCCACTTCTATTTATGTTAATTTGAATAAGGTGCTGGAGAAACTTCAACGTGTGGAAAATCAAAATGTTTCCAAAAGATACATAGACGAACTTTTAAAAGAGGCCGAACAAGATCCATGGAGCAGTTACGGGGTGTATCTCGGCTTAAAGGAGGACGGAATCACTCAAACAAAACCTGTTTTATCTCTTCTTTCAGATAATATTGCAAAAGCCAGAAAGGAGTATCAAAGGACGGCTAAAGAATTGATTATTTCAGGATACTTTCTTAAAACGAGGGGATTAAAGTTTGAATGAGGGACAGGGGAGGGACAGTCCCTCCCCTGTCCCTCATTCAGTCGTATTAAATAAAAAAGTATGTTAAAATTAAAAAAAAAGTTATTATAATATACGGGTTGTTACTTAACATGTTAAGAAACGGGCCTAATAAAGCAAACAAGCAAACATTATTAAAATAAAAATAGAATGGAAAAACAACTCTTAAGCTTAGTAAAAGTTTCTGAAATTATTTTAAAATACAGTATTTATATTCTGGTATTTTTATTACCGGTTTTATTTTTGCCGTGGACTTCAGATGTTCTTGATTTTAACAAGCAAACATTATTAGTCTTGTTTGTTTTTATTGCCTTATTCTCCTGGTCGGCAAAGGTTTTAGTTTCTGGTAAATTAAGCTTGAATTTGAATAAGACGCACTTAGCTGTTTTGGCTCTGCTTTTAGTTTCTTTGGGTTCAACAATTTTTTCTTCAGACAAGTACGGCAGTTTTTGGGGCTGGCCGAGAGTAACATCAGAAAGCTTATTGACCGTAATATGCCTTGCATTGCTTTATTTTTTAGTGAGCAATATTCTTTCTAAGAAAGAAATTTTTACCTCAATAACTCTTTTGGCGCTGTCGGGAACTGTAGCGGTTTTTATTGGGGTCCTCCAGCTTTTTGGAATATTTTTGCCTTTTGGTTTTGCAAAAAGCGGCGCATTTAATACTATAGGTTTGGTTGGGTCATTAGGCTTGTTTGCAGCAATTTTATTGCCTTTGCTTTTTATTTTAGAGATATACAGCAAAAAATGGCTTAAAATAATTTTTGGCATAGGCATAGCTTTGACCGCCACAGCTTTGATTTTAATTAATTATGCTATTGTCTGGTGGGTTGTCTTGGCAGGATGCGCGCTTTTAATGCTGTTTGCGGTTGTAAAAAGGGAGCTTTTTGATTTAAGGTGGCTTGGTCTGCCAATGTTTTTTTTAGTGTTGGCTTTGTTTTTTATTATTCTAAAGGTTCAGCTGCCCGTTCTCCAAAGGCCTATTGAGGTTTACCTAAACCAGTCAACTGGCATTGACATCGCGCTTCAATCAATCAAGGATCATCCTGTTCTGGGTTCGGGCCCGGGCACTTTTACGTATGACTTTTCAAAATACAGAAGCGTTGATTCAAATCAGGGAGCTTTATGGAATCTCGGGTTTGACGGCGCAGGCTCAAAGGTTTTAACGGTTTTGGCGACAACAGGAATTTTAGGGTTCGCCTCTTTTCTGGCTTTAATTGCCACTGTTCTTTTTTACGGAATTAAATTTATACTAAATAAAGACTTAGGGAAGGATCACAATAAAATCTATTTGTCTGCTTTTGCCAGCGCTCTGCTGATTGCGTTTATCAGTCAGGGGTTTGCCTACTTTTTTTACGGTTCAAACCTCACGCTTGATTTTTTATTTTTCTTTTTAATTGCCTGCTTTATCGGTTTGATTGCGGAAGAAAAAAAAGAGTTTTCTCTTAGCCCCTCC
Organism: bacterium; assembly: GCA_043824525.1. Taxonomy (GTDB): domain Bacteria; phylum Patescibacteriota; class Minisyncoccia; order Minisyncoccales; family Staskawiczbacteraceae; genus XYD1-FULL-39-28. The sequence continues at coordinate 3,776 of JBDRST010000045.1, forward strand.
TCTCTTTTGACGCTTGGAGTCACTTTTGTTGCTACCGCGTTTTTTATTTTTGGGTTAGGGCTTTTGTTTTTAGATGGTCAAAGATACGTAGCTGAAATATATTATGCTAAGGGGCTGTCGGAGTTTGCTTCAGGGCAAATAGACGAAGGGATTAACGGATTAGAGAATGCGGTGAGGCTAAATTTAAAATCAGACATTTATCTCACACAGCTATCTGAAGCGTATCTTTTAAAATTAGGACGCATCGTCAACGATAATAGTTTGTCGGACGCTGATAAAACCAGAATAACCCAGATTTTGATTAACAATGCGATTAATGCGGCAAAATTAGCAACCGATGCAAGCCCCAGGAATGCGAATAATTGGTCTGCGCGCGGATTTGTATATCAGAGTTTAATCGGCACAATTCCAGGCGCTGAAGATTGGGCATTAAGCTCTTACGACCAGGCTCTTAATTTAGCGCCTTCAAGCCCTTATTACCAGACGCAGAAGGGAATTGTTTATATGGCAAAGGCAACCATTATTGACAAGGATGATAAAGATAAAAAAAACGAGGATTTAGATAACGCAAAAAAACAATTTGATAAGGCAGTAGAGCTAAAGTCAGATTATGCGCCAGCCCGTTTTCAGATAGCCATGTTTTATCAGGCGAGAGGTCAGATAGACGAGGAAATTGCGGAGCTCAAGGAAGCTAGAAATTATTCCCCCAATGACATTGGCTTGCTGTTTCAGCTGGGTTTGGTTTATTACCAAGAAAAAGATTATAATAATGCAAGGTTAAACTTAGAGTCAGCGGTAGCATTGTCTTCTAACTATGCTAACGCCTTATATTTTTTAGGGCTGACCTACTCTAAATTAGGCCAAGACGGCAGGGCGATAGAGCAGTTTAAAAAAGTTTCCGAATTGAATCCTGGTAACGAGCAAATAAAAAAGATATTAAATAATCTTAACTCAGGAAAGGACCCGTTGGCCGGGATAGGGCAGGAAAATCCTCCACAGGCCCCAGTTGAGGAAGCGCCAGCAGAGAACCCTTAACAACCTTAAATTACGAAATGCCCGTTTCAGCGTTAAATCCGCGTTGAAATCAGCGTAAAATACGCTGAAACAACGCTGAACGCTACGCTGAACTTACGCTGATATTTTAATTTCGTAATTCAAGGTTGAGGCGCAAATTTGATCTTTAAAACAAACCGCCCAGACGTGTCTGAGCGGTTTGTTTTAAACGATATAACCTCGACTTACGCAGTTGCCTTACTCCTCCGTCATTGCAAGGAATCCCGACAGTGGTCGGGGACGACGAAGCAATCTAAACTCAAAAATAACACATTGTTTAATAACGGGTTTTAAACATATTTATAGCAAGAAACAAAACAAAATCAAAGCGCAAAAAACACAAGGAGGTGTGGGTAAGTTTTGGCTGAACGCTGGCGTTAATATGTTTAGAGGAGTGTTAGAAAAATTTGTTTCCCGCAAATTATCCTGAGAATCAGACGGAATTGGTCGAGGTCAGACCTCGACTGTTTTGGTCGAGGTCGGGTCTATGATGTTTAAACAGGAACACGGATATACATTTTTGTTCTTCGCGAATACCCGGCATTCGTAGGCAGAACACTAAAAAAGGTTTTCTCTCTGGTGTTAAGGTGGTGGATTTTGCGTATATTCCTTTTTTTTCACCTGTTCCATTTATTCACGATCGTGAATAAATGGAACAGGTGAAAAAATGCAAAAAACACCAGAAAAACCTTAAAAAACGTGTTTTAAACGGCTCACATGTCTGAGGTGTTTGTTTTAAACGATATAATGTACCTTGAATTACGAAAGGTAATGTAAACTTTATTGCGGTTTTTGCGGAGCAGGATTGCCTGTTTTTCCAAGCGTCTCCTTTACCTTCGCAATAATTTCATCTGGCGTAAATTGCGCCTTGATTAGATAGTCGTTTGCCCCTAAACCCAATCCTTTGTCCACGTCTTCCTTTTGTCCGAGATTAGACAGGATGACTACAGGAATGGAGGAGGTCTCCGGGTCTTGCTTTAATCTTGAGAGGATTTCAAATCCGTCCGGAACCGGCAATAAAAGATCTAGTAAAATCAAGGATGGTTTTTCTTCTTTTGCCTTTTTTAATCCGGCTTCTCCATCGGTCGCTTCTGATGCAGTAAAACCTGCAGAGGAAAGTTTTTTGCTAATTAAATCTCTTAAAAAAGCGTCGTCTTCAATGATTAGAATGGTTTTCATTGTAAATTTTTAATTTGAAATTTGAAATTTGAATTCAATTTTTAATGACTAAATGTTTAAATTTTAAAACACGACGAGTTTTAATCATTTAAAATTGAATAATTTCAAATTGATTTCAAATTGTAAATTGTAAATTTCAAATTCTTTTTTTATTTTACATCTTATATAATAATATGCAACTATTTTTTGATTGGCAATGTGAAGTAAAAGCTGCTACCTTCGTTTTCTTTTGACTTGAACCAAACCTTTCCGTTATGCGCGCCAATGATACTTTTAACAAAAAAAAGTCCCAATCCGTGGCCCATCGGTTCGTGTTTTGCGGCATTGTTTCCCCGGAAAAATTTGTTGAATATCTTTGCCTTCTGTCCCTTTTCTATGCCTATGCCTGAATCCTGAATTTTGAATTCTATATATTTTCCGCGAGCTGTTAAAGAAACCGTTACTTTTCCGCCAGCTGGAGTATACTTTATCGCATTGTCAAAAAGATTTTGGATCGCCAGTCTTATCTTCTCTCTATCCATTATTATGTCCGGAATATTTTTGAGCGGCTTGATGAATTCAAATTCAATTTTATTTTTTTCAATTTCATCTTTTAAAAACCGCGACACCGACAGAACAACCTCTGTTATGCTGGAGGGTTTAAGGCTTAGAAGATATTTTCCACCGTCAATTTTAGAGGTGTTTAGCAAATTGTTGACCAGATAAATCAACTGGTTATTTTTTTTAGATGCCCTGCCTATTGCCTCTCTCTGCTCGTTGCTAATTTTTCCGAAGTCTTCATTCAATAGCATTTCAAAAAACCATTTCATGCTTGAAAGGGGAGAAGACAACTGATGGGCGGTGAGCGAAACAATTTCCTTTTTCAGCCTTTCATTTATAAATCTTTTTGACAGCGTAAAAATGATAAGCAAAAAAATAAGGGATGCTAAAACATTAAACAAATAAATTGTAATTGGCGCTAAAACTAAGATAAGCCATGGTTCAGCGATTATTATAATTGCCAAACATAAGCTAATAAAAATTCCGAGCTTGTGATTCATCTAATTTTTTTTGCGCAATATTCCGAATTATTCCTTAAATACGCGAGACAATGCGCAAAACCTCCCCTAAGCTATTGATGGTATGTCTATATTTTTTTCTAAAACCCAAAACCTTTCCTTAATCAAACCGGTTTTTGTGGCATCTATGACGTGGGATGTGTGAACTAAAGAATAAGATCCATCGTTATTTTTTTTCTCTATTTTAACATAATATCTGCCTTTTGGAATTAGGCAAAAATACCTCCCGTATTTATCAGTGACCTTGTGGCTTATTTCTTTGTCAGAATCAGGGGAAATAATCCTTAATATGCCAAACTGCAAAGGAGTGCCGCTGGACTTATCTATAACAGAGCCGAATGGCCTTGGTTTTACGCCCAAAATCCTTAACATTAGCAGGAAAACATACAAGCCCAATATGATTAAATTATAGGGATAGGGGGCAGCGAAGAAAGCTATAATAGCCACGGCAAAACCAAAATAATAAATAAGATCGGAAATTTTTCTAAAAAGCATGTCCCATTTGGAGTAAAATTTTGTTAGGCGTTTATCTTGTTTTGCAAATTCATTCCAGTCAAACTTTAAGGGGTCTAACGGGATATTTTTTATGATTGCTTGGTCTTTTTCCACTTCCACCGGGTCTCCAAAATACAAATTATTATAAAGCTCATCCGCTGATTTTCCAGCCAGTTTTTGAGACGGGAAAACATAGTTTGTTTTATGGGCAGACAATTTATAAAATCCGGGGTCGGCTAAAAACCCATAACGTCCGTCAAGGTCTGAAATGGCAGAGGAAATTTCTTTTCCTTCTGGATTCAGCAAGGTAACGTAAGCTGGGTCAAGCGGCTGTTTTGTTACAGAATCGTAAACAACTCCCCATGGCGGATTTCTTTTTTTTAGTCCAAAGGCGATGAGCAGGATACCCATTAGCCTTAATGGGAGGAAGAGCAGTTCTAATAAAGAAAACGGAAAGGCAAAGGCGGTTACCGCTACTGTTGCTACTATGCCAGTAGTTGTAATTGCTTTGGTTGTCGCAGAGCCGACAGGGGTTTCAATTATTTCCCTGACCGCGGTGGGAAGTATTGGAGGGATGGTGATACCGGGTATTGCCGTTGGTATTGGCTCACATTTGCCACAATCTTCAGAGCAGGTGTAGCAGGTTTCTGTTGCGCTGCAGATTTTGTCGCCACACTTTAGCGTAAAAAAAGGCAACACGCATGCTCCGCAATCAGTGGGGCAATTGTCACATTTTTCGCTTGGATCGCAAGTTCCGTTTCCGCAGCTGCTTGGAGTAGAGCCGCCCGAGCAAACTCCGCAATCAGTGGGGCAACTATCGCATGCTTCACCTGATTCGCACGTTCTGTTTCCACACGAAATCGCCGGAGGTATTACGCACACTCCGCAGTCAACTTCACATGTTCCGCAGGTTTCGTTTCCGTTGCATGAACTGTCTCCGCAATACGGAGGGCACACTCCGCAGTCAGCAGAGCACGTGCTGCAAGTTTCGTTTCCATTGCATGAATTGTCTCCGCACAGAGCTGGACACACTCCGCAGTCAACTTCACATGTTCCGCAAGTTTCAGATATATCGCAAGTTTTATTCCCGCAAAGAGAGGGACACACTCCGCAGTCAACTTCACATGTTCCGCAAGTTTCAGTTCCATTGCATGAATTGTCTCCGCATGAAGCTGGACACACTCCGCAGTCAGATTCACATGTGCCACAGGTTTCGTTTCCGTTGCACGAATTGTCTCCGCAATACGGAGGGCAAGCTCCGCAGTCAACTTCACATGTTCCGCAAGTTTCAGTTCCATTGCATAAACTGTCTCCGCATGAAGGAGGCGGGGGAGGTGGCGGCGGAGGTGGTGGCGGAGGATTTCCTCCGCCCCTGCAGTTTTGTGGACGATAGTCAGTCATAACATTGCAATTTGTGCAGCTAAAAGTGACTGTGCCAATAGTAGTACCCGTTGCGGTTCCAGAAAATTTTCCAGAAGAGCAACCAATAGAAACACCGCTAAAATTTATCCAGCCGGCGTTTTCTCCCCAAGCTGAACCTGAAAGAGCGCCGCTTGCGCTTATTGTTATACCACTGTTTGCCGGAGCCATATTTATCCAGCCGTAAATTTCATTCCACGCATAACCTGTTATTTTCAAGTCAGTTATACTTATGTTTCCGTTTGTTGCGCCAAAATTTATCCAGCCTCCGTTATTAGACCACGCATATTTATATGTTGAGTCAATGGTTCCGTTAGTGATTGACGCAAAAGATACATTAAAAAAGGCAAGCCCGTAAAAAAGCGTAAAAATAAATATAACCGTGAATTTTCCAAACCACCTTTGCATTTTTTTATGTTACCATTTAAACAAAATCAAGAAAAGGCAGATTTATCCACAAAGTTCAGTAGAGTGTATCGTTAACACCGCATTTTTATCAACGCCGCATTTTCTAAAACCGTAATTTTGAAACCTTCCAATATCTGATATAATAAATAAACAAATATTGCGAGGTCTGACCCCGACCTTTTTGGTCAAGGTCGGGTTTTACAATTTTTTGTAAAAACTATGCCAGTAAGAAAAACGCAATTTGTTGATAACGAATTATACCACCTTTCTCTTCGCGCTGTAGGTGATACCGAAATTTTTAAAGAACAAAGTGATTATTATCGTGCAATTTTTTCACTTTACGAATTTAATAATTCTATGAGTGTGAGCATAGTTAAGAGGCGACAACAACGTAAAAAAGAAAAAGAACTCCTAAAGAAAATTGAGTCAAGGTCAGACCTTGACCAGTTGAGTCAAGGTCTGACCTTGACTCAATTAATTGTTCCGGAGAGGGATATGTTTGTAGAAATATTATGTTTTGCTGTAATGCCAAACCATATTCATCTGCTTGTAAGACAGCTAAGGCCTAACGGCGTCAGTCAATTTATGCAGAAATTCGGCGGGCTGGCAACTTATTTTAATAAGAAGTATGCGAGAAAGGGGCACCTGTTTTGTGTTTTCCGGTCTGTTCACATTAAAACAAGCGAACAGCTAAAAAATGTTTTTGTTTATATCCATTGTAATCCTCTGTCTATAATTGAGCCGGGATGGAAAGAAAACGGAATTAAAAATGCAAAAAAGGCAATCAAATTCTTAGAGAATTATAAATGGTCAAGCTATCTTGATTATATCGGTATTAAGAATTTTTCGTCTCTTACGCAAAGAAAATTTCTTTTAGAGGTTATGGATGGGTTTGTTGGATGCAGGCAGGCAATCGAGGATTGGATAGGACATAAAAATGATATCTGCGATTTTAAGGAAGTCGGAATAGAGTAGTGGTCAGGGCCCGACCTCGACCAAAACGGTCAAGGTCTGACCCCGACCAATTCTGTGACCGATATGCAAAAATACGGCTCACACGTGTGAGCCGTATTTTGATTCGCAATTGCTGAACGAAGCTCGAACCTTTTTTGAACGAAAAATGCTTGAATAGCTCCGCTCTGCGTTTCCGCCCGCCGAACTTCGGCGAGCAAAGCAAAACATTTCTCTCTTTTTTTCGATGTTGGCGCGTGCCCCTTTTTCTTCTAAAAGGAATTGAAAAATGTTTTGCTTTGCTTCTCTTGACGGAGCAAGAGAGCTGAGCCGCTCCCACCCCATTCCGCCTTCGGCGGAAAGCAGGCGGGCAAAAATTCCTTCCCCCAGACCCCCTTCCTTTTTGCCCGCCTGCTGGAAACCCCCAGCGATTTTTTTGGGCGTCGGGACATCAAATTGGGTGATGGATAAGGGTTAAATTTTAAATCTTTACTTCTTGATCTTATACAACCTTCCCGTGATTCTACTGTTTCTTCTTTGCTATAGATTGATCAATAGTTATTTCTGCAATGTTCATTACATATCCTCGCAAACGATCCAAACTGTCAGTCACAATCATCTCTTCAAAAGATTTTACAGCTTTATCTACAGAAAGGATACTTTCAATTTCTGGATTCTTACTTAAAATTTTATGAGCTAAAATTTTATCTAATTTTTGTACCATTTCCTCAGAATATTCCAAAAGAGGCAGAACTTTCTTTGTGATATTTTTAATATAAGGAGATGCTATACTCTCTAATTTTTTACTAGAAGTGATCACTGCTTTGGCAATTTTTACCGCGTGATCCGCTATCCTTTCTAATTGGGTGGCTACATTCTCGTAGTAGTTGAGATCCATTTGACTTAAACCTATTTCTTCATCATATTCTCTACCTTGGATTAATGTATAAAATTGTCTCATAATAGCCAGCTGAAGCTTGTCAACTTCGAAATCTCTATCAATAACATCACGGGCCAAAGGCTTATTATTTTGTGCTATAGCTTTAATCGCGTCGTTAAACATTGATTTGGTAATTACAAACATTTTTCCAACATTTTGAATTATGGGAAATTTTGTGGCATCAAATATATTTTTTATAGAAACTTCTTCCGAAGATTCATCAATTATTTCATAACCAATAAGAGAGTGTGATACTTCTCTTATTCTATTTCGCTGATCGTGTGTTATTTTTTTGCTCTTTATTGTTACTTCATCTGACCCTGATATATAATGCGCGATTATCTCTCTTGTAAGCATATCTTTTGTGAAGTCATCGATTTTCAAAACAGTTTTAAGTAATTGCTTTTTGTGGCGAGCAGGTTGAATAATAAGTGCTCCCGATTTTTGAGAATAGATAACCACGGTATCTTTACTTTTTAGGCCAAAATGATCCGCCCA
>JBDRST010000046.1:0-5154 GCA_043824525.1 bacterium
TGAGCGGACATTCGCATGCAAAAACCGTCAAAGCCACAAAAGACGCTAACGCTGCAAAAAAAGGCAAGATTTTTTCAAAAATCGGGCGGTTAATAACTATCGCGGCAAAAGACGGAACAGACCCGGCAATAAACTCAAAACTTAGAATGGCAATAGACCAGTCAAAGCGCTTTAATATGCCCAAAGAAAACGTTGAAAGGGCTATTAAAAAGGGCACAGGGGAGTTAGCGGGAGAAAAGCTGGAAGAGGTTTCTTTTGAAGGATTTGGTCCCGGAGGAATTGCTATTATTGTTGAAGGTATTACAGATAATATAAATAGAACATTAAATGAGATTAAGGTAACGCTTAATCAGAACCATGGGAAAATAGCCGGAGAGGGGGCAGTAAAATGGATGTTTGACAGAAAAGGAGATATTGTAATAAACAACGAAGAAAAAACAATAAACAAAGACGAGTTTGAATTATCAGCCATAGATGCGGGGGCAGACGACATACAATGGGGAGATGGAGAGGTTTATGTTTACACAAAGCCAGAAGATTTGGAAAAAGTTAAAAAACTTTTAGAAGAAAGGGGATTTAAGACAGAATCGGCCTCTTTAAGTTTTGTTGCCAAAGAAGAGGTGGAAATATCAGAAAAAGAAAAGGAACAGGCAAAAAAATTATTTGAAGCATTAGACGAAAACGACGCGGTAAACGACATCTACTCCAATTTAAAAAACTAATTTTTAAATGATTATTATCGGCATAGACCCGGGACTGCAAACCTTAGGCTATGGCATTTTGGAAGTTTTCCCGCAAAAAAAAGAAAAAATTGAAGTCATTGACTTTGGATGTATCATCACTGACTCTTTTTTATCTGCTGGCGAACGACTCAAAAAAATACATAAAGAGCTTTCTTCACTAATAAAAAAATACGGTCCTGACCTGGTTTCTGTGGAGAGTTTATTTTTTTTTAAAAATTTAAAAACAGTGATGCCGGTGAGCCAGGCAAAAGGAGTTGTTTTGCTGGTCGCCGCGCAAAACAAGTTGCCTGTATTGGAGTTTACGCCCCTGCAAGTTAAAATGGCTATCGCGGGATACGGAAGGGCGGAGAAAAAACAGGTCCAGGAAATGATAAAAAAAATTGTCTGCTTGGATGATTTTGACCTTAAAAAAAACTACAGAAAAAAGGACGACGCTTTTGATGCTTTGGGCGTGGCAATCTGCGCCTACCTAAAGGCGTACTAAGGGTGTAAAAATTTAACAACCCGGTGTGGAGAAGTGGAGCTTGACAATAGTTTTTTAAAAAATATAATAAGGACAATAAATAACAAACTTAATCATTTTTTTGAAAACCCAGCGGACAACTGTGTTTTCCAAAAAATTAAGTTTTTAAAAAATGCAAGAGGATTTTTTAACCAGGCTGATTAATGAAGACGATGATCTTGAAGACACGCCTGATGCCGCTTCAGATGAGGAGGCAACAGACGACGAAGAAACAACAGATGACGAAGAAACAAAAGATGACGAAGCTGATGACCCCATAGAGGAAGACGAATAGGCAAACACCAACTATAAATCAAAACCCGCAGCTATTGCGGGTTTTGATTTATAGTTGGTCTATTAAACCTGTTGCAGCATAAATCTTTATCACGCAACAGGTTTATTAATGTGCGGCACTTGCCTTTTATGCTGTTTTACTATTAAAATGAATAAATAAACCATTCTGCGAATGAAAAAAAAATATTTAAAAAACTTGCTTAAAAACAAAAAGTGGGAATTTGTTTTTGTTGTCGGAAAATATCTGGCTTTTTTGTTTTTGGGCGGGTGTCTAATTATTTTATTTTTATTTATTTATTATACCTATGACCTGCCCCGACCCGAAAAATTCACAGAAGCGCGTTTTATACAATCTACTAAAATCTTTGACAGAACGGGGAAAACCCTTTTGTATGACATATACGGTGAAGAAAAAAGGGAGATTATTTCCTTTGAAAAAATTTCAGATAACTTAAAACATGCCATTTTAACGTCAGAAGACGAAAGGTTTTACCAGCACGGAGGGATAGATTTGGAAGCCATATTTAGGGCGATATTAGTTGACCTAAGGCTGCAATCGGCCAGCCAGGGGGCATCTACCATAACACAACAGCTCGTAAGGTCTGTGTATTTAACTAACCAAAAAAGTATCGCCAGAAAAGTAAGAGAGGTTGTTTTGAGCATAGAGCTTGAAAAAAGATATTCAAAGGACCAAATCTTTGACTGGTATTTAAACGAGGTTCCTTTTGGTGAAAATGCTTATGGAGTTGAATCTGCCAGCCAAACTTATTTTAGCAAACCGGCCTCTGACGTTTCTATAGCTGAGGCCGCCACTTTAGCAGCATTACTCCCTGCTCCCAGTCATTATTCTCCGTATGGGCCATACAAGTCAGAATTATTGCAAAAAAAAGATATTATTTTAGGAAAAATGCAAAAACTGGGATACATCACAGAAGAAGAACTAGAGGAAGCTAAAAAGGAAAAACTAGGTTTTACTGAAACCACAACGTCTATAAAAGCTCCCGATTTTGTACTGCATGTAAAAAAATATTTAGACAACAAGTATGGCGAAGATTATTTAAAAGAAAAGGGGTTAAGGGTTTACACCAGTTTGGATTGGGATTTGCAACAATACGCAGAGCAAGTTATTAAAGAAAACGACGCAATAAACCGCAGCAAAAATTCTAATAACTCAGCAATGGTTGTTTTGGACCCTAAAACTGGCGAAATTTTAGCGCTAATGGGCTCAAAAGATTATTTTGCGAAGCCATATCCTGAAGGGTGTGATGAACTGCCTCCGGGAAATTGTTTATTTGACCCGAAGTATGACGTTGCCACTTTAGGACAGAGGCAGCCAGGGTCCGCTTTTAAGCCAGTTGTTTATGCGACCGCTTTTAAGAAGGGGTTTACGCCAGACACAATCGTATGGGACGTGAAAACAGAATTTAATCCTAACTGCGACCCGAGCGGAAACAATGAAACCGATATATATGGTTTAAAATGCTATCACCCGCAAGATTATGACGGTAAAAATAGGGGGCCTGTACCACTGCACCAAGCCCTGGGGTCATCTTTAAACATCCCGGCCGTAAAGGTTCTTTATTTAGCAGGAATATCTGATTCTTTAAAAACAGCAAGAGATTTTGGTATTACCACCTTGACCGACACAAGCAACTATGGGCTTTCATTGGTGCTGGGCGGTGGGGATGTAAATTTATTGGAGTTAACTTCTGCATATGGAATTTTTGCAGCAGAAGGGGTACGAGCGCCTCCGACATTCATTTTAAAAATAGAAGATTCAAGCGGTAATATAATTGAAGAACACAAACCAAACTCCACAAAGGTTTTAGACGCCCAGATAGCCAGGCAAATTAATAATATTTTATCTGACAACAACAATAGAGGTCCTGTATTCGGATACAATTCTCCTCTTTATCTTCCCGGCTATCAGGTGGCAGCAAAAACAGGTACCACTCAAAGTTTTAAAGATGGATGGACGATGGGATACACGCCTTTCGTGGTTGTTGGGGTGTGGACAGGAAATAACGACAATACCCCTACAAAAGACGAGGGGGTTGGGATAGCAGCCCCTATGTGGAATAAAGTTATGAAAAAAATAATAAGTTCCCATCCTGTTGAAAGCTTTACACCGCCTGATCCCATTATAAATAGAAGCCCTGCTTTACTAGGGCAATTAAGCTCGGGTGATGTTAACACTATTTTATATTATGTGGATAAAAATAACCCATTGGGACCCCAACCCCAAAATCCTGCGGTTGACTATCAATACCCCTTGTGGCAAATAGGAATCAATACTTGGCTTATCAATAGTGGTAGATATTCGGAGCCCCAACAAAACCAATAATAGAAATCCCCGCGGCTGCGCCGCGGGGATGAATGCCAGAAATTATAAACTAAAAAACAGCCCCGCGATAAGGGCTGTTTTTTGCAAAGCTTGCTCATTTAAGTTTAACTAGATTTAATTGGCATAACAACATAAATATAACTTATATCTCCTACTGGTTTTAAAACGCAAGGGCCTTCTTCTTTGCTGATATCAAACACAACCTCTGAGCTCCTTATATTTAACAGCCCATCTACTAAAAACTTATAGTTAAAAGAAACTTCTATTTCTTCGCCTTCGATTTTTGCTGGAATATCAGACCTGCTCTCTCCAACACTAGGATCTTGAGCAAAAATTTCTACGTTTTTGTTTTGGGGATTTACCTTTATTTTGACTTCATTCACTTTTCCTGAAAAAAGCGACGCGGCTTTGATTTGATTTAAAAATTCGTCTCTTTTTACGGTGACGCGGGTTTTAAATTTTTTAGGTATGATTTCCTCATAATTAGGATATTCCCCTTCAATCAGCCGTGAAATAATTTGCGCTTCAGGATGGGAGGTTTCTTTCATTGGAAATTCAAACATTGTTTGGTTAGGAGAAAAATATATTTTTAATTTTCCTTCTTTGTCTCCCAAAATGTTTATTATTTCTTTGGCTGGTTTTTGGGGAAGAATAAAAGAAACGTCTTTTTTTATCGCGGTTTCCAAAGAAATGGTTTTTTCCGCCAACCTGAAGCTGTCGGTAGCAACTATTTTTATTAGATTTTTAGAAAAAACAAAATAAATTCCAGAAATTTCGGGCCTTGATTGCGACAAAGAAGCCACGTCTGCTATTTGCGACAACCCTTGGCAAAACTTTTTATTATCAACCAAAAGATGCTCTGAGTTCTGAAACTCTGGGATTAAAGGAAACTCTTCTGGTTTAAATCCCTGGATTTGGGTTTTAAAATTTTTACACTCAATATAAAGCCCTTGTTTTTTTTCTTCCAGTGTTATTTTGTCGTCTGGCAGTAGGGCGATTAAACTCGAAAGAACTTTTGCGGGAACCACCACCTTCCCTTTTTGTATAATTTTAGTCAGCACCCATAATTTTATTGCGGTTTCCAAATCAGTGGAACTTAAACTTAAAAAACTATCTTCTGTGCCAATCAAAACGTTATCTAATATCGGCAAGGAAAGATTTTTCCCTGCTATTTTTTCTACAACACCTAATCTGCTTTTTAGGTTTTCTTTTAAAATTTCTACTTTCATGGTTTGATATTTTAAATTAATAAAAATATTTTAAAAATTTTA
>JBDRST010000047.1:0-8103 GCA_043824525.1 bacterium
AACTGCCAAGGCAATCAGGAACTTAGTCCGAATTGTCGGATTAAAGAACCACGCCAGAGTGAACCTCAAAATTGAGGAACCAGAAGGCGGACGTGCTCCAAGACCTGAGAGAAAAGAAGTTTCCTCAGACATAGATAATATTTCTCTGTAATTTGTAGGTTTTACAGATTACTGGAAGCGGTGCTATCATATAGGTAGTACCGTTTTCGTTTTTATAAGCCGCGGATTTATACAGATACTGCGGATTTATGCGGATACGTATTAGTATAAATCAGTTAGAATCTGCATTAATCTGTGATTTGCGAAACAAATATGAAGTTTGACGTAATTACAATTTTTCCAGAAATTTTTAAGTCCTATTTGGGCGAGAGTTTGATTGCAAGGGCGCAGAAAAAAAAATTTATAAAAATAAACGTTCATAATTTAAGAAAATGGACAACAGACAGGCACCGCACAGTTGACGAACGGCCGTTTGGCGGGGGATTGGGAATGGTTTTGAAAGTGGAGCCCATTTTCAAAGCTGTGTCAGCTTTGAAAAATAGAACACGTAACATGAAACATGGAACAAAGACGAAAGTGGTACTTTTTACGCCGAGAGGAAAAAAATTTGACCAGAAACTAGCTTATAAACTATCAAAACTTAACCAAATTATTTTTATTTGCGGAAGGTATGAAGGCGTTGACGAACGGGTTGCAAAAAATATTGCAGATATGGAAATTTCAATAGGGGACTACGACTTAATGGGCGGGGAATTGCCTGCGATGGTAGCAATAGAAACAATTTCCAGATTGGTGCCAGGGGTTTTGGGTAAGCCAGCGTTATTAAAGGAAAGAATTTCAAAGTCCGGCGGATTTTTAGAGTATGCGCAATACACCCGCCCGCCAAAATTTTTTGTCCCAGCCGAAATTTTAGATAAATTTAGGCGGGCGAGGAAAAAATTTAGGCGGGCAAGCCCTGAAGTCTGGTCTGTCCCTAAAGTGCTTTTATCCGGGAACCATAAAAAAATAGATGAATGGAAAAAAAAGCACTCAAAGATTATTGAATAATTTTTTATAAATGTTATAATTAGGCAAAGACAGCATATTCAGAAATATGAAGACCTTGTCTAAAAAAGTAATAAAAAATCTTTATTATAAGGAAAAGTTGAGCACTATTGGAATTGGTAAGAAGCTTAAAGTTAGCCCTTGGGTCATTTTGAGATTTATGAAGAGAGTGAAATTACCTATTAGGACTTTTAAAGAGGCTAATGCAAATGCTTTTAACAAGAAAGAACTTAGTTTTTCAATTAAAAAGAATTTAACAAGAAAAGAAGAGAAATTAAAAATTGCTGGGATTATGTTATATTGGGCGGAAGGAGGAAAATCATTAGGAAAATATTGGTCGGTGGATCTGGCGAATAGCGACTCAGAAATGATTAAAATTTTTCTTAAATTTTTGAGACAAATTTGTAGGATAGATGAGAAAAAATTAAGGGTGCAGTTATATTGCTATGCTAATCAAGATATTGAAAAACTTAAAGAATACTGGTATAAAATAACAAATATACCAAAAAATCAATTTATTAAACCGTATGCAAGGCAAGACTTTCGTATTGAGCAAAAGGATAGAATGAGGTATGGTTTGATTCATATAAGATATAACGATAAAAAATTACTTTATTTAATTGAAAAGTGGATAAGGGGATATTGTGATAAAAATTAAATTTTGGGCGCGTGGTGGAGAAGCTAACACACTACTCTGTAAAAGTAGCGGCCATTGGCCTTCGTAGGTGCAAGTCCTACCGCGCCCACAGTAAAAAATAAAAATAAGCCGATGTAGCTCAGTTGGTAGAGCACTCCCATGGTGGGTCGCTGACCCCCTGCCCATTATTGAAGAAATTTAATAATGAATCCCGAATAACGGTTAACAGCCAACGCCTGGCCAAGACCGTGGCCCCGCTTAGCGGGGCCCGAACGACTGACAAGGGTGTCCCGTAGGGACAAAGATACAGTCTAGCCCTCTTATAGGCGAATTTTAAAAAGAGGTGTAAGCGAAGGGAAAGGTCGCCGGTTCAAATCTGGCCATCGGCTCATAAAATTAATTTCGAATTTCTAATTTCGAATTTCGATATTTATTCAAAATTCAAAATTCATAATTCAAAATTCACGAGATGGCCTCAAAAAAACCATTTATAAAGTTCCAATGTTCGGTTTGCAAAACCGCTAATTATTTTATTAAAAAAACTAAAGCAACAGCAGAAAAAAAACTTGAACTGAAAAAGTTTTGCAGAAAGTGTAGAAAACATACCCCTCACAAGGAAGGTAAGAAGTAAAACTAAGATAAAACAAACGCTTCAGACCCTCCTCCGCCTCTCCCGCGTATCCTCCTTCGCATAAAAGCTACGGACGGACACGGTAAAGCTTCGGACGAGCAACGCAAGGCTTCGGACGGGCAAGACCGGTCTGAAGCGTTTAGAATTATTTAACTATTCCAGCTTTCCGCGGAAAGCTGGAATAGTTATTGTGCGACATTTACACCCATGCACCAGTGCATGGGTGTAAGGTATTGCCTGCCTGCGGTAGGCAGGTGCGACAGAAGGCTAAACCGCCCAGACGCGTCTGGGCGGTTTAATTTTGGTATATTAAACCTGTTGCGTAATAAGGATTTATGCTGTGCCGAATTTATCGAGCATCCTCGATTCTATCGGGACAATTTGTAATTTTACAAACAAAATTCCTTCATTTCGCTTATTAATCTTATTACGCAACAGGTTTATTTCTGAACGCCCCAGACGCTGTCTGGGGCGTTCGCATAAAGGAAACCCGGGTGAAGAGCCCGAGTTTTTTTTTAAATTTTGCGCGATTATTGCGCGATTATTGCGCGATCCGCAAAAATCGGTTATACTAAAATTAGGTATTAATTTATAAAAAAAATGTTTAAACCATCATATAAAATCACAAGTAAAATTTTAACGATGCTCACCGCCATAGCAGAATCAAGATCGGTTATTAAGCGCGCTAAAATTTTACCTAAGAGCGAAATAAAATTACGCCGCCAGGCATTGATTAGAATGACCCATAGCTCAACAGAAATTGAAGGAAATATGCTTAATTTGAAGCAAGTTGAGGATATTCTGGGGCATAAAAAAATAGATGCGCCCGAAAGAGATATTCACGAAGTCCAAAACTATTTTAAGGCAATAAAACATATTGAACAGGTTGTTAATAAAAAACAGCAAATAACTGAGCGTATTTTGTTTAAAATTCATAAAATTGTGACAAACAACACTTTGCCAAAGGAGCAATCTGGGTTTTACCGCAAGGGCCCGATTTTTGTTGTTCGCCGACGATTAGTTCCACCAGATGAAGTTGTTTATACAGGACCAGACGCCAAAGAAGTCCCTGTCCTCTGCGCTAATTTGATAAAATGGCTTCAAGAGAGTGAGAAACAAAATATTAATCCCGTTATTGCGGCCGGAATTGTTCACCAAGAAATTGCAGCCATCCACCCTTTTTCGGACGGTAACGGAAGAACGGCAAGGGCTATAGCAACATTAATTTTATATCAAAGAGGCTACGATTTTAGGCGTTTGTTCGCTTTGGAAGATTATTATAATAAAGACAGGCCAAAATATTATGACGCAATAAACATAGGTAAGAATTATAATGAAAGAAGAGATGATTTTACTCGCTGGCTTGAATATTTTGTAAAAGGTTTTAAGGAGGAAATTGATAATGTTAAGGCGCAGGTTGTTGCGCTATCGTTTAGAAAAGTTGATAATGGCATTGAATCAAAGGTTTATCTCGATAAAGATCAGTTGCAACTATTAGAATTTATTGATCAGGTCGGTAGGATTAGTATAAAAGACGCCGTTGATATTTTAAATTGTCCCAAAAGAACTGCTCAACTAAAGCTTCGCCAGCTTAAAGACCTTGGCATGATAATTCAAATAGGCAAAGGTCCCTCTTCGGCTTATGTTTTAAAATAATTTATCTTGCCTTTAACACCCACACCGCACAAGGAATCTAAAAAGTAAAACTAAGATAACACACACGCTTCAGCCCGGGCTGAAGCGTTTGTGTTTGGAATCGGTCAAGGTCAGACCTCGACTAATTTAGTCGAGGTCTGACCTTGACTTTTTATCTTACAGGAAACCCGGGCCTTCAGCTCCCGGTTTTTGTTTATTTATTTTTGTAGTATAATAAACCTGTTGCTTAATAAGATTATAAGCGAAATGAAGAAATTTTGAGCGAGAAATCAGAAAAATAAGGAGGTTTGCCCTTAGGCAAGCCGACGAATTTTTATGATTTTGTAGCCAAAATTTCAAGTTGTAGCATAAATCCTTATTACGCAACAGGTTTAATACCTTGAAGTACGAAATATACTTCAAGGTAATTACAATATGGATGAGAATAAAAAACAATATTTGTCTCTGTCATCTGAAATTATTGCTAGGGTAGCGCTTATTTTAGGTCCCGACATAGCAATTTTAAAAGCGCGGAGCGTTAAGGGGCTTCAGGTGCGGCGCGACGGCGTTGTGAGCGATATTAATGGGGATATATTTTCAGTTTTTCAAAATTTGGTTAGAGTTTATGCGGAGCTGTTTGGTCAAGCTACTAAAATAGCTATGGAACCGATTTTTGCTAAATATCCTCAAATTAAAAACCTGATCACCTTGAAGTCCATTTCGTAATTCAAGGTGATTAACTTTTAGCCAAATATGCTATCAGAAATTTTAATTATAACCGGGGTCTCTGCAGTTTTTTTTGTTATTGCGGTGATTGAGATTTTTGTTTTTTTGAAAAATAAAAGAGTCAGCAATGAGTTGATTAAAATGAAAGATGACGCGCGGAACAGAATGTATGAAATTACAATTCTAAACAAACTTAGCGGCAGAATGGGGTATCCTCTTAGCGCAAGAAACATTATAGAAATTATTATTGGGTCCCTGCCCGACATCGTAGATTATAGCGCCGCGTCCTATATGCTTTTTTTGCCAGAAAAAATAATTTTTAACTCTTATCTCGCAGAACCTGTTTCTGCAGGGTTTATTGACGAAGTAAAGGAAAAAATGTTGAAATCCGCATCGGCGCTTTTAAACGTTGATTTTAAAAATTTTAAAATGGAGGAAGAGCTGCGCGGTTCTCCATTAAAAGAAGAGCCGGAACCGTCAGTGGGTTCATTTTTTAATATTCCGCTGACGATATCCGGAGAGGTTGTCGGTCTGATAAATGTATCTCACGCCCAAAGAAATTTTTATGGTTCAGAGGAAATGACGGTATTGTATAAAATAGCTTCCCGAGCGTCTGAGGCAGTTACTCGTTTAGAGGAGCTTATTAGGTTGGAAAACAGCAAGTTGAATGCAATGGTTGCCAGTATGGCTGACGGAGTAATAATGACTGATATCAATTATAAGATTATTGTTGCAAACCCTGCGGCCAGAAAGGCTGCGGGCTTTGAAAATGAAGGCAACTTATCCATACAGGATTTTATAGACGGCTTTAATGGAAAAATTGATTTAAAAGACAGGATTGAGGAAGCTGTCCGAATAGAGAAGGTTTTTATTTCTGAGGAGCTTTCTGTAGGCGGCCGATTTTTCAAAGTTATAGTTTCCCCTGTTACAGATAGAAGCAATTGGAGAACATTAGGATGCGTTGTTGTTTTTCGCGATATAACCAAGGAAAAAGAGATTGAAAGAATTAAGGAGGATTTTACCTCCATGATAGTGCACGA
Source organism: bacterium (assembly GCA_043824525.1). Classification (GTDB taxonomy): domain Bacteria; phylum Patescibacteriota; class Minisyncoccia; order Minisyncoccales; family Staskawiczbacteraceae; genus XYD1-FULL-39-28. Next base: position 5,714 of record JBDRST010000047.1, read on the forward strand.
GCTTCGTTCGCCGTTGGACTCCATAAAAAAAATGATAGAATTGATGAGGGGGTCTGGAATTAAAAAAGCAAAACAGGCAGAGTGTTTTCAGATGATATATGGCAGTTCTTCTGACATGCTGGAGCTCGTTAACAATCTTTTGGATATGGCTAAAATTGAGGCCGGAAAATTTGATCTCACAAAACAGCCGTCAGATATTAAAGAAATTGTTAGGAGCCGTATTTCATTTTTTGACATAACGGCAAAAGATGCTAAAGTAACAATATCAAGTAAATTTGGCAAAGTTCTGCCCTCTAGCGTTAGCTTTGACCCGCATATGATTTCTGAAGTGTTGAATAATCTTATTTCCAACGCTATGAAATTCAATATAGAAAACGGAAGCGTGGCGGTTCAGGTCCTGTTTTATAAAGAGGGATCTGGTCTTCAAAAAGAGGCAAGAGATTCTGGAATAAACTGGTTTATTAAAAAAGATATTTTTGACATTCCCAATTCCTTGTTTGTCGCGGTTACCAACGACGGAGCAGGGATAGCAAAGGACCAAATAAGCCAACTTTTTAATAAATTTGTTCAGGTCAAAAGTGTTTTTGCTAAAAAAGGGGGGACTGGTTTGGGGCTGGCTATAACTAAAAGCATTATTGAATCGCACGGAGGCACTGTGGGGGTAGAATCAACTGAAGGCAAGGGAGCAACTTTTTATTTTACGTTGCCTACAGCCGAGCTCAACAAATCCGTTAAAGCCGAGGAAGTCGAAAATAAGATACCAGTTAAAATAAAATAAAATGGCAAACAAACAAAAAATTCTTATCGTAGAAGATTCAAAAAGTTATCTTCTGGTTATTTCCCAGAAACTTGAAGAGGCGGGGTTTTTGGTGGTTACTGCTGAAAACGGAGAAGAGGGTTTGACAGCCGTAAAAAAGGAAAGCCCTGATTTGATTCTTTTGGACGTTGAAATGCCTATAATGGACGGCATAACTATGGCTAAAAAACTAAAAGAATCTAATAGCAACACGCCGATTATATTTTTGACAAATATGTCAGATATGAAGCACATCAGCGATGCGGTTGAAACCGCCTCAGATTATATTATCAAATCCGAACTAAATACAGACGACATTGTTAACAGGGTCAAGGAAAGATTAAAGTAAATTACGCAACATATTTTAACGGGCGAACGCCCCAGACGCTGTCTGGGGCGTTCGCATAAAAGAAACCCGGGCTTATGCCCGGGTTTCTGGTTATAAAATTTTGACAAAAATAATTAGTTGCTTTAAGGTTAGATATTAACGCGTCCTTTGACAACCAACAAATAAACAAAGAAAGAGAGGTCTGTAATGCTTACGAGAATCGTCAGAAATTGCGGCTGTCTGTTCGCCTGATGGCAGGCATCTTGCAATGATGCCTCATCCAGAAAGGACCTTTCTTCCTTGGCAGTGCCACTACTGGCCTAAGGAATGGTCTGAAGTTAAGGTTTCACCTTGGCTCCAGCTATTTCAGAACGCCCGCAAGTGGTGTTTGTCCCGATAAATCGAGGATCCTCGATGCCGATAAGATCGAGCATTCTCGATAAAATCGGAACAAAGTCGGGACAAAGCAGTTAGGTTCAATGGCCCCGTGCTTGTATAGGCGGGGCTTTTTTATTTTGTAAACTACCAAATTGAAACACACACCACACAAGGAAAGCAGGAAATAGTCCCTATCGCTAAACACCTCAGACCGGTCTGAGGTGTTTAGAATTATTTAACTATTCCAGCTTTCCGCGGAAAGCTGGAATAGTTATTGTGCGACATTTACACCTATGCACCAGTGCATAGGTGTAAGGTATTGTGCGACAAAAGGCTGAACGCCCCAGACAGCGTCTGGGGCGTTCAGAAATGATTGAATTTTTTGGAAAAAGGCGGTAAGTTTAGTAATAGAGCCTGGCGAACAATGCCGTATTTGCGTCTTTTCCCAAAATATCGGCTGCAAATTCGTAAAAACGGCTCAACGATACCTTTGGTATCGCCTCGCCATTTTTGCGAATTTTCGCCATGATATTTCGAAAAAATCCATCAAAAGAGCATTATTCACCAAACTCTTAATATGAAAAGCACGGAAATAGCGATTATAACCATATTAGTTTTAGCCGGGATTTTTGTTGCGTACAATTATGTTTTTTCTCCAGCAGCTAATTTTAGCATTTCCTCAAAAAAAGACTCTGAAAATTTAAAGGGTGAAAAACCAGCAGAAAAATCTACCGTCCCGGTATTAGGAAAAAAACCTTGGGGGGCGTATGTGGGAAACACAGTATCTTCTTTTACTGATTTTGAGCAACAGGTGGGGGAGAAGCCGAATATGCAAGCCGTGTTTATAGGATGGCGCGAGCCCTTTCCCGCGGATTTGGCTTTGCCATT
>JBDRST010000048.1:0-7232 GCA_043824525.1 bacterium
CAAATTCATGCTCTTGGCTTTGCCAATCTAATCAATATCTTCGATCCTGAAATCATTGTTTTGGGCGGCAGGGGAGCAAAACTGCCCAATCAAGAATTGATGGAAAAATTTATTCTTTCACCCTTAGCAAAAAAAACAAAAATAGTTTTTGGCAAGCTTGGCTTAAACGCGGCTGCCATCGGAGCCGCCATGCTTTGGGCTGATAATAAATAGAAAAATATAAATATTACTAAAAATAAATTTATAGAAATGACTGCTGTCATTTATATAATTAATCGCTCGGTCAGAATATAAAAATAAATTTTCATATTCCTCCCTCGCTCATAATTATGAAAAAAGCAATTAAAAATTTTCCAAATCAATTAAAGTTTGAGCCAACAATTAAAAATAAAGAAGCGCTGATTTCAACTAAAAATTTTATCGTGTCTGGAATGGGCGGATCGCATCTTGCCGCTGATTTGCTAAAAATATGGAATCCATCTTTCAATTTAGTTATTCATCATGATTACGGCCTGCCAATGTTAGCTAATAACTTAAATAATTACCTAATAATTATTAGTTCTTATTCTGGCAATACCGAAGAAGCAATTGACGGTTTTAATGAGGCAATTGCCAAAAAACTTCCTGTGGCCTGCGTTTCTACTGGAGGCAAATTATTAGAACTGGCAATTGAGCATAAAAAACCATACATAAAAATGCCTGATATTGGCATTGAACCTCGTTCTGCTTTGGGTTTTAGCATAGTTTCCTTGCTTAAACTAATGAAAGAAGAACAAGCCCTATTGGAAATTAAAAAGATAGCCGGCAATATAGATATGGGCAAAGCCGAGAAACAAGGCAGGATATTAGCTGAAAAATTAAAAAATTTCACACCCATAATATACGTTTCTACTAGAAATGAATCAATTGCCTATAATTGGAAAATAAGATTTAATGAAACAGGTAAAATACCTTCATTTTATAATACTCTTCCCGAACTTAATCATAATGAAATGGTTGGTTTTGACAAAGAAAAAAAGACAAAAAAACTTTTAAAGAATTTTTACTTTATATTTATTGAAGATAGAACAGACCATCCGCGAATTCTTCTTAGAATGAAGATTCTAAAAGAAATTCTAAAAAAGAAGGGCTTTCCTATAGAAACTTTAAAGCTTGATGGAAAAAATATTTGGGAAAAAATATTTTTCTCTTTGCTTATAGCCGACTGGACAGCCTATTATATAGCTGAACAATATGGTTTAAAAGCTCAAGAAACAGAGATTATAGATAGATTCAAGGAAATAATAAAAAAGCAAAAATGAAAAAAAAGGCGCTGGTAGTTGTTGCTCATCCTGATGATGAAACAATATGGATGGGGGGCGCAATTCTTGGTTTAAAAAACATAGACTGGACCATCTTCTCGCTTTGCAGAAGAAATGATCAAGATAGAGCGCCGAGATTTAAAAAAGTTTGCGCATATTACAATGCCAATAGCTTAATTTCCGATCTGGAAGATGAAGGAATAATGAATGTTGAAGAAAGTTTGTCAGAAATAAAAAAAAGAATTACGGCTAACTTTGCCAGAGAAAAATTTGCATATATTTTTACCCATGGCTATAACGGCGAATACGGCCACGAAAGACACTTAGGAACACATTTGGCAATAAAAGATTTGATAAAAAATAGAATAATAACTTGCGAAAAGCTGTTTTTTTTCTCTTACCAATTAAATCCAAAAAAAAATATTGTGAACAACACTAAATCATCAGATTTTGCAATTGAACTGAATGACAAAGAGTTAGCTGTAAAAAAGAATATTATTGAAAAAATGTATGGTTTTAATAAAAATTCTTTTGAAAGCCTAAGCTGCCTGCCAAAAGAAACATTTCAATCCTATGAAAATTTTGATTTTAGCTGAACATCCAAATAATTGCGGAAGTTTATCTATTCAGGGGAATTTGCTTTACAGAGGACTTATTGAAAATGGAATTGATTGCCGAATTTGTCATTATAAACACAGGAAAAAAGAAAAGGAATGGTATTTTAAAGTCTTTAAACCAGATGTTGTCATTGGCGTGGGTTGGTGGGTTGATACTCCCACTATTATTAATAATCCTTTAGAATTTGGGCTGCAGCCTGTTCCTTGGCTTTTGGCTGATGGCTGGGTAGCGAATTATCATGGAATATTAAACAATCTGCCCCTTATTTTCACAACCTCAAATTGGGTAAAAGAAACATATAAAAGAGACGGGGTTGATATTAAGAACTGTGAAGTTTTGCATATTGGCTATGACGCTAAAAAATTTAAACCAATCCCCAAGGAAGACTTAGGCATTAGAGAAATAAGAAAAATGCTGGGCGTTAAAGAAGATGAAAAAATGATTTTAACAGCCGGGGGAGGAGATGTAACCTCAAAAGGCGCCCAAGAAATGATAAAGGCTTTAGCCAAAGTAGAAAAGGAATATTCTAATTGGAAATATGTCTGCAAGGCAAGCAACAGCAAATGCGCTCGCGACCACCACCAAGAAGAACTTGCTTTAATAAACGAATTAAAGCTTGATCCTAATAAAATTGTTTATATCACCGACGACTTTCACCATAATTTCATGCCCTACTTGTTAAACGCTTGCGATATTTATGCAGGACCTAGCAGATTAGAAGGATTTGGAATGATTCAAGTTGAAGCAATGGCTTGCGCTAAACCAGTGCTCTCTATTGACGCTATGGGTCCCAAAGATACAATTATCCACGGTCAAACTGGATTTTTAGCTAAAATAGGATCAACAATTGATTTGACAGAAGAATGGGTTACAAAAGAAATGGGCTTCAAAGAAGTATTCAGAATGAAATTTGACAAGCCAAAAACTCTTGCCTACAGGGCAGATGTGGATGACTTAGCTAAATTTACTTTGGACTTGTTGACTAACGATGATTTAAGAGAAAAAATAGGGGCGCAGGCGGCTCAATATGCTTTAAATAATTTTCAATATCAAAACTTAGCTCAAAAATGTATTAATACACTCAAAAAAAAATTAAATATTAACTAAAAAAAAGCGCCTCTCTTTTCTTTAAACACTCAAAAGCATAAACATAAGCTCCGGCTGACCAAGCCTGATAAGGAGTTCCTTTTGGTTTTCCGTTTTTTCCATCAAGCCATTCATTAAATTCCCATTCTCTCTCTGTTCCTAATTTATTAGCTTGAGCTAAATTATTTAACTGGCTTTCTGCTTTTTTATAATCTTTAACTTTTACTAAAGCCGCTACATAAAAGCCGCCGATAAATGGCCAAACTCCCCCATTTAAATACTGATAAGGGTCTTTTGCCAGGCATTTTGAAAAATACGAATGCCATTCTTTGTCTCCAATTTTAATTGGAGGAAATATCGCCTTGCAGGGATAAGGTTTATTAATTTCTTTGTCTTCAATATGTTTTAATATGCTTTTGGCTATTTTTGGAGTTGCCAATCCTGTAACTATCGCTAAAAGATTTCCCAAAGCATCAAACCATTCCCCTTGCTCTCTTTCTCCATCATGATTTTTCCAAGCCCAAGGAAAATAATAACCTAATTTTTCATTATATAAAGACAAGTACTTTTCTATATCGTTGTTAATTACTTTCTTTATCCTCTCTGCAAGTTTCTTTTGGCCAGACATATTAAGAGCTGCATAATAAAGCGCATGGGTATTAATTGTCCGTCCGTACTTATGAGGAAAGGCATCCTGCCAATCCATAGTTGGTTGTTGAGCTAAAAGAGTATCTTCGTTTGGATCTTGATATTTAAGCCATAAAAACGCCTTATCTATATTTTTTTGGTATTTTTCCAAAAGAGTTTTGTCATTATAGGCCTTTGCATATATAAAATTTCCTATAATATACCATAATGTTGAATCAATTGTGTTAAAAGTAATTTTTGATTTTCTGTCTGTGTTATAATCTCCAACAGCATTTGGTATTTGGCCAAGATCAGATTGCTCTTTGCTTAATAATTCCAAACTTTTTTGAAAAGGAGCTTTAAATTTTAGAGCTATAAAAGAAGCTCCAAGAGAAGTTATCATACTATCTCTTGCCCATAAACCTTCGTATCCCGGTTTTAATCCCGAAGCATTAAAACCAAATGGCCTTGCGCAATGTTCCAAAACAATATTTGCTTTATTATAGGCTTGTTCAAACATTTTTTATAATTTAGTTATTATTTTTTTAATTTTTTCTTCCTCAAACAAAAGCCGAGCCATAGCATAAGAAATAGTTGATTCCGCGCCTTGATTTAAATTCAACCCATATTCGCCAAGCCCGTCATTGCAGCCTCCAGTTGCTTCATCATAGACCATTAATCTTAAATGGTTTTTTCCTAAAAACCAATGAAAAATTTTAAGAGCTTCTTTTAAATGCTTTTTATTTTTAGTGATTTTATATGCTAATACTTCTGTCTGGACCATTGACGCCGTATCTTCCGGCTGCTGGTCAAAATACGATCTTTGCTTATTCTTGAAATACCACCCTTTCTGCCCAATGGGCATATAAAATTCATGATCTAAAGTAATCGATTCTAAAAAATTAAGAGATGATTTTGCAATTTTTAAAAAACTTTTATCTTTTAGCAAATCATAAGCATAAAAAAGCGCCTCCGGAATCTTGCTGTTTGAATAAGTTAGATATCCTTCAAACCAGGACCAGTCGGGACAAGCATTGTTTTTGTATAATTTAACCAAACGACAGGAAAAAATTCTAAATATCTTTTTTAATTTATTATAGACCTCTTGCGAGACAACCCTTTCTGCTGCAGCTTGCGATTTTGGCTGCAAATCGTTAAAAACTCGTCGACGTATCGCTGCGGATACGTCTCCTCGTTTTTCACGATTTTCGCCCGAAAATCGCTGCGCTTCGCAAGGAAAAGCTGCCTCGCAAGAGGTCCTAGGAATTGTCTTTAAATAAAAATAAAGGCCAATGATCGCAAAAGCAATTGAGCGCGGAGATTTAATTTTATTTAACAAAGGAACAGATAAGTGAAATAGTTTATAAGCCTCCTTTTTTATGTCTTTTGGCAAATAATCTTGCGCTAACACATAACCTAATGCCCAAATAGTTCTTCCTTGGGCGTCTTCTTCAAAAGAGTTATCCCTTTTTTTACTGTAGGAAATTATGTTTGCAAAACTGCCATCCCCTCTTCTGGCAAATTTAATAAATTTGATATAGACATCCATCATTTTTTTCAATTGCGGAGATGGATTATTTTTATAATACATTGCGCAAGCAATAAGAGCCCTTGAAACATCATCTAAACTATAGCCGAAACTCTTATTCGGCTTATTGTATTTAGCGTGCTGAATTATTCCAAAGCTATCAGTCATTTTTATGATATGGTCAAATTTGATTTCAGGGAGCTTATTTTCTTCTGTTTCTAATTTCGTAAATTTTTTATAAAGTTTTAAATAGGACAGGGCAACATTGGACCAGGTCATCGGCCTTGTGTCCTTATACGCTTGAACTGCCATGGCTTTGCCCAATTTTTCGTCAGAAATTAAGCGCATAACTTCTTTTGCTATTTCTCCTGAATTTTTGGGTTGTACTAAAATTCCATTTTTCCCGTTAATAATATGTTTTGCATATTCTGTCTGGGTGCTTACAACTGCTCTCCCGCAGCCCAAAGCATAAGAAAGGGTCCCGCTCACAGACTGGTTTTTATCAATACACGGAGAAATATATATATCTGTAGCTTGAAGAAAATAAATTATTTCTTCAAGGGTCATATATTTATCTAAAAATTCTACGTTATTTTTTAAACCCAGCCTATCTACTTCACGCTCAAGAAAGTTTCTATATTTTTCTCCCTGGTCTTTTTGAACATTTGGATGAGTTTCGCCGATTACCAGATATAATGCATTCGGAAACTTTTGTACAATTTTAGGAAGCGCCCGAATAACATATTCAATGCCTTTATTTTTGCTGATTAGGCCGAAAGTGGAAAAAACAATTTTTTCTTCGTAACCTAAGTTTTTTTTGTATTCTTTGCTTGATTCGTATGCAACCTGGGGTACGCCGTGTGGAATATAATTTATTTTATACTGCGGGATGTTATAATCTTTTTCCAATGTTTCTTGAGAAAATTTGTTCATTACCACAATAGCCCTGCACCTTGACGCTATTGCTTTAACAACCCCTTTCAAATCATTATTTGGTTTTGATATTACAGAATGGAAAGTCGTGATTGCCGGTTTTTCTAGCGTTTGCAAAAAAGGAATTAGATAATCGCCGTATTTTCCTCCAAATAATCCAAATTCATGCTGAATATTGATAAGTTTTACATCGTTCCTTGAGTTAATTTTTTTAGCAAGTAAAACATAATTTTCAAGTTCTGAGGCATTAATTTGATATATTACATTATTATTGTAATTGTAAATGCTGTTATTCAAAGCGCAAATTTCGGTTTTGACAACAGGGTTAAATTTTTTATTAAACGCGCTGCTCAAATCTTGGGCAAAGGTGGCAATGCCACATTTCCTAGGAGGATATGAACTTAAAAATAATATATGATTTTGTTTTTTTTCCTTAAATGGCTTTATCATATGCCTATTTTTGCGGAGAATTTTTTAATTTTTTTAGCAAGTTATTAAGATTAACTTTGGCTACAGCAATTTTATCGTCAGAAGCTCCATAGTAAATATAAAGGTCCTTGCCAAAAATAGCGGTTCCAGTAGGAAAAACAACATTATCTACAAAACCTTCTTTTTCCCACTCTTCCTCAGGAGAAAACAACGGCTCGCTTAATCGGCCAATAACTATTAGAGGATTTTTTTTATCTAAAAGCGCCGCTGAAGCATGATAAATTCGAGCTTTATTCAATTCTTCAACCGTATGAAATATAACCAGCCAGCCGTCCTTTGTATATATTGGAGGTGCTCCGCCCCCGATATTCCTTGATTCAAACCAATATTTATTTTCAAGGACCACATAATGGGAAAGCTGTTTTAAATAATTTTTCCAAAAGCCCCTTTCTTTTAATTCTTTGAAGTTTTTAAAAAACACTATTTGTATGTCGGGCAGTATTCTAATCAGTATTGCGAATCTGCCCTTGATTTTTTTGGGAAATAAAAATACATCTTTAAACCATAATAAAACATCTTTGCCCGACAGCTCTTCATAAAAAGTTTCAAACATCAAATACCTATCTTTAAGTTTTTGTTTTTTAAATAGCAAAGTTGCGGCATTATAAGTAATTAAGGGGCTCATAATGCCTCTTTTCTTCCATGTTTTT
>JBDRST010000049.1:0-20931 GCA_043824525.1 bacterium
AGAAATTTTAAAGCATAGAAAGAACGGAAAAGTTTTTGTTTGGTGTGGGGGTAAAGAAAGCCAGATCAAACAATTTTATAAGGATATTGAACGGCTCAACCCTCCTTCGCGCAAGGCTTCGGACGGGCGAGGCGCGGTTGAGCCGTTGGATTATGTAATTGGGTTTACTGAGTTTTTAGGATGTAAAATTGACTTATCAAAAAAACCATTGATTCCTCGCCCGGAAACAGAATTTTGGGTTCAAAAATCAATTAAAGACATTCTGACATTCTGCAGAATGTCAGAATGTTCTAATCATAGAAGAATAAGGGTTTTGGATATGTTTGCGGGTTCTGGGTGCATTGGAATTGCTGTTCTAAAACATACTAAAAACTCCGAAGTTGTTTTTGTTGACAATGATAAAAAATGTTTGAAACAAATAAAAATTAATTTGAAAATAAACTTGTTGCAAGACGCGATGTCGCAAAACGCACCAACAACATCTCTAATTCGAGCGAATAAGGGATGTACAAAAGAAAAAAGATGTTTTGTAGTGAGCTCAGATATTTTTAGCAATATAAGAGGGAAGTTCGATTATATTTTTGCTAATCCGCCATATATCCCAGATTATAGAAAAAACCCTTCACCGCGATTTAGGGCGATTCTGCGGAATCGAGTTCAAAAATCAGTTTTAAAATACGAACCCAAAAAAGCATTGTTTGCAGGCAAAGAAGGACTTTTTTATATCAGAAAATTTTTAAAACAATCAAAAAACTATTTAAACCAGGGCGGCCCATCACTACCAGTTCGCCATCGGGCGAATGGTGTGAGGGCAAGCAAAATTTTCATGGAATTTAGTCCAGAACAAAAAAGAAAAATAGAAAAACTACTAAAAAAATATAAATATAAAGATTGGAAATTTTACAAAGACCAATATAATAAATGGCGCTGGGTGATGATAACTTAATTTTTTTACTGTGAGGTTTGCCGTAATTGATTAGAAGGTTAGTTTTTGTTAAAGTATATTAAACCTGTTGCGTAATAAGATTAATAAGCGAAATGAAGGAATTTTAGGCGAAAAATCAGAAAAATGAGGAGGTTTGCCTTGTGGCAAGCCGACGAATTTTTATGATTTTGCAGCCAAAATTGCAAGTTGTAGCATAAATCCTTATTACGCAACAGGTTTATTAAATGAGTGAAAGAGCAATAAAATTATCCCCAAACTCTCTTAATTTGTACCTTGAATGTCCTCATTGTTTTTGGCTTGATAAAAATTTAGGAATTAAAAGACCTCCGCCGTATCCGTATGCTTTAAATTCCGCGGTTGATGCATTGCTCAAAGAAGAATTTGACTCCTATAGGGCAAAGGGTTTGCCGCACCCATTGCTAGAACAAAACAATATTAAAGCGCGCTTATTTCCGAACCAAAGATTGCTAAATCAGTGGAGGGACAATTTTGCCGGCATAAGATATTATGACCAGGATTTAAAAGCAACATTATTTGGCGCAGTTGACGATGTTTTAGAGTTTGACTCTTCGACAGGCTCAGAGCAGGGGAAAAAAATTGCGCCTTTAGATTATAAATCAACCGGAAGCTCTGCTGCTAAAATTTATGACAGATTCCAGCTGCAACTTGATACATATGCATATTTAATGGAGAAAAATGGATTTAAGACTACAGGAAAAGGATATTTGGCTTTTTATATTGTAGACAAGAGCAGGGGATTTATTGACCGCCTGCCATTTAGAAAAGAAGTTATTGAAATTGAAACAAATCCGTCAGATATTTATGAAATTTTTAAGGAAGCGGTTTCTGTTTTAAGACAGCCCTCACCCTTGCCCCACAGCCCTGATTGCTTGTTCGGTAAGTGGCTTAAGGGCGCTGGAATCTTTAATATTTAATATAATAACCATGAGATTTAAATTAAGTAAAACGTGGATAGTTATTATTGTAATTATTTTATTAGTTGCAGGATATTTTGGTTTGAAGCAGTTACTCAAAAATCCCCTTGACATTTATATAATAGAGAGCGTGGAAAAAGGGGATGTCTTGCAGGAAATTTCTGAAACCGGAAACGTACAGGCAACAGATAACATAAGCTTAAGTTTTAAGACCGTGGGAAGAATCCAAAACATAAATGTCCGGATTGGAGATGAGGTTAAAAGGGGTCAGATTTTGGGGTCTATTGATGCCAGTCAAACTAGTTCTCAATTAAAGAACTACCAGGCTGCCTTAAATATCGCCAAGAGCCAATATGATAAATTAATTAATGGCTATACACCAGAAGACATTAAGACATACGAGGGCGCCAGGGATTCAGCAGAACACGATCTTGATAGTGAATATGCCAGCGCCATAAACATCCTGGAGGACGCTTACACAAAAATTTACAATAGTTTGACTACTGTAAATGGCATCCAATCAAGTTATTTTTCTTTGGTGGACCAGCAGGGCATCAAAGTAATTGATAGAAAAGCCGAAATAAGAGAAAGTACGGATAATGTTAAAAAATATTTTGATATCGCCAGAGCAAGCTCTAATAGTGGAGACGTTGATAATGCAATAAACCAGGCTATAATTTCGCTTAACAATGTTTCATCGGCGCTAAAGGTTATCCGGGATATATGCGATGAAGGGATTTACAATTATAAGGTTTCTTCAACAGATAAAACTTCTTTAGACACACAAAAAGGGTACATTAATACCGCCTTGACAAATGTTACGACCAGCCAGCAAGACATAAAATTTTACAAAATAGCTTTGCAAAAAGCAGAGGATAATTTGTTTTTGCGTCAGGCGGAACCCCGGCAGGAAGATATTGACGTTTACAAGGCCCAGATAGAGCAAGCTGAGGCAAACGTTAGTTTGTACCAAAGCCAGCTGAACGAAGCGTATTTGATAAGTCCTATTGACGGTAAGGTTACGGATATTAATTATAAAATTGGAGAGGTTGCTTCAATAAACCAGCCGGTAATTAACCTGCTTTCATCAAATCCATTTCAGATAAAAGCAGATATTTATGAGCAGGACATTGTCAATGTAAAGGTTAACGACTCTGTCTGGGTAACCTTAATCGCTTTTTCCAAAAATCCTATTATGGGGAAGGTGGTTTTGATTGATCCAGCAGAGAAAATCGTTGATCAGGTTGTTTATTACGAGGTGACAATTGATTTCCCCAATGAGTTAGAGGGCATAAGGTCTGGCATGACAGCTGACATTGTTATACAGGCAAACAAGAGAGAAAATGTTTTGAGAGTTCAAAAAAATGTTGTGACGAATATTGACGGAAGGGAAATTATACAGATTGTAGGCAGTGGTAAAATTGAAGACAGGGAGATTGTGACAGGGCTTGAGGGAAATGATTATTATGAGGTTATTTCTGGCTTAAACGAAAAAGATAAAATCATTACAGGTAAAAAATGAAGCCGAGCAAATAAGCATTTAAGGAATTTGGCGGGGCATTAAACACGGGTGCTTATTTGCGAGGCGGAATCCCGCACCAAGACCACGACCTTTTTATTTTTGGATATGGTTTTGGTGCGGGATAAAACCAAAAACTATGGATCCACTCTTAAAACTAGAAAATGTTTGGAAAATTTATAAATTAGGAGAAGTTGATGTCTCTGTGTTGAGAGGAGTGAGTCTGGAAATAAATTTAGGTTCTTTTGCTACTATAATGGGACCCTCTGGTTCTGGAAAATCAACCTTAATGTATTTATTGGGCCTTTTAGATGTTCCAACTAAAGGAAAAATATATTTGCAAGGGCAAGACGTATCAGGTTTTTCAGAAGATGAGTTGGCTGAAATAAGAGGAAAAAAAATTGGGTTTGTTTTTCAGCAGTTTAATCTTTTGCCTAATTTAACTGCTTTGGAAAATGTTATGTTGCCAATGATTTTTCAAGGAGTGCCCGAAAATCAAAGAAAAGAAAGGGGGACGCAGTTATTGGAATCGGTGAATTTAGGAAATAGAATAAAACATAGACCAAAAGAAATGTCGGGCGGAGAACAGCAAAGAATTGCTATTGCAAGGTCCATAGCTAATGACCCAGAAATTTTAATTGCCGATGAGCCAACGGGAAATTTGGATTCAAGTACCGGAAAAACAGTTATGAAAATTTTAACAAAACTTCATAAAGATCAGGGAAAAACAATTATTGTTGTAACTCACGATCCAAATATTGCCCATTACAGTCAAAATATAATTCACATACAGGACGGTGAAATAGTAAAAAACCATTTTAAAGAAGAGGACGTGCTTTGGCAAAAAAATGAGGCAATTAAATAAATCATGGAAAATAAAGAAATAAAAAAAGGAGAAATAATTATTTATAAAGCTGATAATAAAATAAAAATTGATGTAAAATTAGATCAAGAAACGGTTTGGCTTACACAAAAGCAGATGGCTGAATTATTCAATAAGGGATTGCCGACAATAAATGAACATATTAAAAATATTTTTAAGGAGGGCGAATTAAAAGAAAATTCAGTTATTCGGAAATTCCGAATAACTGCCTCTGATGGGAAAGCTTATGAAACAAACTTTTATAATCTTGATGTTGTTATTTCGGTTGGATATAGAGTAAAGTCCCAGCAAGGCGTCAGGTTCCGCATTTGGGCAACAAATACGCTCAAAAATTATTTAGTAAAAGGCTATAATGTAAACGAAAAGCGACTTTTGGAAGCTGAGAATAAATTTAAAGAACTGCAAACAACGGTTGATTTTTTGCGCCAAAAATCAAAACACGAATTGCTGGCAGGACAAGAGCAGGAGATCTTAAACTTATTGGCTGATTATTCAAAAACTTTAACCCTGCTTGAACAGTATGATAAAGGAAAACTTTCTACATCCAAATCCGGAAAGGGAAAATTTGTTTTAGATTATGAAACATCCTCAAAAATTATAAAAGAAATAAAAAAAGAGTTAATAACAAAAAAAGAAGCGAGCGATTTGTTTGGCACAGATGCGCAAAACGGATTAGCGGGAATATTGGGTAATATCTTGCAGACATTCGATAAAAAAGAGCTTTACCCAAGCATTGAAGAAAAAGCAGCCCACCTTTTGTATTTTGTTATCAAAGACCATCCGTTTGTTGACGGCAATAAAAGAATCGGCTCGTTTTTGTTTGTGTATTTCCTTGATAAAAACAAATATCTTTACAGAGAAATCGGTGAAAAGAAAATAAACGATAATGCCCTGACAGCACTCTCGCTTTTGATTGCAATTTCAGATCCAAAAGAAAAAGATAAGTTAATAAAAATCATCACAAATCTTATAAAGTAAAAACAAAAAGAGAAAAAGATGAGCAAAAATAATTTATTGCTTGCCCGTCCATAGCCCGAAGGGCGAAGGAGGGTGCGACAAACAGTTCCGTGGTTCAGTGCACGGAACCGTGGTGCTGTGCGACAATTTGAAAATTAAAGAATTGAAAATTGTCCCGATAGCGAAGCTATCGAAGATCCTCGGTGAAATCGGGAAAAATTGGTAATTGAAAATTCGCGAAATTTAATGTTTAAAATAAATTTTAACAACCTAAAAGAGTATTTCAGAATTGCCTTTAGAGCCATAACAACCAGAAAAATTAGATCTTGGCTTACAACAGTTGGAGTTGTTATTGGAGTATTTTTAATTGTTTCTTTATTATCTTTAAGTCAAGGATTAAAAAATGCTGTTTTGCAACAGTTAAGCATGATTGGTAAAGATTTAATTATGATAATGCCAGGAGATATAAATGATATTACCTCTTTGTTTGCTGGAATAAAGTTAACAGAAGAAGACATTAAAATTATCAAACAAACACCCGGTGTGGCTGAAGTTGCTGTTTTAGATTATACTTCTGTTATGGGGCGCTACAACGACGAAAAAAAACTGGTTATGCTTTATGGGGCTGATATGAGAGAGGGTTTGGATATTTTAAAAAATGATGTTGGCTGGTCTCTTGCTGATGGCAGATGGCCCTCTCCGGGAAAAAGTGAAATGATTGTTGGTAGCGCTGTATCAACAGACATATTTCCTGGTATTAAGGTTGGCACAGAGGCAAATATAAAAGGTAGAAGATTTTTGGTTGTGGGATTATTAAATTCTATAGGAAATAAACAGGACGATTCAATGATTGGCGTAGACTTAAATCTTTTTAGGTCAGTTACAGGTGAGCGCACGGGAGCCAAGCAAGCTATGGCAAAAATAGAAGTAGGTCAAGACCCAAACATTGTGGCAGAAAAGATGAAGAGCAATCTTAATGAAAATAGAAAAAGAAGAATTGGACAAAAAGAAAGTGATTCTTCTTATACTGTTTTAACTTCAGAAAAAATAACCAGTATTGTAGGAAACATAATGGGTTTAGTGCAAGCGGTTATCATTGGGTTTGCATCAATTGCTATAGTTGTAGGAGGAATTGGAATAATGAACACAATGTACACCTCTGTTAACGAAAGGATTAAAGAAATAGGAATATTAAAAGCCATAGGGGCAAAAAATAAAACAATTACAACTTTATTTTTGATTGAGTCTGGAATTTTTGGAATGCTTGGAGGAATCGGTGGCACATTGTTGGGTTTGATTTTAGCAAAAACAGTAGAAATCTATTTTCAGATTCACCCAATTTTTGTACTACAAGCGGATGTAGGACCCGGTTTAATTTTGTTTAGTATCGCGTTTTCATTTTTAGTTGGCTGCGTCTCGGGATATTTTTCCGCAAGAGCAGCAGCAAAATTGAAACCAGTTGACGCATTGAGGTATGAATAGGTGTTATGGTATACTAAAAGAAAAGATACAAATATTCTAATTAAAAATTAATCTTATGGCTAACAAAAAAAGAAAAAATTTATTGAAAAAAAATCTTCGGCAATTTATGCAAAAAGGTCAGGTGTCAAGATTGCTTTTGGTTTTAGCCATTATTGTATTGGTTGCAGTGGTTATAGTTTATTTAGTAATGAGAATGGCAGAAAGGCCTCCAGCTCCCCTGTCGGGTGAGCCAGACAGCACTGTGCCCCAGCTCAATTATGAAAGAACTTTAGGTAATACAAAATTCGTTTTTATTGATTCAAGGGATCTTGGGAGCGTTTTAACTCCTGCTATGGCAAAAAAACAAACGTACGGCACTAAAAGTTCAGTAAGAACTACCGAAAGATTTATAATTGTGACCATTGGCGCCCAAAACAAAGGCAAGGTAAACATAGATGAAAGGTCATGGGATATTAGAGATATTGTTGATTCTGAAGGACGAAGGTTTATTGCTACAAAAGAATACACCATAGATAACTGGATTCCTGATGAAAGCGATTGCGGAGCTTTATTAAAGCCGGAATTTGACCCTACGCCTTGCATTAAAATATACGAAGTTTCAAAAATATCTACCGGACTAAAAATAATCGTCGCCTCAGGAAAAGATAACAGCAAAAGCAATTTTTCATCAGGTGACTTTGAGGAAGCGCTAATAGATTTAATTGTTAGGTAGAAGCGGAAACACACGGATATTAACGCAAATATACGTAGAAAAAAATATGGACGACAAAAATAAAGAAGAGCTAAAAAGACGCGAAATCTCAGCCAGCGAGCAGAGGATAGAGCTTGAAAAAGACGCGGGGACGGTTCCCGAGAAGAGAGAAATTTTGGAGGAAGAAAAGCTTATTTCAGAAGAGCTCAAACGGGAGATAGAGCTAATGGAGATGAACGAGGAATTAAAAGATGAAGCAAAGAACAAGGCTAAAAAGATTGGATTTTTGGGCGAAAAAGAAAAAATTGAGCGGCTTTTGCAGATTGCCCGGGAAAAGGGCGTAGTTTTTGCAATACAAACTGCAAAAGCAATGAACGATCCTTATTTGCTTGATATTTTTCACGACATGTTAGCCCGCGAGGGATATTACAAACAATTTATGAAATAAATTGTTTGAATTTTCAATTTTAAATTTGAAATTTTTAATTTTCAAACGGAAGCCGTAATTGTTTAGAAATTAGTTCATTAGAAATTTAATAGAAATTGAAAATTAGAAATTAGAAATTTTAGTTATGTCTTTTATAATTCCCGGACTTATTATAGTTTTGCTTTTGATGGTTTTGGCCTTCATGATTGCCTTGAATGCTGAAACAAATGAAAAAAACTCTGTCTTCGGGGGACTAGAGGTGGTTTTGTTTTTGGTGATGATGCCCAAAAATCCTAAGAAAAAGGAGTCAGACGAGCAGAAGGAAGAAAAAATGATGATAGCTCAAATGGAGCAGGTTTTTTCTAATTTTTTGTATTTAAAAAAGCCGAGAATATTTCAAAGCGCTCCAAGCGTTGCCTTTGAAATCGCCTCTCAAATAGGCGGCTCAGACATTTCTTTTTATGTGGCAGTGCCCAAATATCTTGAATCTGTTTTTGAAAAATATGTGCAGGGCGTTTACCCTTCAGCGGTAGTTGATAAAGTTCCGCAAGATTATACTATTTTTGAACCGCAAGGAGCCACTGCCGCAGCTTACCTGAGATTATCGCAAAATTTTCTTTTTCCAATAAGCACCTATCAAACATTAGAAAAGGACCCTCTGTCTTTAATAACAAATGATTTAAGTAAAATTTCAGCCAATGAAGGAGGAGCGGTGCAGGTTATAATAAGACCCTTGTCTGCCTTAAGCTTAAGAAAAAAGGGAGAGAAAGCTTTAAAAAAAATTAGGGAGGGTCGCGATGTGAGGACAGCCGCAATCCAAGCGCTTCACGGGCCTGTGATGGAAATGATTGAAACGCTTTTAAATCCCGGTCCAAAAAATCAAAACAAAAATCCTCAGCAATTAGACCAGTTTGGCATGCCAAGGCAGCAAGGTTTTGACCAAAAAGGGTATGACGCCATACAAAGCAAAATCCAAAAACAGCCGTTTGAAGCCAATGTAAGAGTTGTTGCATCTGCTCAAACTCAAGCCAGAGCAGAAGAAATTTTAAACCATTTAATCGGCGCCTTCAGCCAATATTCTCTTTCTGCAATAAACAGCTTAGAACCAAAACACGTGCGTGGCAGAGAGCTTAAAAAACTAATTTATGATTTCAGTTTCCGAAATTTTAATCCAGGGCACGCCAGCATTCTAAACTTAGAGGAACTAGCAAGCATCTATCATTTTCCATCTCATTTTATTGAAACTCCGTATATTAAAGCAGCAAAATCCGCATCTGCTGCGCCTCCATCTGATTTGCCGGAAGAGGGAACGAACTTAATTGGCGAAGCGTTGTTCCGCGGAGATGCAAAAAAAGTTTATTTTTCAAGCAGACAGGACAGAAGGCGGCATTTTTATATTATAGGGCAGACTGGCGTTGGAAAATCCAGCTTTTTGGAAGGAATGATAGCGCAGGATATTTTAAATGGGGAAGGAGTAGCAGTGGTTGATCCGCACGGCGAATTAGTAGAACATATTTTAGCTAATATTCCAAAAAATAGAGTGGATGACGTTGTTTTATTTGAGCCATTTGACACAGAAAGACCGTGTGGGCTGAACATGTTAGAGTACGACACGCCAGAGCAAAAAGATTTTGCGGTGCAGGAAATGATAGCAATTTTTATGAAGCTTTTTCCGCCTGAAATTATAGGACCAATGTTTGAGCATTATATGAGAAACGCTATGCTGGCCTTAATGGCAGATAAAGACAATCCCGGCACCTTAGTTGAAATTCCAAAAATGTTTACCGACCCAACGTTTCTTCAGCAAAGAATGGCAAAGGTTTCAGACCCGGTTGTAAGAAATTTTTGGACAAAAGAATGGGCGCAAACAACAGGTTCTACAAGGTCTGATATGTTAGGTTATGTGGTTTCAAAACTTGGGCGATTTATTGAAAACGAAATGATGAGAAACATAATAGGGCAACCGCGCTCCGGGTTTGACCTGGCAAAAATAATGGATGAGAAAAAAATATTTTTAGCCAACCTATCAAAAGGCCTGACAGGTGAAGTTAACAGCTCCTTGCTGGGGCTGATATTAGTTTCAAAAATACAAATGGCAGCCATGAGAAGGGCGCGAGTTTCAGAGGAACAACGAACTGATTTTTATTTATACATAGACGAATTTCAAAATTTTACAACAGATTCAATTGCCACAATTTTATCTGAAGCCAGAAAATATAAGTTAAATTTAATAATGGCGCACCAGTATATTCCTCAGCTAAAGCAAGAAATTAGAGACGCTGTTTTAGGAAACGTGGGCACAATTGGAGCATTTAGGATTGGAGCAGAAGACGCTGAAAATTTAGAAAAACAATTTGAGCCTGGATTTTCAAGGTTTGATTTAGTAAATTTGGATAACTTTACAATGGTTATTAAGATGATAATTAATAACAAAATTTCGACACCGTTTAAAATGAACACCCTTCCTCCGCCAAAAGGAAGAGCTGAAATTGTTGAAGCAATTAAAAAAATCTCAAAACTAAAATACGGCAGGCAAAAAGCCATAGTAGAGCAGGATATAATGCAAAGGTCTTTTGTGGAAGATCCTGTTGTTCGGCCCACGCCCCCGCCCTCTCGATGAACCTGCTAAACCTAAAAAAAGAGCGGATATAATTCCGCTGAAACGAACGCCCCAGACAGCGTCTGGGGCGTTCGTTTTTACTAAACCCTGATACTACACCCTAAACCCTACGCACGTATGTTCCTGTTTCTGTGTTCACCTCTATGACGTCTCCTTCTTCGACAAATAACGGGACTTGTATTTCAGCTCCAGACTCCAGCATCGCAGACTTTGTGCCGCCCTGCGCGGTATTGCCCTTCAGACCAGGCGGAGTTTCTTTAACCTTAAGTTGCACCTTTATCGGAAGATTAAAGTTGATGATTTTTTTCTCAAAAATAATTCCGACTACAATCTCAGTCGGTTTTAAATATTTTGCTTGTTCTCCAATTTGAGTTTCTGTAAAGGAAAATCTTTTAGACGGGTCATTTGGTTCTGAAAAAAAGTATTCACCCCTGTTCTGGTATAAAAATTTAATTTCTTTTTTTTCTAAATTCGACTCTTCAAACGTATCACCCTGCTGGAAATTTATTTGCTGGACCTTCCCGTCTATTAAATTTTTTATTTTGCTCTGGATAACAGGGCGTCTTTGCGCCATTTTTGAAAGCTGTGCTTCTAGCACTTCCCATGGCTGCCCATTGTAAATAAATTGTACGCCTTTTTTAAGGTCGGTATGGCTCAACATGTGAATTTAGTATTTTGAATTTAGTATTTTGAATTGAATTTTGAATCCAGAATTCAGTATTCTATATTCTATTCTAAATTCCAGCTTCCAAATTCCGGATTCAATCGACAATCCGCCACTCTATTTCTTCCTTTTTTCCGGCATATTCTAACCATTCTCCGTATTTTGAAATAACAAACCACTTCTTTTTTGTTTCAGACCAAATCATCGGGTCTCCTTTGTAAAACGGTTTTTTAACAATTTCTTTGGGTTTTAAGCGGTCTAATTCTAGCCACTTTTTAAATACGGTTTCAATAGCGTAATCAAGCTTTCTTGTGTTTGCCCAGGACGCCACCTTATCAATGGCTTGTTTTGCTTTTTCAACCGAGCCTGCTAATTCCAAAAGTTGTTTTGCCGGCTTAGTAAATCTTGAGTAGATTATCTTTCTTTTTTTAGCATTTTCTTTTAATTCCCGCAACCCCAGGCCTTTTGATTGGAAGAAATGCGTAATAACTTGTCTGATGGCGGTTTCTTCTTTTAAGCCCTCAAAATCTTTAATTTTCCCCCTTGTCTCGCCGTAGCCTTTGGCGGAGGCGGATGTTTTGATAAATTCCTCAATTTTTTTGGCATTTTTATCGCCTATTATTTTAGGAACCTTTAATCCTTCAAGCCCACCTTCCTTATAGATTTCCAAAACATCAGTTTTTAAATTATCCAAATAAGACGCGGCTTTTCTGTAGGCATTTATATGAAAGGCGCTCTCACCCTTAATTTCCAGAAGCTTAGCTATTTCCTTAAAAATTTTTGATATTTCTTTGTTTGCCATGGCAATTTCATATTATCATTTTTTTTGCAAATCAGGTAGTGAAGTTTCGGCTGTTTTTTAAAGCGTTTTGCGAAGCAAAACGCCGCCGAAATTCTACTACCTGCAAAAAAAAGGCCTGTGGTTTGGACAGGCCCTTTGGTGCGGGGAGGTTATCTGGGCGGCTTGTAGATGCGCCGAGTGTTATTTAACGTAATAGTGTGCCCCTGACAATTCTTCAAGCACACAACGCCCCCTTGGATGCTCTTGATTGTGAGCACGCCCGAAAACTCTTTTCTTGTCTTTTTGTTAGAGTGCAAGAGCAGTGTTGTTGTTAGGCGCACTTTATCTCCTGCTTTGAACTCTTTAGTCATGGTTGTGGCTCCTGTAATGTAGGTTGAAACACCCCCCATATTATAATTGTATCATTATTGTCCTAATTTGTCAAGCGATTGAAAACCCGTTGGTTTTAGGGTAAAATAAAAGAATCATGCCAGGTAGTGAAAATTTGACAAAGCTCGCAGAGCGAGCTTAAAACAATTTTGCTCTTGGTATAAGGATTAAAAAGTAAAGCAGAGGTTTTAATTTGTAGATTTTTAACGATAAAGTCAAATTTCTACTACCTGGTATGCAAAAACGACATAGAGTTTTTATAGCTATAAATTTACCAGAAGATATAAAAAAGGCATTAAGCAAATACGGAGAAAAATTTGCGGAGTTACCGGCAAAGTGGATCACTAAGGATAATCTGCACGTTACCTTAGTATTTTTAGGGGACCTAACAGACCAGGAAATTGTAGATGTCTGTAGCATCGTCGGTGAAGTAGCAAGGCTACACAGCTCTTTGTCTGTCAATTTAAATAAAGTTTTATATGGTCCGACAAATAAAATGCCTCCAAAAATGGTTTGGGCAGAAGGGGAAAAATCAGAAGAATTGGCGGAATTAAAAAATGATTTACAGGAAGAACTCCTCGAGGCAGTAAATTTTCGACCGGAGAAAAAAGGTTTTACGCCTCACGTTACCTTAGCCCGCATAAAAGAATGGGAATTTAAAAAGATTGAGCCGGAAGAAAGACCGGAAGTAAACGAAAACATTGATTTAGTTTTTACAGTTGAATCAATTGAAGTAATGGAAAGCGTTTTAAAAAAAGGAGGTCCAGTGTATGGAATATTAGAAAGCCGCGAGCTAAAAGATTAATTTTATTTTCTGAGTATATTTTTATTTGCATATTCGTTTCGTTGTTGTCCTTATTCGAGCGAATAAGGGATATACAAAATATGTATTGTGTGGTAAACTGATTATATGAAAAAAATAATAAAGGAAACGGAGAAAATACTAAAAGTTCTTGCCAATAGGCGCAGGCTGTCTATTATTAGTTATTTGAAAAAAAGCAGAGGGGCAAAAGTTGGAGATATCGCAGGCGAGATTAAGATTTCATTTAAGGCTACGTCTAAGCATCTGGGGCTGCTTTTTAATGCCGATGTGGTGGAAAGAGACCAAAGAAACCTAGAAATGTGGTACAAACTTTCGCCGAATCAAAACAATATCGCGAGATACATCTCTAATTCGCTCGAATAGGGGATTTAGGATTTATATTTTTGTGTTCTATTTATTTCTTATTAGTTTAGTAAAAGAGTTTTATAAAATATGAAAGTTCACTTTGTTGGAATAGGCGGAATTGGGGTGTCGGCGTTAGCTCAGTACTATTTGTCAAAGGGTCAGGAAGTTTTTGGCTCTGATTTGGTTTCTTCTGAAATTACGGATTTTTTAAAAAACAAAGGTATTAAGATTTTTATTGGCAAGCACAAAGCAAAAAACCTGCAAAAGGACGTTGATTTAGTTGTTTATAGCCCAGCTGTAAAAAAGGATAACCCTGAATTAAAGCATGCAAAGAAATATAAAATAAGGGCCATCAGTTACCCCGAAGCCCTTGGCGAGTTAACAAAAGAATATTATACAATTGCAATAGCTGGCGCTCACGGGAAGACTACAACCACTGCAATGTTGGCCCTTGTTTTAGAAAGAGCCGGGCTTGACCCAACCGTTATAGTGGGGACAAAGGTAAAGGAATTTGGCAATAGCAATTTTAGGGCAGGGAAGAGTCCCGATGGCGAAGCCATCGCGGATCCACGACTTCGTCGGGACAAAATTTTAATTATCGAGGCATGTGAGTATGATTCCTCGTTTTTGTACTATGCACCCAAAATAGTTGTAGTGACAAATGTTGATAAAGAGCACTTAGACTATTTTAAAACGTTTGCAAAGGTTAAAAAAGCGTTCGCAGATTTTATTGCGCGGTTGCCAGAGGACGGATTTTTAGTTTTTAATGCAGATGACAAAGAAATTCCAAAAACTGAAAATCCTAAATTTAAGGCGCTTGGATATTCTTTAAGCCAGCCGGAAGCAAAAAAAATAAAAAAGTTAATGAAAATTCCAGGATCGCACAATGTTTTAAATGCTCTTGCAGCTTTACGGGTTGCCAGAATTTTGGAAATACCAGACGAGATTACATTTAAATCCCTTTCTGAATTTAAAGGAACTTGGCGCCGTTTTGAGATAACGGGGAAGAAAATTAAAGGAGAAAAAATTACACTAATCAGCGATTATGCTCATCACCCAAACGAAATTTTAGCAACTCTGAATGCAGTAAGAGAAAAATATTCTAAAAAGACAATTTGGTGTGTTTTTCAGCCCCATCAATATCAGCGAACATTTTATTTATTTAATGATTTTGTAAAGGTTTTTCAGCAAGCACCCGTGGATAAGATCATTATCACTGATATTTATGACGTTGCGGGCAGGGAAACTAAAAAAACAAGAAAACAAGTAAGTTCCCAAAAATTAGTTGAAAGAATAGGTAGAGACAACATTCTTTATTTACCAAGCGATAAAGCCGAAAAATACGTTAAAGAAAATATAAAATCAGGAGACGTTTTAATAATTATGGGAGCAGGGGATATTTACAAATTGGCAGACCAATTTTAAATATCCCCTGCCACAAAGGGGGTCGGGGAAATTGGGTATTTCCCCGTGTAGGAAATTATTCAAAACCGTGGGTTTTGAAAAAGCGAGCCACAACCGAAGAGCTAGCCCGAACGAAGTGAGGGCGGTAAGGCGAGCGACGCAGGGGATATTTACAAACTGGCAGACAGGTTTTAACAGCTTAATTATGATAAAAGTTCTTTATGAAGACAACCATATAATCGCAGTAGTAAAACCAGCCGGTGTTTTGACGCAGGGAGATAGATCGGGGGATTCCTGCTTGTTGGATTATGTTAAAGAATATCTGAAGGCCAAATATAAAAAACCGGGAAATGTATTTTTGGGTTTAGCGCATCGCTTGGATAAGCCTGTGTCCGGTATTGTTCTATTTGGAAAAACGTCAAAGGGCGCAGCAAGATTGTCCGAGCAATTTAGAAACCATACTATACAAAAAATTTATCACGGGATTGTGGCCGGTAAACTAAAAGAGCAAAAAGGGGCGATTAAGGAAAAAGTTAACAAAATCGCTTTTTTTGCTGAAGGGTTTGCTAAAAAATCTGATGAAGAACTTTTGCAGGAAATTAAAAAGGCAACCAAAACAAGAACAGCAGAATTATCTTGGGAGGCAGTAAACCCCGTTAGAAACACCGCCCGTGCCTGCGTGCCCGGAGGGACTATGGGGCGGGCTGTTTCTAACGGGGTAAAAGCTAATGATAAATTTTCGCTTGTGAAAATATTGCCTAAAACCGGTAGATTCCATCAGATAAGAATTCAGATGGCAAATATGGGCCACCCAATTTTAGGAGACAGAAAATATAGTAAAACTAAGATGACCGCGTGGAAAATGGATAGCGAAATCGCTCTTTGCGCAACAGGAATTTCCTTCAAAATAGCCACCGGCGAAAAAACAATAAACCTTCAAATCCCACTGCCTGAAGAGTGGAGCAAATTTTTGATATAAATTTGTCGCGCCGCAGCGCGACACCATAATTTTGCATTTTGTTTAATTCCGCAGAATTATGCCGATTTCATCGAGCATTCTCGGTAAAGTCGGAACAGCTATGTAATAAGCGGTTCCTATTTGATTTTTGAATTTGAGCCATCGCAGGGCGATGGCGACTTATCCACACCCCTGGGGCTTGACCCTTCACCCTGTTTTAAAAAAAATCTTTTGGAGATACTTAGCGGTTTGGTGCGATAGTTGGTATTTTTTGACCTTAAAAAGTTATCCACAGGGTGAAGGGCTTGCTTTCTATTTTTGGGAAAGGGATAATGGAATAATAGATTTAAAGGTCGGCTGTTCTGGTTTACAGAGCAAACTGTTTACAGAGCAAAAATATGATCTCTAACTATTAATTATTAAAACCTAATAATATTATGACATACACAGATTGGTTGTCAGTTATTCAGCCATTTTTGCAACAATTAATATCTTTTGTTGCTAACCTAGTGGTAGCCATAGTCGTCTTTATAATCGGTTATCTGATTTCTGTCGGAATCGGCAGATTGATTACCGAGATATTAAAGTCAGTTAAATTTAACAAGCTCTTTGAAAAAGAGGGATGGAGAAAAGCCTTGCAGAGAGCAAATGTTGACGTAAATCCTTCAGAGTTTATAGGCGCAATTTTCAAATGGGTTTTTGTTATAGTGTTTTTACTGCTTGCCGTTGATATACTAAACTTGACTTCTTTTGCCGGTTTCCTTACAAGGGTATTACTTTATGTACCTAATGTAATTGTGGCTGTGCTAGTTTTTGTTGTTGCTGTTATTATTTCCGACATCGTAGAAAAAATTGTCAGGGCAACGGTTGAGAGATTGAAGGTTGGCTATGGGTTTCTTGCGGCCTCCATTGTAAGGTGGGCAATCTGGATATTTGCTTTTTTTCTAATTTTAGACCAGCTATTGCCATCTAGCTTATTGGTGAAAACCCTTTACAGTTCAATTATTTATGGAATAGTTGGGGCCTTGGCGTTGGGCATTGGATTAGCAATCGGGCTTGGAGGGAAGGAAACAGCCTCAAAGGTTATCACAGATATTTACAAAAAGATTGAGGAAAGATAGATTCTAAGACACTTTGATTTATCCGGACCTGCATTTATTTGAAGCCGAAATAAATTTTTGGCGGAAGGCGGCGCTGGATTTAGTGAAATACACAAAAAGGCGCGTACGTACCGCGTCTTTTTGTTTTGCGTAAGCATGTACCCCATCACCATTTGACGCCCGCAGGCGGATTCCCCGTAGGGATCTTTCAGCGATGATGATTGAAAATAGAATGACTGTAATGCGAAGCGCCTTCGGCTGTCTTTTTAGTAATACAAAAAAAGCGGTAAAAATGGTGAGGGGTTATTTTACTTTTTGTTTTACCCAGTTAAATAATTTCGTTTTGCGAAATTAGCCCTTTGGACTATTTAACCGGGTGAATTTTTTTGAGAGTAAAATAAAAAGAGCCGCGAAGACCTGGTCTTCGCGGCATTTTGAGTTGCGGGAGGGGCGTAGAGGTGGGCTACTTCAGCGCACCGGCCATCAATTTTAGGCGGTTTCGCTTGAGTTCGCTTTTCCGTCGCTCAACAGCGCTTCTCATGACGCGCCGCATTGCCGCGACTGGGATGTTGAGATCAAGCGCCGGGTTTGAGTTTTGGAGCGTGAATGCGCTCCAAAACGCCTTAACCTCGGCATCCGTGAGTCCGTTTTGGTCTGGTGCTCTGTGCCTCAGGTAGTTCTGAAGCGTAGAATCCAAACTCTCAAAAGAAACAGACTTGCTCTCGCCGTTCTTGCCGTTCTTTCTTGTCACGACTTGTCCTTTCCGTGTCGGGGGGGGGTAAAAAAACGAACCTGCCTCTTCGCTGTTTTGCAAGATCCTACCTGTTTTTCCTCCGCTACAGTAGGATGTAAAGGTACAGCTATTTTTGCTTAGAACCGTTCTAAGTCGTTCAATAAAATTATTATAGTGCAACATAATTTTAATGTCAACCCTTCACCCAACCAACAAATAACCATGGGGCAATTAAATGCTACAGTGTTGTTTTCGATATCCGCGAGAAAGCATTGACGGGAGGGTGAAGGGTTTGAATTTAAAACTAACTGTTGTATAATTGATAAATACCTTGCATTACAAAATCAATTATGAAGGTTGACGAACAAAAAATTGAAGAAGTTTTGACCAGGGGAGTGGAGGAAGTTATTGGCTTAGAGCATCTAAGGGAATCTTTGCGTTCTGGAAAGCAACTAAGAATCAAACTTGGCATTGACCCCACCAGCCCCAATCTCCACATTGGTCGCGCAATACCTCTGCTAAAATTGCGGGATTTTCAAGAGCTTGGGCACAAGATAGTTTTAATCATAGGAGACTTTACAGGAGTGATCGGCGATACATCCGACAAAGACTCAGAACGTCCTATGCTAGACCAAAAAACAGTAAAGGAAAATATGAAAACTTATGTCAAACAGGCCGGAAAAATTATTAATATAAAAAAATGCGAGGTCAGGCATAACTCTGAATGGCTAAAAAAATTGGATTATTATGAAATCGGTAGGCAGGCGGATAATTTTTCTTTAAGCGAGTTTATTGCTAGGGAAAATATTAAAAAGCGCTTAGAGCAAGGAAGGCGAATTTCTTTGCGCGAATTAATGTATCCCCTGATGCAAGGGTATGATTCTGTTGCTATTAAAGCTAATGTTGAAATTGGCGGCACAGACCAAAGATTTAATTTATTAGCTGGCAGAGAATTGCAGAAATATTATAAACAAGAGCCACAGGATATTGTTACGAATCCTTTAATAGAAGGATTAGATGGGAGAAAAATGAGCTCAAGCTGGGAAAACACAATAAACCTTCTTGATCCGCCAAATGAAATGTTTGGCAAGGTAATGTCGCTCAAAGATGAATTTATAATAAAATATTTTATTTTAGTTACGAGGCTTAATAAGGACGAAATTAAAAGATATGAGGCGGATTTAGCAAATGGGAAAAACCCAAGGGACTATAAGGCAAAATTAGCAAAAGAAATTGTGAAGCTGTATCACGGAGAAAAAGAAGCTGGAAAAGCGGAATTAGAATTTAATAAAGTGTTTCGTGACAAAGAATTGCCTTCAGATGTGCCAGTTTTTGAGACAGGAAAAAGAAATTATTCAATCTTGGATTTATTGTGCGACAGTAAATTAGCTTTCTCAAAAAATGAGGCAAAACGTTTGGTTGAAGGGAGTGCGGTAACCTTAAAAATTGGTGAAACTGAAAATAAGATCACAAACTGGAAAGAATCTGTAAATTTGCAAGAAGGAATGGTGATAAAAGTCGGAAACAGAAGATTTGTAAAAATAAAGCTAAAAATATGAGTAGATTTTTAATCAAGGACGCAGCAAAACATATTGGGGAAAAAATTAAGGTTGCAGGATGGGTTAATGTTAGGAGGGCGCACGGAAAAATTTTATTTATTGATTTGCGGGACATAAGCGGAATTCTGCAGGTTGTTTTTGTTCCCTCAAACGAGCAGATTTATAAATTAGCTGAGCAATTGAGACCCGAATGGGTGGTTGAAATCACAGGCCAAATTATAAAAAGGCCAGAAAAAATGATAAATCCAAAAATTGAAACTGGCCAAGTTGAAATGTCAGCAGAAAGCTTAATTGTTTTATCTGAGTCAGGGACTCTTCCGTTCCCAGTAGAAGGTGATGGGTATGATATAAACGAAGAAATAAGGATGAAGTACCGATATGTTGATTTAAGGCGCGAACGGCTCAAAAATAACCTTATAATGCGCCATAAAGTTATAAAATTTATGCGCGATTTCCTTTCAAACGAAGGATTTATTGAAATTGAAACGCCAATTTTAACCAAATCAACACCGGAAGGCTCTCGAGATTTTCTGGTTCCCTCAAGATTAAACCCGGGAAAATTTTATGCCTTGCCTCAATCTCCTCAGCAGTATAAACAGCTATTGATGGCAGCTGGCTTTGAAAAGTATTTTCAAATTGCAAGATGCTTGCGCGACGAAGATCCGAGGGGGGATCGCCAATTTGAGCACACCCAGCTGGACGTAGAAATGAGTTTTGTTGAAAGGGAAGATGTAATGGAATTAACAGAAAGGATGTTGATCACCCTTATAAAGAATTTTTACTCCAATAAAAAAATTCAAGAGATACCTTTTCCACGGTTGAGCTACGAGGAAGCAATGAAAAAATATAAGTCTGATAAACCTGATATCCGTAAGGATAAAAACGACCCAGATCTTTTAGCATTTTGTTGGATCGTTGACTTTCCTTTTTTTGAAAAAACAGACTCGTCCCCCACTAATTTTGAGGAAGAGGGGGGCAAACAAAATATAAGTAAAAAAAATACCTCAAAATTAGTGGGGGATAAAGGAAAGTGGACGTTTACTCATAACCCTTTTTCAGCTGCAAAACGGGAGTTTAAAGATGATTTGCTAAATAAAAAAAATATAGAAAATATTTTGACTAGCCAATACGATATAGTGTTAAACGGAGCCGAAATAGGGGGAGGAAGCATAAGAAATCATACGCCAGATGCCCTCAAAAAGGTTTTTGAAATAATGGGCTACAAAAAAGATGAGATTAAAGAGAAGTTTGGGCACATGATGGATGCTTTTATTTTTGGCACTCCTCCGCACGGAGGTATCGCGCCTGGAATAGACAGAATCGTTGCTATTTTACAGAATGAGCCGAATATCAGGGAGGTAATCGCTTTTCCAAAAACAGGAGACGGTAGAGATTTAATGATGTCTTCGCCAGACGAGGTAAGTAAAAAGCAGTTAGAGGAGCTTCATATTAAAATTTCAAACATAAAAGCAAAACCGACGCCAAAAAGAAAGGTAGTAAAAAAGAAAGAACAATGAACCCCGTTAGAAATCTTGGCTTAAAAAAATTTGCAGCAAAATTTTTTAAGTGCGCACAAGCGGGGTATTAAAATAACAAAATTTTGCTTAAATTAGCTGTATAGCTATATAGAGCAGATTTCTAACGGGGTGAACATAAAAAAAGCCATACAAGGCGTTTTTCTATCATTGGTTTTTTTATCTGTAATTTTTCTTGC
>JBDRST010000050.1:0-3024 GCA_043824525.1 bacterium
GACGGATAAGTGGAAGCGCCGGCTACGTAAGCGAATAAAAAGAACAGCGCAATAACCGCAACTGAAATTAAAATCAGCTTTATTAAAATGCTTTGATAAAAATGCGCAGATTTTATGTTTCGCTTCATGTTACTTTTTTTATTACTTTTTAAATAAAAATTAGCAAAAATAATATATAAAATTTACCGAGATAGGATATTCTACATATTATCCTCTATTGTCCGGTTTGTCAAGCACAACAGAATGCTTAATCGTTAAAAAACCGGCAACTAGGTTGCCGGGACAAACCTCTCTCTACTCTCCGGGGGAAACGGAAGCATTGCCTTTAGATGATGCTCTCACCTGTACTACGTGTTCCCTGCCGTCCAGATAATGGCAGTAAGCAAACCTACCAAGAGTTTTTTCTGTTAACCTTACAAAACAGCCTAATACCTCCTGGACAACAAAGCTCTTGTCTTCATCTGAAAATTCGTGCAATTCAATGGTAATCTTGGTATCCATCTCACCCTCCTTCAACTCAAGGGTTAAAAAGTTGGTAAAGAACGAGCTAAGCGAAAAACAGTGTATGCGCTAACTATTTGATTTTCTTGATTAGACCTGTTGCGAAATAAGATTATAAGCGAAATGAAGAAATTTTGAGCGAAAAATCAGAAAAATGAGAAGGTTTGCCCTTCGGCAAGCCGACGAATTTTTATGATTTTACAGCCAAAATTTCAAATTGCAGCATAAATCCTTATTTCACAACAGGTCTATTAATCAATCATACCGATATTTATTATATGCCAAGTACAGGTCGAGGTCAGACCCCGACCAATTTGGTCAAGGTCTGACCTTGACTTTATGTATTAGGCGAGCAAGCGGACTGCAACTCCTATTATTGCCAGCACAACGCCAATTATCCAAAACCGCATTGTTACTTTATAGGACGGCCAGCCCAGAGCTTCAAAGTGGTGATGAATCGGAGTAGAAAGAAAAACTTTTTTTCTTCTGAATTTCTTTGACAAAAGCTGGATTATAACAGAACCAACCTCGATAACCAAAAGCCCAGCTATTATGGGTAAAACATATACAGAATTAGTCAAAAAAGTAACAACGGCCAGAAGAGTTGTAAGGCCAAGGATACCGGTTTCTGCCATATAAAACCTTGCCGGTGGGATATTAAACCAAGTAAATGCAAGCAAGGCTCCCAAAACCACAGCGCAAAGTGCGGCTAAATCAATTTTGCCTTGCGAAAAAGCAATTACTGCAAAAGCGCCAAAAATTGAAGCGAATGTTCCACCAGAGAGTCCGTCCAATCCGTCTATGATTCCCCCAGACCAGCATGCAACCATAACTATGATAAAAAGAGGAATATACCATAATCCAAACGAAACATTTCCAAAAAATGGAATATAAACAACGTCCCATCCTAATTTTTGGTAAAACCAAATGCTTCCTATAAAACCAAGCAGAATCACAATAGCTAAACGCTTTTTAAAGGAAATTCCTCCTCCGATGTATTTTCCCCAGCCCCTAACAACCAAAATATCGTCTGCTAATCCAACAACGGAAGCGACAACCAAAGTAAAAAGAGGCAGCCATGTCTGGGACCTGGATAAAAAGTCAAATTGAGCCAGCCATGTGCTTGGGAAAATTAAAGCTAAAATATAAAACAAAAAAATAACCAGAACAACAGTTATCCAAATCAGAAGCCCTCCCATACGCGGAGTTCCCACCTCTTTTTCTTTGTGCAAATTATTAAAAACCGTAGCATCATCTCCTGTAATAGTTTTGGTTCTTGCCGTTTTTTTCCAAAGCTTGTGTTTATATAAAAAATTAGTAAGCAAGGGAGTCCAAAGAACCGCAATACAAGAAGAAATAGCGGCTAAGCTGAAGACCTTAATTATGTTGAAGATAAGAGTTGCCACTGAAAATTTTTAATTTTTAAAATAATTCTTTAATGTTTAAATGGTTTTAAAATTAAGAAATTTAGACGTTATTTAAAAATTGCAAAAATTTAAAAATTATAAAATTCACCATGTGTAGGCTGTATTCACCCAATCAATCATTTTTTTCATTTCCTCAAACCTATCTTCAGCGCCTAAAATTACATAAATTAAATAATTTTTATTTTTAGGATTACCTATAAGTAAAAGCAAGGTGCCCCTAGCCTCAAGCGTAAATCCTGTTTTACCGATGATAATATCCGGGATTTCCCCAAGGAGCTGGTCGGTGTTGGTTAGTTTTCCGTAATTTGGCAGGTCATATTCCTTTATTCTGCTTATTTCTGAAATTTCAGAATGATTTCCTAAAATATATTCTGCCAGCTTTGATAAATCCCCAGCCGTTGAAACATTCTCTGGCGAAAGGCCGGTTGGCTCTACAAAAAAAGTGCTTTCCATGTTTAGCTCTCTTGCCTTTTCGTTCATCAGGCGCACAAAATCATATTTATCCATTCCCTCTGAAAGGGCGTACGCGGCATGATTGCTTGATTCTATGAGCATTATGTATAATAAATCGTTTACTGTAATTTCCCTATCAAGCTCAAGCACTCCCTGCTCGCCGTCTTGAGCAACCGCGTCCTGACTTATTTTTATATTTTCAGATAGAGTATAATTTTCCAGCGAGACAATGGCCGTCATTAGCTTAGTTAGGCTCGCAATAGGAATTTTCATATAGCTATTTTTCTTAAAAAGAACCTTATTTGTCCCGGTGAGCGAACTCTCAACAGCAAGACCGGATTCAGCTCCTAAATTAAGTTCAGACACGTCCCAATTTCGGTAAGGAGCAGGTGCCTTGGGAGCCGTGTTAATTTCAACTGGTTGGACAACGAGCTCGCTTCCAGAAACATTTCCTAAAAAAAACAGGCTGTTGTCTCTGCCAACCTCCCATGTTTTTTGTAAAGCAAGAAAAATTACAGATAAAAAAACCAATGATAGAAAAACGCCTTGTATGGCTTTTTTTATGTTCACCCCGTTAGAAATCTGCTCTATATAGCTATACAGCTAATTTAAGCAAAATTTTGTTATTTTAATACCCCGCTTG
>JBDRST010000051.1:0-4692 GCA_043824525.1 bacterium
AAAATATATTAATATTAAAAATGATAGATCTGGCCCTCTTTTTGAGAGTCTTTTTAAATCTAAGCATATTGCAACAAATGAATATTTATTGCATCTCTCGCTTTATATTCATCTGAACCCATTAGATTTTCTTGTTGGAAAATATTGGCGAGAGTATAAAATTAAAAATTGGAATTTATCCCAAAAGAAATTGTTGAATTATCCCTGGTCAAGTTTAAAAGCTTTCCTATATAAAAATTATGAAGATAGAATTGTATCTGGCACTGAAATAATTCTTAATCAGTTTAAAGATAGAAAAGAATATGAGTCCTTTTTACAAGAATGGTCTGAAGAATCAATAAGTAAGATAAATGATATTATCATTAATTAGTTGCAAACGACAACGGTTGTCGTTTGCATTATTTACTCTGTTAATTTCTTAATATTTCTATGGCTTTTTCCATTTGCGGGTCACGGTCTTTCTCAAAGTCTTCTTCTGTAAATTTTATCTCAAAATCGGGCTCAAGTCCTTCATCTGAAATGGACTGTTTTTTTACCGGCGTCAGCCATTTAGCAATGGTTATTTTTAAAGAAGTTTCCGGGGTAATCTGAACTAATTCCTGGACTGACCCCTTGCCAAAAGTTTTTTCTCCAACCAGTTTGGCAATTCCGTATTCCTGCAAAGCGCCAGCCATAATTTCTGAAGCCGAAGCAGTGCCTTTATTAACTAAAATTATCATGGGTAAATCATTAAAAATATCATAGCCCTTGCTCTTGTATGGCGTTTCATCTCCATTGCCAAATTTTTCTATGACAATATCTTCACCAGCCGGCAAGAACCAACTGGCATTTTCCACAGCATACTCTAAATATCCACCAGGATTATTTCTTAAATCAAGAATAAGTTTGTTATTGCCTGAAAGAATAAATTCACGCAAAGCTTCCCGGAAGGCAGTTGCTGAATTGCCGGAAAAATTATAAAGTTCTATAATAAAAATTCCATCCGGTTTTGATTCAGTGTTAATAGCAGGAATTTTAATTATATCTCTAGTGATAGTTATTTCTAATGGTTTGTCTTCACTGTCTCTTAAAATTGTTAATGTTACGGATGTTCCTCTTGGTCCGCGAATTAATCTAGCAGCTTGATCAGCTGTCATGTCGTTTGTTATGGTGTTGTCTATTTTTATAATTTTATCCCCAGCTTTAATTCTAGCTTTATCAGCCGGAGTGCCCTTAAGCGGAGAAACAACGATTAATTGGCCTTGGCGTACAGCGATTTCCATGCCTACACCTTCAAAATCTCCGCTGATATTTTCCTGAAACATTTTTGATTCTTCGGGTGGGAAAAAGGTGGTGTATGGATCGCCAACAGCATTAACCATGCCTTGAATTGCGCCCCAAACGCGTTTTTGGTCATCTAATTTTGTTTTATCAACATATTTTTTATTTAATTCATTCCAGGCAACCCAGAAAGGCGAGAAATCCACTCCTTTTATATCATCAAAAGCTGATAGGTCTGGAACCTCTTTATTAAACAGACCAGTCACTTTTTCCACAGCCGGTTTTTGAGTATAACCTAAAAAAACGCCTCCGCTAAAGGTGGCCAAAAAAAGCATTAAAACTACAAAAGCATAAATAATTTTTCTAAGAGTATTCACAATATATCTATTATCTCAAATTATATTCTTTTCGTAAAGTGGAAAGATTTTGCTTATTTTTTATAGCTTGGCGGATTTCGCGGAAAAGATTTTTATAGAATTTAATATTATGAATTGTGGCTAGGCGCTGGGCTTTGAGTTTGTCTTTTTTATAGATTGCGCTTAAGGGCTTAAATTTTTTTATGCTAATTTTGCCCTTTTTAGTATAAATAATTCCGTGCCTGGCTTCGCGCGTTGGAATCACGCAATCAAATAAATCAATCCCCTGCTCCACAGCTGTAAAAATATCTTTTATCTTGCCGATGCCCAAAAGATGGCGCGGTTTTTCTTTTGGCAATCCGCTCAAAGCCCAGCTAATAATTTTTTTCATTTGCTTTTCTCCAAAAGATCCGCCAATGCCAAATCCGTCAAAATCCAGAGAACCGATAAATTTGGAAGATTTTTTTCTTAAATCTTCATAAACACCACCCTGTACAATTCCAAAAAGACTTGGACATTTAATGTCCAAGTGGACATTAAATGTCTTATGCGTTTTCAAACATCTAACTGCCCAATCATTGGTGCGTTTTAAAGCTCGAAGATTATAAGCATGATTATGATAAGGCGAGGTGCATTCATCAAAAACAAAAATAATGTCTGCCCTGATATCATGCTGAATCTGAATTGATTTTTCCGGAGTCAATTTATATTTTTTATTATTATATTTAAAAATTACTCCGTCGTTCGTAATTTTAGTTTGATTTTTAGAATTTTTAATTTGTGATTTGTTTCGGATTTCGTGCTTCGGATTTCGAATTTTACTGGTGCTATGCACCAGTCCCCATCCTAAACTAAAAACCTGAAATCCTCCGCTGTCTGTCATCATAGGAGTTTTATGACCGAAGAATTTATGCAATCCCCCAGCTTTTTTGATTTGCGGAACTTTTTTAGTGACCCAGAGGTGAAAAGTATTTGCAATCATTAAATCAGGTCCGGCTTTTTTGTGGTCAGCTTTATTTAAAAGCTTAATTTGGCCATGAGTGGCAACAAAAGCCATATTAGGCGTTTTAATTTGACCATGTTTAGTTCTTAACACTCCCGCCCTCGCTTTTTTGTGCTGTTTTTCCACTTTGAAAATAGGTTTATCCATAAGAATTATGTTATAATAAAACCATTGTGATATCCACATATAAGCATAAAAAACTTACCTGGGTTGATTTGGAAAATCCTTCTAACGAGGAGATTAAATCTATTATGTCCAAATATTCCATTCATCCTTTGGTGGCAGAAGAGCTGATTAAGCCCACCTTAAGGCCAAAAGTTGATGTTTATGACAGCACTATCTATCTCATTCTTCATTTCCCTATTTATAATCACACCCGGCGCGAGTATCAAGGATGCGAAATAGATTTTATTTTAGGAAAAAATTTTCTTATTACAGTTCATTATGGAAGCAGCAATCTTCTTTTTGAAATGGGCAAAATTTTTGAAGCTGAAGGCATGTTGGGAGAAAATTCCATTGCCAAAAACAGCGGAATTTTGTTTTTTCATATTGTCAGGCAGTTTTATATATTCTCCGGAGATCAATTGGGCACTCTTCAGTCAAAAATTGAAGACATTAGCGACAGAATTTTTGAAAAAAGATCAAGTCTTTATGATGTGGTCAGAAAAATTTCTCACGTTCGCATAGAAATTCTTGATTTTTATCGGATTATCACTTTTCATAAAGAAGTTTTCAATTCTCTTGAATTTGTTGCCCTTAAAAACTTCGGCAGTGACTATGCTCATTATCTGAATAATATTAATGGTGAATATTCAAAATTATGGAATTTACTGGACAGCCACCGCCATACCATTGAATCGCTTCAGGAAACCATGGACTCGCTTCTTTCCCATCGCGCCAATGACATTATGAAAGTATTGACTATTATGGCTTTTGTCACATTTCCGCTCATGCTGATTACCAGCATGTTTGGCATGAATACTTCCTGGCTGCCGATTGTCGGCATTAAAGGAGATTTTTGGATTATTATGGGATCTATGGCTTTTTGCACTTTTAGCATGTTTATTTTCTTTAAACGCAAAAAATGGCTCTAGAATTATACAATACGCTTTCTCTTAAAAAAGAAATTTTTAAGCCGATTGAAAATAAAAAAGTCGGGCTTTATACCTGCGGTCCGACTGTTTATAATTTTGTTCATATTGGCAATCTGCGCACTTTTATTTTTGAAGATATTTTGCGCCGAGTTTTAGAATACAACGATTTTGAAGTTAAGCATGTGATGAACATTACTGATGTTGGCCATCTTATTTCTGATAATGATGAAGGCGAGGATAAAATAGAAAAATCAGCACGCGAGCAGAAAAAAAGCGCCTGGCAGATTGCTTATTTTTATACAGAAGAATTTAAAAAAGATATTGCTGAATTAAATATTGAGCCAGCCCAAATAATGCCCAAGGCCACGGAACATATTCAGGAACAGATTGATTTAATAAAAAAACTGGAAGCAAAAGGCGTTGTTTATAAAATCCGTGACGGCATTTATTTTGACACTTCTAAATTTAAAAAATATGGCAAACTTGGCAACCACGAACCAGAGCAAGCGCGGTTCAGGGCAAGAATAAACATAAATACTGAAAAAAAACATCCGGCTGATTTTGCGCTTTGGAAATTTTCCCCTCGACTCGGCTCGGGGCAAGCACGCCGCCAGATGGAATGGCCAAGCCCTTGGGGCATTGGTTTTCCGGGCTGGCATATAGAATGTTCAGCTATGGCTGTAAAATATCTTGGCCAGCCGTTTGATATTCATACCGGAGGCATTGACCATATTCCGGTTCATCATCAGAATGAAATTGCCCAGTCAGAAATGGCTTATGATAAGCCTTTGGCAAATTACTGGCTTCATGGGGAATTTTTAGTGATTGACCAGAAAAAAATGGCAAAATCAGAAGATAATTTTATTACCCTTAATACGCTCAAAGAAAAAAACATTAATCCCCTGGCTTATCGGTTTTTGATTCTCAATTCTCATTACAGAAAGCCATTAAATTTTTCCTGGGAAGCTTTGGAATCAGC
>JBDRST010000052.1:0-17147 GCA_043824525.1 bacterium
AAAAAGCAATGCAAATTTTCTTTAAAAAACAGTGTTTTTAAAAGAACTAAAAATTTAGTTATTGTTTCAGCCCTTTTAGAATTTAAGAAAAAAAGCCCGCATAAAATAAAAAATAAAATTAAGGAACAAACAACTTACAGGAAAAAAAGGCATCCTATGAGTTCACCTTCAGCCGGGTCAACGTTTGTTAATCCGGAGGTTGTAATCAAAAACAAAAATTTGCTAATAAAATTTCCAGAATTAGCAGAGTATAATAAAAAAGGAGCCATACCAGCTGGATATTTGGTAAAAAAATGCGGATTGGCCGGAAAAAAAATTGGCAAGGCGAAAATTTCAGAAAAACACGCCAATTTTATAATCAACCTCGGGGGAGCTAAGGCATCAGATGTCTTAAAACTAATAAAGTTGGCAAGGAAAAAAGTAAAAAAAAGTTTTAATATTGATTTGGAGATAGAAGTGCAAATGGTAGGATTTAATCGTAAAACATGAAATGAATATTATAATTAAGACAAAAAATATAAAACTGACCGAGGCGCTGAAAAACTTTACAGAAAAGAAGTTTTTTTCATTAAGGAAGTTTATAAATATCCTAAAAAAAGAAGAGGAGAAAAAAACTTTGGCAGAAGTTTTTGTGGAACTGGAAAAAGAAACAAAACATCACAGAAAGGGCGATATTTTTGTAGCCAAGTGCAACATTCAATTGCCCGGTAGGAGTTTGATGTCAAAAGCTAAGTCAGATGATATATTAAAAGCTATTATAGCGGCAAAAGATGAAATAAAAACAGAGATTGAAAAATATAAATTTAAAAAAATTGCCAAGCGACGCCGAGAGCAAAGAAAAATAAAAAGAGAGGGTATTATCTAAAAACACATTTTGAGTGTTTGAATACGGAAACCGCATTGAATAAATGCGGTTTTTCATATAATCTAAATGTAATATGTATTACAATACGTATTACAATAATTGCCTAAACATATGCCAGGTAGTGAAAATTCGACAGCCCCGCCCGCAGGCGGGGAAAAAAGAGAACTTCCTATTGGCAAACAAAAACTTAAATTAAAAAAATTAGTATTCTCGTAGATTTCGGACGATAAAGTCGAATTTCTACTACCTGGTATGGCTTTTTTATCTAAAATTTTTGGGGACCCTAATGATAAGTTTATAAAGGGTCTTCAGCCAACAATAGAAAAAATAAATTCTTTTGAGTCTGAATTCAAAAATCTTTCTGCAGAACAATTAAAAGAAAAAACAAAAGAGTTTAAACAGCGGCTGCAAGAAGAGAAGAACCTGGAAGATATTTTACCAGAGGCTTTTGCGCTGGTTAGAGAAGCTGCTAAAAGAACATTAAACCAGCGACATTTTGACGTCCAGTTAATAGGCGGAATTGTTTTGCATCAGGGAAAAATCGCTGAAATGCGGACAGGAGAAGGAAAGACATTGGCTGCAACTCTGCCCGCATATTTAAACGCGTTAGAGGAAAAAGGAGTGCATATTATTACGGTTAACGATTATTTGGCAAAAAGGGATATGGTATGGATGGGGCAGATTTACAGCGCTTTGGGAATGTCTGCTGGGTGTATTACTAATGAGTCTGGATACATATATGATGCCGACTACAAAGATGAGCAAAAAGACAAAAAAAGGGATATTGAAGGTGGCTTTAAGGTGATGCAGGAATTTTTAAGGCCGTGTTCAAAAAAAGAAGCATATTCAGCAGACATTACTTATGGCACCAACAATGAGTTTGGTTTTGATTATTTAAGGGATAACATGGCTTACGAATTGAATCAGCAAGCGCAACGCGGCCACAATTTTGCCATTGTTGACGAAGTTGACTCAATTTTAATTGACGAAGCAAGGGTTCCCTTAATAATTTCAAGCCAGGCAGAAGAGGCAACAGAAAAATATTATAATTTTGCAAAAGTCGTGGCTCCTTTAGAAAAAGGCAAGGACTTTGAGGTTGATGAAAAATTAAAAACAGTTAACTTTACAGAAGAAGGGCAAAACAAAATTGTTAAAAATTTGGGCTCTGACCCTTGGCTGGAAAACGATATTATAACAACCCATCAATTAGAATCTGCGTTGAGAGCTAAAGCATTATTTTTAAAAGACAGGGACTACACTGTAAAAAACGGCGAGATTTTAATTATAGACGAGTTTACCGGCAGGATTTTGCCAGGGCGCAGGTGGTCTGCTGGTTTGCATCAGGCGGTAGAGGCAAAAGAGGGAGTTCGGGTTATGCCAGAATCTATAACCATAGCCACCATAACTTTCCAAAATTATTTTAGGCTTTACAAAAAATTATCCGGCATGACAGGAACCGCCCTAACTTCTGCTGAAGAGTTTGATAAAGTTTATAAGCTGGAAGTCGTTGCTATTCCGCCCAACAGACCAATCACAAGAGAGGATTCTTCCGACAAGGTTTTTAAAACAGAAAACGGAAAGTTTACAGCAGCAGTTAGAGAAATTGAAGAATTGAACAAAAAAGGCCAGCCGATTTTAGTTGGCACAAAGTCAGTTGAAAGAAATGAGTATCTGGGAAAACTGCTAGAAACAAAAGGTATACCGCATAATATTTTAAATGCTAAAAACCATGAAAGGGAGGGGGAAATAATAGCTCAAGCTGGCAGAAAGGGTGGGGTTACAATCGCCACTAATATGGCCGGCCGTGGGGTTGATATTGTTTTAGGTGGAAACCCTTTTGACCAAAAAGAAGCAGAAGAAGTAAAAACATTAGGGGGTTTGCATGTTATGGGCACAGAGCGCCATGATGCAAGAAGAATTGATAATCAGCTAAGGGGCAGGTCTGGCAGGCAGGGAGATCCGGGAAGCACTCAATTTTTTGTTTCTTTAGAGGATGACTTAATGCGAATTTTTGGCGGGGACAAAATCAAAGGCATAATGACTGCTTTAAAGGTTCCAGAAGACGAGCCAATACAGGCAGGAATGATTTCAGGAGCCATTGAGTCTGCCCAATCAAAAATTGAAGGGTTTAATTTTGATGCAAGGCACCATTTGTTAGAATATGACGATGTCTTAAACAAGCATAGAGAAATAATATACAAAAAAAGAAAAGAGTTTTTAGAGACCTCAGACCCAAAGGAAAAAGTTTCGGAAATTTTGAAAAAGGCTGGATTTTCAGAAGACGATTATAATAAAAAAGAAAAAGAAATTGGCGAGCAAAACATGAGAGGAGTTGAAAAATTTGTGTGCCTAAAAGTTTTAGATACTCTTTGGCAGGAACATTTATCTTATATGGACCACATCAGGGATTCTGTGCGCTTAAGGGCTTACGGCGGCAGAGATCCTCTGGTTGAATATAAAAACGAAGGCCATAGAGCGTTCCAACAATTATTGGCAACTATTGATGCGAACACCGCAGAAAACATTATGAAGGCTTCACCCGCCAAAAATTTTGCAAGGCAAAATTTAGGCGGGCAAGTCCAAAAACCGCAAAGCCATACGATTCAATCAAAGCCAGTTGAATCCGGCAAAAAACAAGTTGGCAGAAACGACCCATGCCCATGCGGAGCAAAACATTCAGATGGCAGGCCAATGAAATATAAGCATTGCCATGGAAAATAAATATATTCAAATTTTTACAACAACAGAGAACAAAAAGGAAGCTGAAAAAATTGCTGATGTTTTGGTTAAAGAAGGGCTGGCTACGTGTGTGCAGATAATGGGGCCTATTGAAAGCACATATATATGGAAGGGAAAAACAAAAAAATCAAAAGAATGGCTGTGTCTGATAAAAACAAAAACAAGCCGATACGGAAAAGTTGAGGAAGCTATAAAATCAATTCATTCTTATAAAGTCCCGGAAATTATAGCGACGCCGATTATTGCGGGGAGCGTGGAGTATTTAAAGTGGCTGGGGGCATGAGAATAATTGCACACTTAGACATGGATGCTTTTTTTGCTTCAATAGAGGAGGCAGACAGCCCGCACTTTAAAGGAATGCCCATTGCAGTGGGTTCTGACCCAAGAGCAGGAGAGGGCAGGGGAGTTATTTCAACGGCAAACTATAAAGCAAGGGAATACGGAATACATTCTGCTTTACCCATTTCAAAAGCATGGCAATTATCAGAAAAAGCAAAATCTGAAGGAAAGCCAGAGGTAATTTTTTTGCCAGTTAATTTTGAGAGATATAGAGAAGCGTCTGCTGAAATTTTTGAGATTATTAAGAAGCACGCAGAACTTATTGAACCCGCCAGTATTGATGAGTTTTATTTTGATTTGTCCTTTACCAAAGGTTTTAAAAAAG
Organism: bacterium; assembly: GCA_043824525.1. Taxonomy (GTDB): domain Bacteria; phylum Patescibacteriota; class Minisyncoccia; order Minisyncoccales; family Staskawiczbacteraceae; genus XYD1-FULL-39-28. The sequence goes on from JBDRST010000052.1 coordinate 4,269, forward strand.
CAGAGGAGGTTTGCCTTAAAATAAAAAAAGAAATAAAAGAAAAAATTAAAGTTACCTGTTCTGTTGGAATTGGGGCCAATAAACTTATTGCTAAAATTGCAGCTGGAATAAAAAAACCTGATGGGCTGATGGTGATAAAAGAAAAAGATTCTGAAAGATTTTTAGAGCCGTTATCAATAAGAGAGATTCCAGGCATAGGCCCTAAAACAGAAATGCTTTTAAATAAAGAAGGTGTTAAAATAGTAAAAGACCTTAAAAAGTTTCCCAAAGAGAAATTAGCAGACATGCTTGGCAAATGGGGCGTAGATTTATACTATAAAGCCCGCGGTATTGATGATTCCTTAATTATTGAGAACAGGGAGGCAAAATCAATCGGAGAGCAGGCAACTTTTCAGCACAACACTTTAAACGCTATTTATATCGGAGAAATTTTTGAAAAGGTATGCAAAAGTGTTTTTGAAAGATTTAAGGATAGCGGTTTTAAAAATTTTAAAACTGTTGCGATTGTAGTGCGCTTTTCTGACTTTGAAACAAAAACATCAGCTAAAACATTAAAAAATCCATCAAACAGCGAGAAAGAATTTAAACTGGAAACATTAAAACTTTTGCTACCTTATTTGGACAAAAGAAAAAATCCGCGTAGAAAACCAATACGCCTGATAGGAGTTAGGGTACAGGGTTTGAGCCAAAGCCTATGCCCAGGGATGGAAAAGCTACAATTGTATAAACAAAAAAATGAAAGCGTCTAAAATAATAATTTCTTTTTTAATAATTGTTGCGTTTACAGCCGGGGTTTATTTTAAGGATGATGTCATAGATTTTTTTAATTCCGCTAACCAACAGATTAACGAACAGGTCAAAAATTTTCAAGGAACAGACATCGGTTCTGTGGCTTCTGAAGTGGGCAAGCAGATATTAGCGCCGACTCCTTTGCGTGTGGGAGGGGAAGAAAAACATGTTGCTTTATTAAAATCAAAAATTATTGAAGAAACAAATTTACAAAGACAAAACAATGGTTTATCTGCATTAAAAGAAAATATTTTATTGAATAATGCGGCTTCAGCTAAGGCAAATGATATGTTTGTTAACCAGTATTTTGAGCACGAGTCGCCCTTGGGAGTTGATCCTGGCATCCTGGTTCTTAACCATGGGTATAACTATATTGTAGCTGGCGAAAACTTGATATTGGGAAACTTTTCAAGCGAAAAAGAAATTGTTGACAATTGGATGGCAAACCCTGGTCATCGGGAAAACATTTTAAATAATCGGTTTGCGGAAACCGGAGTGGCGATAATAAAAGGAACTTATAACAGCCAATCCCTTTGGATAGGGGTGCAGGAATTTGGACTTCCTTTAACCGCCTGCCCTCAGCCGGACGCCAGTTTAAAATCGCAAATTGATTTAGACAAAATGCATTTGGACGAATTATTTTTACAGATTGACGAAAGAAAAGAACAAATTGACGGGACAAACTCAAAGTCTTCAGCTTATAGCCAGATGGTGGAAGATTATAATCAGCTGGTGGCACAATATAATTTATTAGCTGAGCAAACTAAATCAGAAATTATAAAATATAACAGCCAAACAAATATTTTTAATAGTTGTGTTGCCGGTAAATAATATGGGAATTTTAGAAAAAGTAAAAAGTGAGGTAAAGACAAAATTATCGGGCGTAAATTCCTGCCACGAATGGGAGCACACAGAAAGGGTTTATAATTTAGCAATGTATATCGGGAAAAAAGAAAACGCCGATATAGAGGTTTTAGGTTTGGCTGCTATTTTGCACGATATTGCCAGAAAAGAACAGGACGAATCAAACGGAAAAGTTTGTCACGCTGAAAAAGGGGCTTTTTTGGCAAGGGAAATTTTGCAAAGGCATAATTTGCCCGAAGAAAAAATAAAAAATATTACGCATTGCATCGCATCGCACAGATATAGAAACAGCATAATACCAGAAACATTGGAGGCAAAGATTTTATATGATGCAGACAAGCTAGATGCGATTGGCGCAATTGGAACCGGAAGAAATTTTTCTTTTGCCGGGCACCTGGGAGCTAAAGTGCATGATAAAAATGTTAATTTATCAAAATCAGCTGAATATACGCAAGATGACACCGCGTACAGAGAATATTTGGTAAAGTTAAGGTACATAAAAGATAAAATAATAACAAATGAAGGGAAAAGGATAGCAGAGGGACGCCATAAATTTATGGAAATATTTTTTGATAGATTAAACAAAGAAGTAGACGGCGAAATATAAGGTTAAATTTATATCAAAAATATGAGATACAATAAACTAGTCAGGGATAAAATCCCTGAGCATATAACAGTGCCACAATAACCCAATTTCAAATCCGTAGAGCCCTGAAATACGGTCAGTTTCAATGAACGACGACGAGGTTGTAGCCCCAAGCGCTACGCCGAGGAGGAGTGAAGCAGAAAATGGCCGTATTTCAGGGCTCCCGAAGGGCAGGTTTATTTGGCTTGTCTTCATCGTTGCTCGTTGCGAACGATGCGCAGAGGCATCAGTTCGCTTTCTCGCGCCTTGAATACAAGCCAAATAAATTCTGCTACGGATTTGAAATTGGATTATTGTGGCACTATGCAAGGGAGTGATTCCGATAACCCATATTGCTGATGACAAAGAGTATTGGCAAAAGCTAAAAGAAAAACTGCAAGAAGAAGTAAATGAATTTTTAGAAGCAGAAAGTCCAGAAGAAATGGCGGACATTTTGGAAGTTCTTGACGCAATTTCTAATTATAAAAATTTTGATAAAAGCGAGGTAGAAAAAATAAAAGAAAAAAAAGCGCAAGAGCGCGGAAAATTCAAAGACAAAATAATTTTAGACGAGTCATAATTAACAACCAACATCAACATTCCAACATTCTGCAGAATGTTGGAATGTTGTAGAATATGCTAAAATAAAAATAAAAAAATGAAAACAGCAAAACAACTTGAAAGGCATTTTAAAGGAGCCGCCAATTATCGAAGAATCGAAATTTTACTTTTAATTTCCAAACACAAAAATATATCCTTGGAGGATATAGCCGAGATTCTTAAGTGGAATATAAAAACAATTTCCGAACATACGGTGCGGCTAACTCAGTCAGGACTTCTTGATAAGGTATACTTCGGCAGGAGAGTAGGGCATTCTCTTTCTCCTTACGGAAAAAAATTTATTAGTTTTATGAAATCGTTAGGAGGCGAGAGATGATCTAGAGTTTAGTCTTAGCCACATTCCAACATTCTGCAGAATGTTGGAATGTGGCTAAGCAGTTTTAATGAATCTTTAGGAAGTAAAAGATTAATGTTAGAAAATATGAAAATTGCGATTATTTCAGACACGCACGGGAATGTGGCGAATTTTAAGAAAGCCGTGAGGTGGCTTAATAAGGAAAACATAAAGTTGATTTTACATGCAGGAGATATTGGCAGTCCGGAAAGCTTGAAAGAGTCATTAGAAGAATTTAGAGGGAAGCTTTTAGGGGTTTTTGGGAATATGGACAAGGATTTTAAGATATTAATTGATGAGTACGATAAAATTTCAAAAGTAAAAATTAAAGAAAACACTTTTGAAACTGAAATTGATGGAAAAAGAATCGCTATTACTCATTTTCCGGCTGAAGCAAAAAAGCTGGCGCAGTCGGTCAATCCTTCGACTGGCTCAGGATCTAGATATGATTTAGTTTTTTACGGACACACCCACAGGGCTTGGGATGAAAAGGTCATGGTACCTGCTGGCGGGTCGTGCCACATGATAAATCCCGGCGAACTAGCCGGCCAGTTTTATAAACCAACTTTTGCAGTTTATGATACAGAAACAAATAATTTGGAACTGAAAATATTGGAAAAAATATAACGCGACACTGATCTACAAATAGCATCCAAATGATACGAATAGCTGCTATTAAGGCAGCTTTTTATTTGTATTTGACAAAATTTAGTTATTTGGTAGTATATGTAATCGTGTTAAGTGTTTCTTTGGGTTCCTATTTAAGGAGACAGAGCGATGAAACTTTTACAATTAGTCGAAAGGCTGTGTGTCAAAAAGATTGCGGACATTCTTCGAAAAAACGTAGACTGTTCGCGCGACGACCGAACAGAAACCGACTGGCTGACGGCAGAGACCTTAGTCATGAAGAGACCGGATGCCGTCCATATCGTGTTTCAAGAATTTGTACCTCAGTCGACATTTCCTGGTCAGGATCCTGAGAGAGTGTCGATATGGGACGTTCCATTTGACATTCGATACGAGGCATTTGACCGCTTGTGTGGGCAAGCAGTCTGGGATCACCTATATCAGAAGATTAAGGACATGCTTCCCCAAGACCTGTACCCACGCATCCGTCACTGATGCTGTTGTTTTGTTCTTTCCTGCTGATAGGCCCGGATTCCCCTTGTGGAATTTCCGGGCTTTTTATTTTACTCTCAATTAAAAGGCATATAAAAAGTAAAATAACCCCTCACCAGTTTTACCTCTAAGTTTGCATTGCCTCGAAGACAGACGGAGCGCCTGCCTATCGCAGGCAGGACGCGGAGTCGCTTCGCCTTTTTAAATACTATTTTTTGTGACTCGGCTGAAACTGGTGACGGGGTTTGCCTAAATTTGATGGCTCAGGCCTCTAGAGGCCTGAGCCATCAAAAAACGGGGAGGGTTTTTAACACCACAACAGCCGTTGAGGTGTTAAAATTTACTAAGAGTTGACTATTTTAAAAATAAAACATATAATAGTTTTATACTTTAATTCACTCATGCAGCAGAAATATTATATTTTTATTGCAGTTTTAATCCTGGCTGTTCTGGCTGGGATTTTTGCGCACCCAAATGATTTTAATAAAGGAGTTGATTTTTTAAACAGCAAATTTTCATGGACATTGCCGCACTTTTTTGAAAAGCCGTATATTTTAGGGCTTGATTTGCAGGGTGGAGTACAACTTATTTATCAGGCGGACTTAACAGACGTTGAAGATTCGTCTGGAGCTATGTCTGGATTAAGAGATGTTATTGAAAGAAGAGTAAATTTATTTGGAGTATCAGAGCCGGTTGTGCAGATTCAGGGGCAGGATAGATTGCTGGTTGAGCTGCCCGGAGTTACAGATGTTAAACAGGCAATTGAAATGATTGGACAGACGCCTTATTTGGAATTTAATGAACAGAGAACAGAAGAGGAAACCCAGCAAATTTTAGATAAATTAAAAGAGCTGCAGGATGCGCAAAATAACGGAGGAGATTTTACAACAGTTGAAAATTGGGAGCTGGCCCTGCAAAATCCGTATTTTAAACCAACGGAGTTAACAGGAAAATACTTAGAAAAAGCAACTGTTATTTTTGACCAGACAACTTACAAGCCCCAGATACAATTGAAGTTTAATTCAGACGGAGAAAAAATCTTTGAAGACATTACAGCCCGCAATATCCAAAAACCTTTGGCAATTTATTTAGATGGAGCTTCTATTATTGATACAACTGGCGACGGAGTAATTGATGAGCAGGATTTTTACGCGCCAATTGTGCAAGATAAAATTACCGGCGGCACAGCAGTTATTACAGGAGACATAAATGCCCAAACAGCTAACACAATTGCAAGCAGGCTGAATTCAGGAGCTTTGCCGGTGAAAATAGGCCAGCCGATTTCTCAAGAAACCGTGGGACCAACCCTGGGCTCTGCATCATTGAAAAAATCATTGGTTGCTGGCATCTACGGTCTTTTGGCAGTCATTGTGTTTATGGTTGTAATTTACCGCCTGCCAGGGCTTTTGGCTTCAATCGCTTTGGTTGTTTACGTTGGTTTGCTTCTTTCAATATTCAAGATGATCCCTGTGACTATAACGTTGGCTGGTATTGGAGGATTTATTCTTTCTATTGGAATGGCAGTTGACGCGAACATCCTTATTTTTGCTAGGATGAAAGAGGAAATTAAAGCTGGCAGAGGAATATCGAGTGCGATTGACGAGGGATTTAAAAGGGCTTGGCCGTCAATATGGGACAGTAACTTTAACTCATTAATTGTGTGCGCAATTTTATTTTTTGTGGCAACTTCATTTATTAAAGGGTTTGCCTTTACATTAGCTTTAGGTATTATTGTTTCATTATTTTCAGCAATTTTTATAACGCGTATATTCCTTCAGGTCTTCGTCGGCCAGTGGGCCGAAAAATTTAAATGGCTTTTATAAAAAACATGCATTTTAATTTTATAAAGTATTCAATATTTTATTATGTAATTTCTGGCGTTTTGGTTGTTGCCACGATTGCTTGCCTGTTTATATTCGGGTTAAAGTTTGGGATTGAGTTCGTGGGTGGCAGTACTATGGAGTTAGAGTTCCAAAACAACAGGCCCTCAAACGAAGAAATCAGCAACGCTATTAGCGATTTTGACTTGGGCGAGGTTGTAATACAGCCGACCGGAGCCAACGGAGCTATTTTAAAGTTCAGGGGAATTGATGAGGAAGTTCACCAGCAGATACTTTTAGAAATAAATAATTTGGCTTTTGTGCAGGAAAAGAGCTTCCAATATATAGGCCCCTCGGTTGGGCAGGAATTAAGAAATAAAACGCAACTGGCCATTGTTTTGGCTTTGTTGTCCATAACTCTTTATATAGCTTTTGCTTTCCGCAAAGTATCACGGCCGGTGGTTTCCTGGAAATATGGGCTGGCTTCTCTTGTTGCTTTATTCCACGACATTTTAATACCAATCGGAGTTTTTTCAGTTTTGGGGGCTTTGTATAATGTTGAAATTACAATTCCTATTATTGCCGCGCTTTTGACGGTGCTTGGTTTTTCAGTGCACGACACAATTGTTATTTTTGATAGAATTAGGGAAAACATTATAAAACGGGGATCAGGCGAGTTTGAAGATACGGTAAATTGGAGTTTAAACCAAACGCTGGGCAGGTCTTTGAGCACGGTATTCAGCACGCTGATTGTACTTTTTGCCATATACTTTTTTGGCGGGGAAACTCTAAAATATTTTTCTTTGGCGTTGATTATTGGTATTACATCTGGCGCGTATTCGTCCATATTTATAGCTGGCCCGTTATTGGTTAGCTGGTATAAATGGAGCTTAAAAAAGCAGGCAAGGTAAGAGCAGGGCAAGCTATGCGCCGTTAGGGAGGCAAAATTAGCCTCAGAAAAGAGATAATCGGCGGGTGAGTTTTACCTCCTTGACCCCGTTAGAAGCCTTTGAGAGAAAAATATTTAATAAAATATTTTTTTCTACGAGATTATCGTGTTAGTGCTAAATGGTATGTCATGTTTGTGATTTTTAGTTTTCCACTGAAACGGTTTCTAACGGGGTTGACATAGTCTATTTAATATGATAGACTATATCAATGGGTAGAAATTACCCTGTATATCATGGCAAACAATAATTATTCTCAAATTTACCAAAAGCTTACCAAAAGCCTTAACCCAAAGACTAAGGATATTTTTAGTCGCAGATTTGGAGTAAAATCCGGAGTTCCGGAAACCTTGGAAGCCATTGGCAAAACATTCGGAATTACAAGAGAAAGGGTCCGCCAAATAGAGGAGGTCGGTTTTAATATTATAAGAAAAAATAACAAGGAAGCGCTAGAAGCTGTTTTTACTGATTTTGAAAATTACTTTAAAGAACGCGGCGGTTTTAAAAAAGAGGAAAATGTTTTAGAGGAATTAGGAGGCAAAAAGGCCAAACCCTACGTTTTATTTTTACTTACTTTAGGGGGTCAGTTTTCCAGGGTTTGCGAGAAAAAGGAGTACCATTATTTTTGGTCAAACCTGCCCGACGCCCATCTGAAAGTTAAGGAAACCTTAAACTCTTTGGTTTCTGGAATGAAAAAAATTGGAAAGCCTGTTTCAAAGGAAGGCTTTTATTCAGAGGTAGCTTTAAAGCAGGGCATTCCAGAAAAAGCCGCTTTATCTTATCTTGAGGTTTCAAAAAAAATCCAGCCGAATAGAGATGGGGTTTTAGGCTTAATTGAGTGGCCTGAAATAAAACCAAGAGGAGTAAAAGACAAAGCATTTTTAGTTTTTAAAAAGCACGGCAAGCCCCTTCATTTCACAGAGGTTGCGTCTCTTATAGACAAATTAGAATATAGCTCCGCAGGTAAAACAACTTATCCTCAAACAGTTCACAATGAATTGATTAAAGACGGAAGGTTTGTGTTAGTGGGACGAGGAACTTACGCGCTTTCTGAGTGGGGATATGTGCCCGGAACCATAAAAGACATAATTACCAAAGTTCTAAAAGAAAAAAATGGACCGACGCATAAAGACGAAGTTGTAAAAGAGGTTTTAACCCAGAGATTAGTTGCAAAAAATACTGTGTTGATGAATTTAAACAATAAAAAGTATTTTTCAAAAGATGATAGCGAAAAATATTTTTTAAGGGGAAATCAAACAGCATAATTTAATCAGAATTTAATCAAAAAATAAACGGCTCACACTGCAGTGCGAGCCGTTTATTTTTAAAAGATTGATTACGCCCTATACCTGCCATGGCAGGTATAGGGCGTAATCGAAAAGGAGTTATTGTGCGATAAATTACGACTAAAATTTCCCAATAGTTGACGATCGTCAACTATTGGGAAAGGAGGAATTATTTAATTTGGCGTGCCAGAAAACTTTATAAATTCTTTAAAGGCGGTTTCAAAGCGGCTCAATTTGGAGTGCGCTCAGACTGAGCCGCTTAAAATTGAATAATTTACCAGCCAATGTCTATCAAGTTTTTAACGTATACGACGGACTGATATTTTTTAAAAAAGTTTTAAACTCAATTTACCTTGAATTACGGAATGGACCAGAAGCCATTCCGTAATTCAAGGTAAATAAAAAGCGATCGTTTCCGACCGCCTCGCAAGCTTACTCTGCAACTTGCCAATGCATAGTTTTGCCCGCCATAAACGGGACAATTCTGTTGTATTCATCAGGAACCGCCCATTCCTTTTTTACTAATTCAATTGCTTCTGTGTTTTGGGGTAGGCCATAAAAGTCAGCTCCGAAAACAGAAACAAAATTTTCTATTATGCCCAATGAGCCATTTGTCTCAAATATATACGCAAGCAGAGGCGTGGCAACTGGCGCAGAAAAGATTCCTGTTGCTGGAGGAATCTTTTCTTTTGCGCCTTTCAAGTGCGGAGCGCTATCTGAGCCAAAAAAGAAATGCGGGTTTCCGCTGAGCATCGCTCTGAGGACAGCAATTCTGTCACGCTCGCTTTTGAGGATAGGTTTGCAATAATGGTGGGGGTTTTGTATTCTCCCCCTGTCATCGCATACATCTTGGTAATTGAGCAGGGCGTGGTGAACAGTCAGTGTACAGCCGACATTCATGGGTGACCGGCTGACATAGTCAAGCATTTCTATGGTGCTGGCATGCTCAACCACGATTTGGAGGTTGGGAAAAAGCTTCGCGATTTTGTCTAAAAACGGAATTGCCGCTGTTTCCCTATCCATGTCATTCAACTCTCTGCCATCCTTATCCCGCAGAGATTCCCAGTGCCCGGAAAAAATCATTCCGCTATCCCGCGCCGTTTCCAGCACAGGATAATAGTCGGAAAGCTTTTCTAGCGGAACGCTTTCCTCGGAATTGGTGGACGCGCCTTCAGGGATATATTTGAGAACTCGGATACCCTGTTTTACTGCTCCGCTGACAGTTTCAGGAGTTGTTTGTTTTGTCAGCATGATTGTCATAATTGGTTCAAATTTAACTCCGGCCGGCGTAGTGGCAAGGATTTCTTGTCGGTACACGTCAGCATCATCTGCGGTGGCTATTGCCGGGATGGTGTTGCCCATTGCAACTACACGTCCAAAGCATTTTGCGGCAAACCCGACTGCGGTCGGGAATATTTTGCCCTGGTTTTTTTGCCGGAGATGGCAGTGAAAGTCATCGGGTTTTCTGATGGTGAGCGTAGTTGTCATTGCGTTTCTCCTTTTGTGTTGGTTTTTGTTTTTTGGTCCTTTTTTGCGTAAAGAGTTGGGCGCCATGGGTAGCGGAGAAAAACAGAGCCAAAACTGAACGCTTTAAATCCTTTTGCACGCAAAGTAGAGATGTCCTTAAAGTCCCATACGCTTGGGGCAATGACCGGAACGTCGGTCATGCTTTGCAGTTTTTCTGCAAAAGGCCATGTGAAGCGCTGGGCGATTTTGCCAGACACTCCGCCTCCGCCATATTTTTCAAGCGGGCTTTTTTTGTTAGGAAAGGCAATGTTCCACGGCACGCTGTTGATGTCAAACGCTTCAACCATGTCTTGTGTCGCTCGCACAATCGTTTCTGCATCATGCGCCACTGACAGTTTCAGCCATATAGGATGGCGCGAAGTTGTCCTTACATTTTCGCATGACTTGATGACTTTTTTTGAGTTTGACAGCGTATCGTCATCGGTGTTGGGGCAAGAGGCGTTTAATTCTAAAGCGACCAAGTCAAAGTCGTTCATAATCATGCTCATTATTGCAACTGCCGCAGGTTCGCCAAAAATGGAACCGACCAAAGGGATTTTAGACGAGTCAACTTTCGGGCCGATTTTTTCAGCCCACCAATTATGGCCTGGATTAGTGAGGCCAATTGCGTTGACTGTTCCGCCTCGCACAAGCTGAACACAATCCCAGGGTTTGAACCATCTAAGGTTTCCTTTTCTCGGCGGCAGTGTCACGGTTTTCATCACATTCAAAAAAAGCGATGGGTCAATGAACCCAAGCCATCTTAGCGGCCATTCCCATGGCCAGCCATTGCCATCATATGCTAAAGCCCCGCTGGCAGTAACATATTCAAACTCAAAGCCGTTTGACAGTCTTATCATGGTTTTGCTCCGGTTCAAGGTTTATTCAAAAATCAAAGTGCAATACGTATTATAATACGTATTAGCACAAAAGAGTAAAATGTTCCATAGCTGTTGATTGCGGACTTTTATGGAGGTATAATAAATTAAATCTTGAATCTGGAATATAGAATCTAGAATTGGAACCGCTTATTACATAGCTGTAATTCTGCGGAATTAAGTAGAATAGAATAAAGAATTTAGAATAAGGCAAGCGTAAAATGACGCATTCTATATTCAACATTCCATTCCAAATTCTAAATTCAAAATTCTGAATTCTTAAAAATTGAGTCCTTTTTCTATTGGTTTAATTGTTTTATTTATAGCATCAGCGATTTTTTATATCGTTTTCTTTTCGTTTATTTATTACTGGCATTTGAAAAAAATTACTTTTGCAGTGGTACCCATAATTTTTGCTTTTGAGTTTTTTGCTATTGGATTTTTTGTCGTCTCAATAGTGTCCATTATTATTGAGTATTTACCGTGGCTAATGGCCACAGCAAGATTATGAAAGCAAAAGAATTTTTCTTCTGGTTGGAGTGGGTTAAAAAAGTGATTTGGGATCCTTTTTGGTGGCTGATTTTGTTTTTGATAATTTTATGGATTCCTTTTTTAAGAGTTTGGTGGTGGGTATTTTTACCATTAATGCTTCAGGCCCAATTAAAAACTCTTTATCTTTGGTGGGTTGGTTGGGATTTTTATATAGCTAAAAGGAAATGGGTATTGTTAGAACTGGTTCCGCCAAAAGAAGTTTTATTGCCGTTTAAAGCTATGGAAGATATATTTTCTTCTATCTGGCCTATTATGGATGTGGCAAATTTTCGTGAAATATGGTGCGAGGGAGAGTTAGATGATGGGCCCGAATGGTGCTCTTGGGAAATAGCCAGCATAGAGGGTAAAATACATTTTTATTTAAGAGTCGGGCAACATCACAGGCACAGCCTTGAATCTGCGCTTTACGGCCATTATCCCGATATAGAAATTCATGAGGTTTCAGATTACACAAAATTAGTTCCGCAGACTGTTCCTAATGAAGAATGGGATGCGTATGGAGAAGACTGGGAACTTAGAAAGTCTGATGCCTATCCGATAAAAACATACGAAAAGTTTTTTGAACCGCAGGGGGAAAGAATAACAGCTGAGGAAAAGAGAATAGATCCAATAATCTCTTTATTGGAAGCAATGTCAAAGCTGGGTCCAGGAGAACATTATTGGGTTCAGTTTACTTCTGTTCCTGTTCCAGATCATGATGAGCCCGAGTGGAGGCCGGAAGGAACAAAAATAATTAATAAACTATCAAAACGTTTAGAAAACAAAGAGCCCACGCTTTTAGATGACTTAAGGTATATTGGCAGGCAGGTTTTTTTGGGTCCTGAAAAAGAAGGCGCTGGAGAATCAGCAAAATATTCTTGGATTCCCCAACAAAAAGAGGAAACAGGTGAAAGAGAAATGGTTTTGACTCCCGGGGAAAGAGAAGTTATTACTGAGGTTGAAAATAAAATGAAAAAACCAGCTTGGAGAACAAATATAAGGGGGATGTACGTTGCCAAAAGGGATTCGTGGAATTCTTCTCACAGAGTGATAACAAGGTCTTATATGGGGCATTTTGGCACTGATAATATGAATAGTTTTGGATTTGTGTTTAAATCCCGGCCAAAAGTTCACTTTTTTTGGAGAGAAAGAAGAACTTTTTTGAGGGCAAGAAAAATGTTTAGGAATTCCGTTTTAAGGTATCCGCCATTGTATCCTGACAGGCGCCAATCGTGCCCGATACTAAGCACAGAGGAAATGGCTAGTTTGTATCATTTCCCGATAAGGACAACTGGAATGATAGCTCCAACCATGGCAAGAATCGAATCTAAAAAAGCTGGTCCCCCAGCTAATCTGCCAATAGAATAAACCTGTTGCGTAATAAGATTAATAAGCGAAATGAAGTAATTTTGTTTGTAAAATCAGAAAAATAAGAAGGTTTGCCAAGGGGACAGGATTGGAACTGTAGTCAATTGAGCGGAGCGAATTAAGGCAAGATTCAAGGCGCGAGGAGCGTAGCGTACCCTCTGCGGTACGCAAGCTCCGAAGCAACGAAGAAG
>JBDRST010000053.1:0-8988 GCA_043824525.1 bacterium
TTTTCAGCAAATCTGACAAGAAATATTTTTTTAAAGAAGCCTGATATAATGGGTGTTTTCAAAATTAATTTATCAAAATTCTTTTTTCCTTCTTTGGTTGTAAAATAATAACCTATGAATAAGAGTAAAAGAAAAAACGCAACAAGTATAATCCATCCATAAGCGCTCAAAAACGCATAAAAATTAATCATTAGCTTTGTAAAAAACGGAGGGTCTGCTACTGTCTCCTTCAGTAAATCTACAAGTTTTGGCATCACAAAAAACATAACTATTACCAACACTAAAGACAAAACGCAGATTACAAACGCAGGGTAAACCATAGCTCCCTTTATTTTAGCAGCAATGTCATGCTCTCGTTCAAGATGGTCTGAAAGATAATAAAGGGTGTCAGAAATTTTTCCCGTGGCCTCTCCTGTTTTTAACATACTGATATAAAAGACGCTAAAAACCTCAGGAAAAGTTTCAAAAGAATTTGACAAAGAATTCCCCTCCTCAACCAACTGGGAAATTTTTAATATTTTTTGCTTAAAAACCGTATTTTTAGTTTGTGCTGCCAAGCTTTTCAGGCTTTGCGTAACCGGTACGCGCGACTGCAACATAACGGCCAACTGCCTTGAAAATATGGCCAAATTCTTTTTTGAAACCCGATTCAAAAAACTTATGCTTTCGTAGCGAAAAACCAATGGAGTTTGCTCTTCTATTGACGTGGCAAAAATATTATACTTTTGCAAAAGAACTGCTGCTGCCTCTTTAGATGATGCTTCAACAGTGCCGGTTTCCAGCTTACCCTCTTTTGATCTGGCTTGATAAATATACTTCACAGCTACATGGAACATGGAACATGGAACATGGAACAAACGACGACGTTTTTGTTATGTGTTCCATGTTATGTGTTCCATGACTTTACCGCAGTAAGTCTTTTACTCCTCCAGGATCTGACGCATAATCTGTGGCATTTTTTAGAGATATCTCTTTTTTTCTAACTAAATCAACCATTGCCCTGCTTAGCGAAATCATTCCTTCTTTTGCCGAGGTCTCTATGACAGCGGGAATTTCGTGGATTTTGTTTTCCCTTATCAATGTGGAAACAGCGTTATTGCAAATCATTACCTCGCAAACCGGAATAAATCCTCCTTGAATGCGCGGTATCAGCCTTTGGGAAACTATCCCTAAAAGAGAACTGGACAATTGAAACCTTATTTGTCCCTGCTGCTCTGCTGGAAAAACATCCACTATTCTGTGTATTGTTTGAGCAGCTGAATTTGTATGCAATGTGGCAAAAACCAAATGCCCTGTTTCAGCTGCGGTGATTGTTGTGGAAATCGTTTCCAAATCCCTCATTTCTCCTACCATAAGGACATCTGGATTTTGCCGAAGACTTGACCTTAAAGCATTGGCAAAGCTTAAAGTATCTATGCCAACCTCCCTTTGGTCAACAATCGCCCTATCTATGGGATATGTGTATTCTATCGGATCTTCTATTGTAATTATATGAACAGCTCTCGTGTGATTTATCTCATCTATTAAAGCTGCCATAGTCGTGGATTTTCCCTGGCTGGTGGCTCCTGTCACCAAAACAAGGCCTTGAGGTCTTGAAGCAAAATCGTGTAAAATCGGGGGTAAATTTAACTCTTCAACTGTTCTGATTTTAGAAGGGATAAAGCGCGAAGCAATACTTATGTTTCCCCTCTGAAAATAAATATTAACCCTGAACCTGCCCTTGCTCTCATGCTGGTAGGAAAAATCAACTTCTTTTTCCGATAATAATCTTTTCTGCTGGAACTCCGACATCATAGCATATGCTATGCCTTCAGACTCCTTAGCTGTAATGGCTTTTTCCCGACTCAAAGGAACAAGTTGGCCTGTTATCCGTATATTTGGCGCGTGCCCCACGGAAATATCAAGGTCGGATGCCTCTTGTTCAATTGTTATGTCTAAAAGCTTTTTTAAATAAGGTAAATATTCCATCTTTGAGAATATAGAATCTAGTATTTGGAATTTGGAATAGAATGTTGAATATAGAATTTAGGAGTTTACGTTCCTTTATTCTTAATTCTTTATTCTATTCTACTTAATTCCGCAGAATTATGCCGATTTCATCGAGCATTCTCGGCAGATTCGGAACAGCTATGTAATAAGCGGTTCCAATTCCAGATTCTAAATACTAAATTCACGTTTTTTATTTTAAGTTGATGTGGCGCTAACAACTTCCTCAACGCTGGTCTCTCCGTTCAAAACCTTTAATATGCCCTCCTGCTCCATTGTCAGTATTCCCTGTTTCTGGGCTACCTTTAAAATTAAACTTTCTAAAGGATTTTTTTGGATAAGCTCAGCTAGTTCATCTGACATAGATAAAACTTCAAAAATCCCTGTTCGGTCTGTATAGCCGGTAAGGTTGCACTTATCACATCCCTTGCTTTTATATATAAACAGGGGCTCTGAAATTTTTAAATTTTCTCTTTCAAGCGCAGGCAGACTTTTCACTTTTGAGAATATATAATTTCTGATTTTATCTGCGGGTTTTATTTTTATTTTACAGTGAGAACAGAGAATCCTGATTAGTTTTTGCGAGATAACAACACTTAGGGATGAGGGTATCAGAAACTGCCTGACTCCCATATCTATAAGCCTTGGAACCACCCCGATAGAAGAGTTGGTGTGCAGGGTAGATAAAACAATGTGTCCCGTCAGTGCCGCGTTTATAACCAGGCTGGCTGTTTCCTCGTCCCTGATTTCTCCTATCATAATAATATTCGGGTCCTGTCTTAAAATCTGGCGAAGCCCGGTTGCAAAACTATAGCCGATTTCTGGTTTTACCTGAGACTGGTTTACCCCCGGGATAGAATATTCAATAGGGTCTTCCACGGTAACAATATTAACTGAATCCTGATTTAACATTCTTAAAATAGCGTATTGCGTTGTTGTTTTGCCAGATCCTGTAGGCCCTGTTGATAAAATCAGACCATAAGGTTTTCTAACAGCGTTTTTAACAATTTCCAGGTTTCTTCCGCGCAACCCTAAGTCCTCAAAGGACTTTGCTCCAGTAGAAGAATCCAAAACTCTTACCTCAACCTTTTCTCCATGAAGAGTGGGAAAAGTTGATATCCTAAAATCAATGTCTGCATTATTAATTTTTGCGGAAAATCTTCCATCTTGAGGAACCCTGTTCTCGTCTATTTTCAGTCCAGAAAGAATTTTGATTCTGGCAACTATGGACAGGTGCACCTTTAAGGGTAAAAACAAACTTGCGTGCAGGACTCCGCCCAACCTGAAGCGGATAGTAAGCTTATCCCTGCCGGGCTCTACGTGTATGTCAGAGGCGCCCCCTTCAATTGCGTGTCTTAATATAACCATCACCATTTTAATGATAGGAGCCTCTTCTTCTATTATCCCTCCTTGAAATTTTTTCGGTATAGCGCCTGTTATTTCCCCTTTTTCCTTGTTTAGTTCTTTTAGCGCTCTTCCTGTTTCCAAGGATATGCTTTTTCGCTGTTTTAAAATTTTTCCCAAACTGCTCTTTGTT
Organism: bacterium; assembly: GCA_043824525.1. Lineage (GTDB taxonomy): Bacteria > Patescibacteriota > Minisyncoccia > Minisyncoccales > Staskawiczbacteraceae > XYD1-FULL-39-28. The sequence continues at coordinate 3,524 of JBDRST010000053.1, forward strand.
ATTAAATAAACCCTGTATTTGAAATTTTCTTGATTTGCCAAAAATCTCAACGCGTTTTGCGCGGCTATGTCTTCAGGATAAACCATTCCGATTTCCACAAAATTGTCGATTTTCGCAAAAGGCGCCATTTTATAATTTATAGACGCCTCCTCAGGCATTAACTCTAAAATATCAGAAGACACCTGGTCTGGCTTTATCTCCCTGAATGGAATACCCAAAATCTTTCCCTTTAGTTCAAACAAAGAGCTTTCTGGAATTATTTTTTTATCTAAAATAATTTCTTCCTCCGTTTTACCGGTTTTTCCAATATCCTTTTCAATCTCTCTCCCGTTTTCTTCTGATATCAGCCCTTGTAAAAGTAGTTCGTTTAATAACCTCACTTTGTCATGGAACACATAACATGGAACATGGAACAAACGACGGCGTTTTTGTTATGTGTTCCATGTTATGTGTTATGTGATTTAGTATGGCGTAAAAGGATTGTCCCTGCCTATTTCTGCCTGCTTTAATTCAAAGACAATTAAGCCTGATTCTTCTAAAATCTTTTTGGCTTCTCTTACTGAGCCAGCTATTATAAACCCTGTCCTAGGCTCATTTTCTTTTGTCTTTGCGCTATATACAAACTGCGTTTTCATCTCTGTAAACGGTTGAAGATTTTTAAATTGGTCTGTATCAAAAGCTCTCGTGTCTATGTTGATTTTTGGCTTATTAAAAACAACCTCAGGAGATACCGGCTTTGGCTGAGACAAAAAAACCGCAGAGGCTACTATAGCCAAAAACAGCAGAAATATAGCCGCAATTCCTATAAAAAATGTTTTTTGCCTTCGTTTTGGTGATATAAATACTACAGCCATTATTAATTTGTAGTTTGTGGTTTGTAGTTTGTAGAAGCGCTTTTGCAATCTACTCACTACTCACTACGGACTACTCACTCGTTCTAGTATGAGTGTGTTTTTACCTGCAAATTAAAATTATATATTTGTTGGGCCTGGAATTGACCCGAAGGTGGGTTTTGTGATGACGATTGCAAAGACCCAGCCGAAGCTTCTGTCTGAAAAGATATGCTGGTAGTTTCAAAAATACGGTCTGACTTTTCAAGGGAAGCTAAAAATATTCCTAATGAAGAATAGCTTCCCATTACATCCATTGAAAAAACTAACTCATTTATATTGCCGCTATTTTTGGATCGGTTAACATCAGAGCTTTTAGTTGTGCTTGATAAAAATAAATTCCTGATGAGCATGCCGCTGTCCACCGCAGTTTTCTGAAAATAATAAATAAGTTTTCCCAAATCTGGATCCTCGGGCAAAGCATTATCAATTTTTTTTAAATCGCCTTCCATGTTTTTCAGCTCGTAATATTTTTTTATTACTTCAGCATAATAATTAAACTCCGCATTGTACTGGGCTTTTTTTTCCCCAAGATCTAACTGCAGTTTTTTAAAAGTCCTGTATTCTGGCGCCACTAAAAAAAATACTAAAACTAGGACGATAAAAAGGCCGACAGCTATTGTGATAGGGCGATCAATTCTCATTGCTGTTTTTTTTTAATTTCTTTTTGAAGACAGAAAATATTCCCAAAAAAACTAAAACTACAACCGAGATCAACCCAAAAGCCATTAAAATACTGTATCCAGAATTACTTTTTTGTTGTCCTTCCTGGGGCAAAATATTTACTGTAACCGTATAATTTTGAGTTGAGCCGTCTTTGGCCGTAACCAGGTAGACAACCGGGGCAGTGAAGTCTTGGGCAACATAAGATTCTGGCGATACTACAGCCCCCGGAGATATAATTATTAACGGAATTAAACCGCTTACGTCCGTTCCATAAGGAACATCCAGCTTTATTGTGTGGCTATTTTGGTCTACTCTGCCAATAACTTCTGGGCTTAAAAAGAGGTCAAAAACAGTTATCATTTTTTTTGCTTCCTGGCTAGCCGTTTGAAATATATTTTCAGACGAGGAAGTAACCGTAGCTCCACTAAGGGAGGCTCTGTTAACATCAGAAATGTTCGGCAAAATATCAGGGACGTAGCTAAATAGCTTAGAGTCCAAAACTAAATTCACATTAAACTGAACTTTTGCGGATTCTGATAGTGTTGAATTTAATGTACCAACGCTTTTGACATATTCGTTTTTTTCAAAATTTGCCACCTGCCTGCTAAAATCCTCCATGTTATCTGCTTGACCCAACAGCTGGACTTTACTGTTTTTTTTATCCAAATCAAACCGGCTAAACCAGACATGCGGCATAGTTTGGTCTTGCATAAAAGAAAACGCATGCGAAGCAAACTCATGATTTCCAAAAATATCAATAAAATCCTTAATTTTTTTCTGATAGGAAATAACTGTCTCCTCATATTCTTTTTGCTGTTGGGTTCCCACAGCTTCCAAGGCAGTTGCTTTTTGTTCAATTTCTGCCCTTTGCATGTTGTTTTTCACTAGAAAAATAAGGTAGCTAAAAACAGTAGCTATAAACAGGGAGATTACAAAATAATAGACGGCATCCATCCACCAAAATTTTTTTGTTCTTAATTGGAATACTGTATTAAAATCCACCTCATGGAACACGTAACATGGAATCCCGACGGCAGAGCCGTCGAGGATCCTCGATTAAATCGGGACATGGAACAAACGACGGCGTTTTTGTTATGTGTTCCATGTTATGTGTTATGTGATTTATTCTATTATACCTCAATAAATTTTAATAAGCGAAAATATTTTTATGTCTCTAGTCCCCCTAACGCCACTCCTGTTGCTACTGAAAACCTGGGGGCGATATTCAAAAGAGTTTTTTCTAAAATCGGGGGGTACAGCAACTCAGAAAAACAATTAGGAATCTCAACTTTCTTTTTTAGGGATTCTTGAAAATATTCTTTTAAGCCAGGCAAAGCCGAGGTTCCGCCGGTCAAATAAATCAAATCAGCTTCCTTCCCTTCCTCCTGTTGAAAGTTGACCAGAATTTTTTTAATCTCAAGCAATAAAGGATCTATCAACAGATACAAAGTTTTTGAAATGTTTTCTTTTGAAGGCAGTAATCCTTGCTTGTTTTTAAATTCTTCTGCTTGAAGGTGACCTAATCCCAAAGCGGAAGAAATGGCGTGAGTAAGCTGGCTTCCGGCAAAATCAATGCTATAGCTTTTTTTTACTTTTTGCCTGTCAACTATGCTAACAGTGGTGCTTTGAACTCCTATATCCACCAAACATATAAAGTCACGATTTTCCTTGACTAATGCTCTTGCCAACCCCAATGCCTCTGCTTCAACAGCATAAAGCTCTAATCCGGCCAACTGCGCAACCGTTCTGCTATCCTGCACGGTTTGGTTTGGAATGGCAACCAAAAATATTTTGAGCTTAGATTTTTTATTGCCCGGGGTTCCTTCTACCAGCCTCCAGTCCAATGTGGTCTCTGTGGTCGGCAAAGGTATGTATTGGGGCGCGTTATAATAAACCGCTTCAGGCACCTCTTTTGCTGACATTGGGGGCAATTCAAATGAGGTACAAAAAGTTGAGAAATCCGGAATGGAAAATATCGCCGCTTTAGTTTTTATCCTGGCCTCATCCAGCACTGCTCTTATCGCCCTTGAAACAAAATAATTTGATAGCAGATATCCCCCCTTTTCAGAATTTCTAAAAGGTTCTTTATAAAGGGAAACAGATTTAATTTCTCCGTAATTTTCCAGTGTTTTCCCTTGCCCCCATCTTGACAATTCAACAATTTTTATTGAAGAGGTGCCAATATCAACACCCACCATCTTTTTTGGAAAGAACATTTTAAGGGGATTAGAAAAAACATTTAGCTTTCCTATTGCCGAGGATAGTGATGCGGGTATAAGTGCCATAGCTTTTATGCCCGCGAACGACGCAGGCAATATAGGTTACCTATATATTAAAATTTTCCAGGAAATTTGAAGCCATTCCATTTTCTTCATTAAACCTGTTGCGTAATAAGATTAATAAGCGAAATGAAGTAATTTTGTTTGTAAAATTAGAAAAATAAGGAGGTTTGCCCTTAGGCAAGCTGACGAATTTTTATGATTTTACAGGCAAAATTACAAATTGCAGCATAAATCTTTATTACGCAACAGGTTTATTATATAATAAAATAGAAGCAATAACACTGTGGATAAAGTCGTGGAACAAAACGGCAAAACATTTTTATTAGATTTATTTTTTCCAAAATTCTGCCTTGGGTGCCAAAAAGAGGGCTCTTATTTGTGCGAAGACTGCAAAACGCTTTTAGATATTTCCGAGTTTAATTATTGCCTTTGCGATGTAAAACCAATCCGTTTACCGCCAAGTCAAACCCTTCGACAGGCTCAGGGCAGGTGCCAAAGCTGTTCTAATAAAAAACTTTCAGGTCTTTATTTTGCCTTGCCTTACAAGGAAAAATCATTAACAAGAAAATTAATACACCAGTTCAAATACAAGCCCTATCTAAAAGATCTAGCAAAAACCCTGTCAAGCATTTTGATTGAACATTTTATAAAAGCAGGCGAGAATACCGATGCGGTTTGGGAAAATTCTGTTTTAGTCCCGGTTCCGCTGGGTAAAAATAAATTAAAAATCCGGGGATATAACCAGTCAGAAGAATTGGCAAAAGAACTTTCAAAAACCTTAAAAATCCCAATGATTTCAAATGCTTTAATAAAAATAAAATCCACTAAACCGCAGATGGAATTAAAAAAAGAAGAGAGAGAACAAAACCTCCTCAACGCCTTTGGGGTCAGGCCTGGGTCTGACCCAGGCCTGACCCCACAAAAAGTGTTTTTGGTTGACGATGTTTATACCACCGGCTCCACAATGCAAGAATGCGCCCGCGTCCTGCGGGCCACGGGTGTCAAATCCGTATGGGGTGTTGCGATCGCTCGGGAGGGATAATTTTTACGGCTCACACGTGTGAGCCGTAAAAATTGACATTTCTTTAGAAGGGGGCTAAACTATTTTTATGGGTAGTCCTTTGAAATTGTTTCCTGTCCCTATACAAGGAGTATGATGATGTGCGAAAGATTTAATCAAGAAGCGAAAGATGTTTTCAGATTTGCTAACGAAGAAGCCATAGCGTTCGGACATACATACATTGATGCCACAGACATCCTCCTCGGTTTATCAAAAACAGAGGGGTTGGCGCATCAAGTCCTGAAAAACCGAGGAGTGGGGCTTTCAGAGCTACGCATGGCAGTCGTCCACTTGGTTAATAGCGACCCTGAGCCAGCAAGATTGGACGATGAAGGCAGGCTACCCCAAACGCCCCGAGCAAAAATAGTCATTGAATACTCGATACAAGAAGCAATGGCGCTCGACCATAACTATGTGGGCCCAGAACACATTCTGCTCGGTCTTGTGCGGGAAGAGTTAGAAATTACTGATGGCGTGGTCACAGAAATTTTCAAAAACCTGGGCACAACGCTTGAAGAAGTTCGCGAGGAAACACTTGGTCTCCTTGGCCACGGGAAGGAAACACAA
>JBDRST010000054.1:0-22733 GCA_043824525.1 bacterium
TCCTTTGACCTTAGCAGCTCTTAGAATCTACCATGCAGAGCACGGATGGACGCCTGCAAACCAGGCAGGTCCATTAACAAGAGGCGCATTAAACGCTTTCTTGGCATCCGGAACACCCGTCACACCTGGAACTCCAGTTATCCCAACAGGAGCTGGATTAACAGTGCAGTTAGCTTCAACTAATCCTGCATCTGGAACAGTTATATTAGCACAGGGTTTAGCCCCATTGGCTAAATTCACTTTTGTTAACGGCGATAACGCGGAAGTAAAAGTTACTAGCTTTAAAGTAAATAGAATCGGTGTTTCGCTTGATGCTACTTTGGCAAATGTATATTTGTTCAATGGAGCCACAAGATTGACTGATGCAGCCAGTGTTTCATCTGGTTTAATCACTTTTAATGACACAACCGGACTATTTACAGTTCCAGCTGGTGGTTCAGTAACAATCACCGTAGCAGCCGACTTAGCCGCTTCTGCTGGTCAAACATTAGGGGTTGCTATTAATGCTTCCACTAGTGTAACCACTAACGCCAGTTCTGTTAACGGCACATACCCAATTAACGGAAATTTAATGACAGCGGCCACTGCCACTGGAGCTGGAGTCGAATTTACAGCTACAACAACACCAACGACTAATACAAGCTTAACTCCTCAAAACGATTATGTTGTCTGGCAAAATAGCGCTGTAGTTACTACTAGAGCTGTTGACTTCACCCGCATTGCTTTCAGGGAGATTGGCTCTATTAAAACAGCTGACCTTCAAAACTTTAGATTATATGTTGATGGCGTTCAAGTAGGTTCTGCTGTGGCGAACTTAGATGCTAATAACTATGTAACTTTTGATTTAACCGGCTCTCCAAAGAGATTGGAAGCAGGCACAAGAGTTATTAAGTTAATGGCTGATATTATTTCCGGGTCAAGCTTAACCTTTAAGTTTAGAGTATCAGTATCTGCTGATGCCAACTTTGTTGATACCCAGTATAATGTCAACACAGCGCCAACAACGGCAACAACTTCTGGAAGCTTTACAGTAGCCGATGTAACATCCGGTGTTCAGACAATAGCTTCAGGAACTTTAACTTTTACCAAAACAACAGATTCTCCATCAGGCGATATAGTTAATACTGCTTCAAATGCATCATTAGCTAAGTTCACTCTTACTGCTGCCGGGGAAAGAGTAAAAGTTGAAAGCTTATACGTTAGGATTATATTTACTAACGTTACCGGAACCGATGATTGTGCTGCTGGCAGTGCTGTATGTACTACCGCAGCAAGCATGCTATTAAGGAATGGTATGCTCTTGGCTAATGGTGTCCAAATAGGTAGCACAACATCAATGTCACCTATTGCTGCTGGAACATTATTTAGTCCAGGTTCATCTTTAATAGTTGAGCCGGGTTCACCTGTTACCTTAGAAGTAAGAGGCGATATCTACGATGCTACTGGCACTTACAATGATATTGATGCTACAGATACCCTTCAAGTTAGGATAGTCGCTGGTTCAAGCAATGCCCAAGGTTTAGTATCTTTGGCATCCCTAAGCGTACCTTCAGCAAACGCTGATGGTAATACCGTAACTGTTGCTCAGGGTTCTGTGGTTCTGTCAAATTACACAGCTTACACAGCTCAGACAACTGTTGCTCCGGTAACTGCTTACAAATTAGCTCACTTTACATTGACAGCTAACACAACGGAGGCCGTTAATATAACAAATATTAACGTTACTCTTGACGAAGTTAGCGGATTCACAAGCAATTTGTATGTTGTATACGGAACGCAGACCACCAGCACAAAGCCAAGCATTACAACAGCCAGCAATGATTGGTCAGTTAACTACGCATTGCCAGTCGGCCAGACAATTGACATAATGGTATATGGAGATGTTTCATCTTCTGCAGACGGTTTGACACAATCAGTTACAGTAAAAACTACAGGCACAACTGTCAGTTCAGCAGTAGCGGCAAACTCTTCTACAGTAACTGGACAGTCAATTGTTTATACCTCGGGCGCATTTGTCGAAGCTTTCGCCGGAACGCCTCAAAACCAGGCAGTTTCTGGAAACCAGGCAGTTGAAGTAGCTAGATACAAATTAACGTCTTCTTATCAGCAATACACTGTGACTGAAATGAGATTTTCAGCTACCAGTGATGCGATATCTGGAGCAATTGTATCAGCTGTATTAAAGGATGGTTCTACAGTATTGGCAACTACTCCTTACGATTCAGCCAGCGATTACTTTAATTTCACTGGTTTGAATGTAGTGGTTCCCGCCAGCACATCAAAGACATTGACGCTGGTTTACAACCTTTCAATTCCTTCATCTGATGCAGGAACATCAAATGTTGACGTAGTGCCTACTTTGACCTATGTAAAACGCCAAGATCCTAATGGAACAGTAACTGAGGATACCTCTCTTACTTATGCTGCGAAGACAACCCTTGTTTACAGGGCAGTTCCAACTTTCTCAAAGATTGATTTAGACGATTCAGGCTATAAGATTGCCAATGGTTCAGTTATGGACTTGTATAAGTTTAAAGTAACTGCTCCTACGCAAGGCGATATCAGTGTCAAGCAGTTTAAGCTTACTCTTGGATGGTCTGACGCTGTAACAGCTGATGTCCTTGAATTAGAGTCGTTGAAACTCTTGAAAGATGGAGTTGATATAACAAGCTCTGTAAGTATTTTAGAGGAAGACGCTGGATATTCAGTTGAAGGCACAGACGGAGTATCAGAAGCCAACAACAGGATTATTGTTGTTTGGGATGGTACCACAGAGGATACAATTCAAGCTGGATTGTCTACCGAATATACTATCAGAGGCACGCCACAGGGCTTCGTAATGCTTGGAGCTGCTGACACAACCCATGACAGCGTTTCATTGTCATTCAGCCCAGATACTTCAGCCCAGACAGCAACATACAATTATCTGAACTCAAATGGCGGTACTGGCATACTCGGATTGTATACTGCATCAACTTCAACAGCCTCTGCTGAAGAAGCAGACTTTATCTGGTCTGACAATTCAGCTATTGCCCATACAGGAGTAAAAGATGCAAGTGGAACTGGCGACTGGTCAAACGGCTACTTGCTGTTAGACTCATTGTCATCTGAGACCTGGGCAAGATAATTTTCTGAAACGAATCCTCACTTTGCTTGTGACAAAGTTGCGAGGATAAAACTAAAACTGCCCAGAAATGGGCAGTTTTAGTTTACTGATTTTCACTGATTATTATAGGTTATATGAACGCCCTCTCGGATTTTATTTTACACTCGCATTTTCTATCTACAGGAATATGTTTGATGATTTCTGATATTAGATTCTTTAATTTATCGTTATTCTTATTAAAGTTAGCCAGCACCTGTTCAATAGAAACCGGTTTTATTTTGTTTTTTGTGTATATACCAACATCATAATCAGTTACCAAAGAAATATTCAGATAGCAGATTCCTGCTTCCAAGGCAAGAATCACTTCTGGGTATTGCGTCATATTTATTACATCACATCCCATTTTAGAATATGAAAGGCTTTCTGCCACAGTAGAAAATTTAGGGCCCTCAATTACAGCAACAGTTCCTTTTGAATGGATTTTTAGTTTTAATTTTTTGGCTTGCTTTACTGCAACCTTTCTTAATTCATGGCAATATGGATAGGCGCTTTCAATGTGCGCCACTCTTGGCCCGTCAAAAAAAGTGTCGTCCCGTTTTTTTGTTCTGTCTATAAATTGGTCGCAAATTACAAAATCGCCCGGCTTTATGCTTTTTTTTAACGAACCAACGGCTGAAGGAGCGATTATTCTTTCAACCCCGATCTGTTTTAGAGCGCTAATATTTGCCTTGTAGTTTATTTTATGAGGGGGGATTTGGTGGTTTTTGCCATGCCTTGGCAAAAAAGCAACTTTTTTTCCAAAAACATTTCCTATCGTGATTTTGTCTGACGGCTTGCCAAACTCTGTTTCAATGTTAATTTCCCTTGCCTCGCCGAAGCCTTGCTCGCCTCGCTGGAGCTTTGGCGAAGCGGAGCGAAGGCGGGTTGAACCTTTTCCAAAAAATTCATAAAAACCAGAACCGCCGATTATTCCAATTTCAGCCAGTTTTTTTTGCAATTTTTGTTTTCCAGCTGATGCATATTTTATTAAAGACCTTATTTTTTGCCCTTTAAGGATTTTTCTTCCTTTTAAATAAGTTAATTCAATCAGAAAATCAACGCCTATTATTTTTCCTTTTAACTCCTTTACTAAATCAACAGCTGCTTTCATTGTGCCGCCGGTAGCTAAAACATCGTCAACCATTAAAACTTTTTCTCCGGGCAAAATAGAATTTTCGTGCATTTCAATGGTATTGCTTCCGTACTCTAATGCATATTTTTTGGAAATTGTTTTTGAGGGAAGCTTTCCCTGTTTTCTGGCAATAGCAATTCCTGTTTTTAATTTATAAGCCATAGCAGAAGCCAAAAGAAATCCCCTTGCGTCTATGCCGACAATTTTATCAATTTTTTTATTTTGATATGACCTGCATAATTCATCAATTATTTTTGAAAAAGACTCCTTATCTTCTAATAGGGGAGTGATGTCTTTAAAATTTATTCCTGGTTTTGGCCAATCAGGTATTTCTCTAATTTTTAACTTGATTAATTTTTCTATTCTCATAAATTATTGATTTTGGTATTTTCTCCAATAATCTCCCGGCAGAGATTGCATGAAATTTGGTACTTCGCTTTGGTAATTCGGGTCTATTCTTTCTGCCAGCAGAGCTTCTTGATATGCTTTTTCATAATCCTGCAATTCTTTATAAATGTTGGCTAAATTATAATGATATTCAGGCACATTTGGATGCGTTGTTATTAATTGGAGATAGATGTTTTTGATTATTAAAAGTTCCTGTTTTGCTTTATCTTCTTGGCCTGTTTGTTTATAAATATAAACCATAGATTGATGCATTTTTGGATCATTTGGAGCCAGTCCGAGTAATTCCTGGATAAAATCAATTACCTCTTCGTTATCAGGTTGCAGTTCAAAAACCCTGAGCGCCTCTGTGCTCGCTTCCGGATATTTGCCTATTTGTTTGTATAAAAAAGCTAAGACAGCATGGTAGTTGGCATTTTCTTTATCATTGAAAGAAGCCAAATAATAAGCGTCAGTTGCAGCCACATAGTTTTTTTGGCTTAAATAGGCAACGCCAAGCTGTATATAAGCGGGGCTGAATGGAATATTATTTTTATCTTTGGAATCTTGAATGTGCTTTTTACCGTTAATTTCATCGCCCAAAAATATTTCTGCAATGCCCAAGTACCAATAGCATTCTCCGCGATTCGGGTCTATTTTTATGCAGTTTTCGCCAACATTTTTCATTCCTTTATAATTTTGCTCTACCAGATAATTTTTTTCCATTTCTATCATAATTTCAGAACGTTTTGGGCTCAATCTCAAAGCATTATTTAAGTAATCTCTTGCTTCCAATGTTAATTTATTTTTATTTTCCGGATTTTTTTCTCTGGCTGCCAAAACATTGGTAAAACTGCCCATAAATGACCAAGTTCTTGTGTATTTTGGCTGTATTTTAGCGCTAACTTCTAAAGCCTCCAAAGCTTTTTTTGAATAAGCTATTTCGTTTTCTGGTAAAGCGCATCTTTTAACAATATCAGAATATTTTAAGCCGGCATAAGCGCTCAAAATGCCTGATTTTTTCCAGAGGTTTTCCATTATGGAAATTGATTTCTCGCACTTTTTTATGCCAGATAAATTATCGGCGTAAATAATTTCTCCATTTATATATAAAGGTTTTATGTTCCAGAACCAAAGAAAAAGCAAAACAATTATAAGCAAAAATGCGGCAACTGGTTTTTTTTGCAAAATATTTTTTTCTCCGGGCAGTATCTCAATTTTTTCTTTAGATTCAGATATTAAATAAAAACAATAACCTATAAAAAAGAAAGAAATAAGATAAGTTGAAAAATTGTCAAAATTAAATAAAAGCACAACTAAGTATCCAATAAACATTGCTTGGAGCCAGTGTGCCTTTATGCCCTGATGGTGTTTAAGTTCTTGCAGGCGCCAAAAAAGAGAAATCCAAAAAATAAGGTAAAACAGCAAAGATATTATGCCCGTGGCTACAGCCGTATCTAAAATAATATTATGGGCTTTATCCCACCAAAGCCGGCTCATTTGAGGCAATGCTGGATCATAATATTTTTCAAAGCCAATTTGAAAATTTTCCGGCCCCCATCCAAAAATCGGCTTTTCTTGTATTGCGCTTACAGCAATTTTCCAAGCAGAAAGACGAGCCCCCAACAAATCTTTAAGCACTATTTTTATAGAGAGCCTATTGTGGACAAAATATGATAATCCTGTATTATTTTCAACAAAGGAGGGAAATTTTGGGTAGATGTTTGCGTAGATAACAATAAGGACCATTAAAACCGAAAGAGCAACGATTATAATTTTTGCAATCTGCAATTTTTTACTGGTTTTAGCAGAATCAGATTTGATTGGAAAAAATAAAAAGAAATAGAAAAATCCAATAAAAACACCAAGATAGACCGCCCTGGCTCCTGAGATTAAAATAGTAAAAAGGAATAAAATCAATAATCCTGCATAAAATATTTTTTTCTTTTTATCTCTTTCCTTGATTAAAAAAGATAAAGACAAAAAACTCAAAAAAAGCATATAGATTGCCAAAAAAGTGGAATTGCCCAAAAAAGAAGGAGTATGCCCTGATTCAGAAGCAATAAAAACCCGGCCCATAAGATTAAAATATTGGATAACTGCCAGAAAAGAAGCAAAAAATCCAACCAAAAAATTTATTTTGAATAATTTTTCCCAGTCCTTTTCCTTGATAAATAAAGCTAAAAAAACAGCAAAGATAAAGAGAAACAAAAAATTCAAAAGTCCGCCGGCTCTAACCGGAGAACCAAAAATACTATATCTGATATCCTCTGAAAATATTGTTGATATGATTAAAGTTATTACAAATCCCAAAAGAGCCCAAAACGGCGCATAGGCAATATTTTTTATTTTAGGGAGGGATAGGGAAATCTCTTTTTTGTAAAAATATTTAAAAAACAAAAAAGAGATTAAAACGGTTAGGGTGGTTCTGAATAAAAGCGCCCTGCTCCAGTCAGATGGGTTAAAGGTAGGGGGAAGAACGATTATCGGCAAAAATAGAATAAAGCAAACTCCCCAAAAAATAAATTTATTATTTATGGCCGTTTCAATATTGTTTTTCATACTGTTTTATGATAAAAATTAAGTATATTGATGCATATTCAATATACAAAAACTAATCAAAAAGAGCAAATTATTATATGAAAAAAATTATAATAACTAGCGGATATTTCAATCCAATTCATATTGGCCATATAAATTATATGAGGGAAGCCAAAAAAATAGGCGACCTTTTGGTTGCAATAGTAAACAACGACGAACAGATAAAGGTTAAGGGCAGCACTCCTTTTATGGCAGAATCGGAGCGTGTTGAAATAGTTAAAGCAATAAAATATGTTGATGAAGTTTTTTTATCAATTGATAAAGACCGTTCGGTTTGCGAAAGCTTAAAAGCAATAGCAGAAATACACCCCGATACAGAGCTTTATTTCGCGAACGGGGGAGATAGGAATACGGGAAATATCCCCGAAACAAAAGTTTGTGAAAAATTTAATATAAAAATGGTAGATAATGTCGGAGGCGACAAGGTGCAAAGCTCTTCGTGGCTGTTAAAAAATACAGCAGGTCCCTTCTAATAAATATAATCTGACACTTTTTGACCCCCCTTGACACCCTTTCAATGGGGGTTTAGTATTATATAATATGGTAGAAGAAATAAAACCAGAAAAAATTTATACCCCGAAGGAAACCCGGGACTTTTTGAAAATTTCAGAAAGCACGATGAAGAGAATGTTAAAAAGCGGGATTATAAAGGCCTATAAGGTTTCAGGTCAGCACAGGATTTGGGGTCACGAAATTTTAAGACTGGTTTCTCCTTCTCTTGAATCAAAAGTTGTAGGGACTTACAGAAAAATAAGGAACAAAACAAAAGAGACTATCAAAAAATGGTAATCTCTTTTTTTAATTTTTAATATGTGTTTTGATAATAAAAGAATATTGATAACGGGCGGGGCGGGGTCGGTTGGCAACGCGTTAATAAAAGAGCTTTTGAAATACGACGTTAATACGATTCGCGTTTTTGATTTGTCGGAAAATGAAATATACAAATTAAAGAATAATTTTGTTGGAGAAAAAAGGCTGCGTTATTTGATTGGGGACGTGAGAGATTTAAACAGGGTAAGGCTTGCAATGGAAGGAATTGACATTGTTATTCATTTGGCTGCGATGAAACACGTATATGCCTGCGAGTACAATCCTTTTGAAGCAACCAAGACAAACATAGAGGGGTTACAGAACGTTATAGATTGCGCCAGGAACGAAAATGTTGAAAGAGTCATTTTTACCAGTACCGATAAAGCAGCACACCCTTTGAGCGTAATGGGCATGACTAAACTTATAGGGGAAAAGCTTGTTTCTTCAGCAAACTATTATAAAGGAGATAAAAGAACATTATTTGCCTCCGTGCGTTTTGGAAATGTGGTAGGTTCTAACGGTTCTGTTGTCCCGCTTTTTAAAAAACAGATTCTAAACAACGAGCCAATTAGGATTACCGATGAAAATATGACCCGTTTTGTGATTACAATGGGTAAAGCAATAAGTCTGATTTGCACGGCCATCAAAATTATGAAAGGAGGGGAAACGTTCGTTTGGAAAATGAAAACATTAAAAATAACTGATTTGGCAAATTCAATGATCAGCAGATATGCTAACGGCAGAGAGGTGGAAATAATTATTACAGGAAAAGCGGAAGGCGAGAAAATACATGAGGAAATAATGTCAGACGAGGAGCTTTCCCGTGCAATAGAAACAGACAACTTATATATTATATTTCCAATGATTGATTATTTAAATATCAGAAATAAATATGAAAATACAAAGCCGGTTGAAAACCCTGTTATTGCTTCAAATATGGGTTTTCATATGTCTAAAGAAGAAATAAATAATTTATTAGAAGCAGAAACAGATTTATGCTGAATATTTTACTAATTGATCCTCCGTTTCCAGAAAGGCCCTGGGATATAAACTGGCTGACTCAGTTTCCGCCGAAAGGTTTAATGTACATAGCGGCGTATTTAAGAAAGGCAGGAGCAAATGTAGATGTTTTAGATACAAAACAAATGCAGTATGAAAGGCCCTCACTTCTTTCCCGTTCAATAAATGAAATACAGCAGTTCGTAAAATATTATGTGGAAGAACATAATCCTCAGGTAATCGGAGTAACATCAACAACGATATCATATATTCCTGCAACAAAAATAGCTAAAGCGGCAAAGGAGGCATCCCCGAATGCAAAAGTAGTTATTGGAGGAGTGCATGTTACATTTATGGCGCACGAAACTTTGAACGAGTGCCCGTGGATAGATATTGTTGTCAGGGGAGAAGGAGAGCGACCGCTGCTTGAACTTGCTGAAGGCAAACCCCTTTCCCAGATACAGGGCATCAGCTACAGGGAAAACGGAGAAATTATTGATAATCCGGCAGGCCCCTTGCTAAATCCGGAAGAGATTCCCGTGCCCGCATATGACATGCTTGATATGAAAAAATACGCTTATGTTGTTTTAATGTGTACTAGAGGCTGCCCCCATAATTGCACGTTTTGCGAACTGCCGTCAGTGCACGGGAAGGGAATCCGTTGCCGCCCCGCAGATAAAATATCTGAAGAATTAGAGCTTGCTCTTTCATTAAATCCAAAACTTGAGATAAGGTACGAGGATGAATTTATGGGCTTGTACCCGAAGCGCACGAAACAAGTTTTAGAATTAATAAAAAGCAAGAAAGTCGGGCAGTTTCGGGCTGCCACCAGGCCGGACGGCATTACCGATGATATTCTTGTTAAATTAAAAGAAGCAGGTTGCACCAATCTTTACATAGGAATGGAATCGGGTTCAGATGATGTTCTTAATTTTAACAAGCGCGCCGTTACCGTGTCTAAAATTTTGGAGATCGCTGAAATGTTTTTAAGGAATGAAATGCTTTTCCACGCAGGATTTATTTTAGGGCTTCCGGGAGAAACAAAGCAGACGCTGGAACAGACGCTGGATATTGCTTTAAAGTGCTGTGATGCCACATTTACGGTAGTAAGGAAAAATTTTAAGGAGCTTCTTTCAATAATGCCGTTTAAATTGATTGTTGAAAACTCAAGAGCAGAGTTTAACTTATTGGCTCCTAACCCCGGGACAGAGATATTCAGAAATCCCGAAAAATTCAGGTATAAGATATTCCATAAAAACTGGGAGCTTTACGATTGTAATACAAGCGTCGGCGAGCCTTATGATGTTACAGCCCCGGAAATTGAAGAATTTAAAAAAAGAGCATTTAAAGCCGTCCAGGATAAAATGCAACAATATAATTTACCCGTAAATTGGTGGGATTATGGATACAAAGGTTAAAAATATTTTAGTAACGGGCGGCGCGGGGTTTATGGGCCGCTGGGTTTCAAAAAATCTTCTTGAAAAAGGGCATAAGGTTTGGGTTTTAGATAATCTTTCAAACGGCTCTGAAAAAAATATTGAGGAATTTAGAGATAAATTAGAGGATTTTGCGATAGTAGATATAAAAGATAAACAATTGCTTTCTAAACTTTTTGAAAACAATTTTGATATATGCATTCATTTTGCCGCAGCAATAAGCGTGCAAGAGAGTATTGATAATCCGGAAAAAAACTTTAATAATAATTGCATCGGCACCTTTAACGCTCTTGAAGAATGCCGAAAACACAAAGTAAAAATGGTTTTTGCAAGTTCTGCTTTAGTTTACAAGACAGCTGAGGCGGGCCAAAAAATGACAGAACAACACCCTGTTTTTGCTTCATGTCCGTATGCGGCAAACAAAATCAATAGTGAAAACCTTATAATGTCTTATTTCAGAACATATAGTTTGCCAGTTGTTATTTTAAGGCCCTTTAGCATTTACGGTCCTTTTCAAAGAAGCGATTCTGAGGGCGGGGTAATGAGCATATTTATAAATAAGAAGCTCAAAGGAGAACCAGTCGAAGTTTTTGGAGACGGAAATCAAGGGAGAGATTTCTTTTATATAGAGGATTGCGCTGAATTTGTTGCCAAGGCTTGTTTTTCTGATAAAGCAATAGGGCAGATTTTTAATGCTGGTTCCGGAACAGAAATAAAAATAAAGGATTTAGCAGAAAAGATAGCTGACAATAAAGCAGAGATAAAATTTATTAAACACCACCATCCACAGGCTGAAATAACAAATATGTCAGCTGACTCAAGCAAGGCAGAAAAGCTTTTAAATTGGAAGCCTTCAGTAAGTTTGGAAGAAGGCATTAATAAAACAACGAGATGGTTGCAAAAGTAATTCGTTATGAGATTTTAGAATTTTTGTTTCAGACGAGGAGATCGAGCAAAACGGGTTGAGCCGTAGTAGAACTACGGCGAGAGTCGTTTTGCGAAGAGCAACGAAGTCTGAGGCAAAAAGACAAAATCGTAATAGATTTAATTTTGCAACCATCTCGATAAAATGGTTAAAAAATCAATAATTCCATACGGGCATCAGTGGGTGGACGATAAAGATATTAAAGAAGTTGTTAAAGTTTTAAAAAGCGATTGGTTAACACAGGGTCCGAAAATTGAGGAGTTTGAAAAAGCAATGGCCAAGTATTGCGGAGCAAAGTATGGCGTTGCGTTTTCTTCTGGCACGTCAGCTCTTCATTCAGCTTATAGCGTTGCAGGAATAAAAGCAGGAGATGAAGTAATTACCACGCCTTTAACTTTTGCAGCTACCGGCAATATGTTTGTTGTTTTGGGAGCTAAACCGGTTTTTGTTGATATCCAAGAGGACACTTTAAATATTGATCCCGAAAAAATTAAAGAAAAAATAACCTCAAAAACTAAAGCAATAGTGCCAGTTGATTTTGCTGGTCATCCGTGCGACTATGACAGAATTTTAAAGATTGCCAGAAAGCATAAATTACTGGTTATTGAAGATGCTTGTCATGCATTGGGGGCAGAGTGGAAACCCGCCTCCGCCAAAGGCTACGGCGAGGCGAGGAAAATTGGCAGTTTTGCTGATATGACAATTTTGAGTTTTCATCCTGTAAAACATATTACAACAGGAGAGGGCGGAATGGCGCTGACTAATAATAAAAATTTTTGCGAAAAGCTTAAAATTTTCAGGCATCACGGAATAGTAAAAAAACCACAGAAGGGAAAATGGTATTACGAAATAGAAGAGCCAGCCTTTAATTACCGAATTACCGATTTCCAATGCGCTTTGGGCTTGAGCCAGTTAAAGAAAATAGGTAAATTTTTGAAAAGAAGGAGAGAAATTGCCGCCAAATATAATAAAGCCTTCAAAAATATCAAAGAAATTATATTACCAGCAGAAAAAGATAACGTAAAATCAGCTTGGCATATATATCCTATTCAAATTAAAAAAGGAAATAGGAAAAAAATATTTGATGATTTACAAAAACAAGGAATTGGCGTTCAAGTCCATTATATGCCTTTGCACCTGCATCCTTTTTATAAAAAGAAATTTGGATATAAAAAAGGAAATTTTCCAATAGCTGAAAATTATTATAAAAGAGCAATTACCTTGCCTTTGTTTCCCAAAATGACAAACAAAGAGGTTCAATACGTTATTAATTCAGTTAAAAAAATATTAATTAATAAAATATAAACATATGAGCGCAAAAAAGAGTATTTTTATCTTAATTGGAGTAGCAATAATTGTTGTTGTCGGTGGCTGGCTGATGCTATCTAATAATTTTGGGCAGCCAGTTTTAAAAGAAACCGATAGCTATCAGGAACAGGCAGAAAAGGAAGTATCTTTAACTATCAACGACGGAGAGAAAGAGCCACAGGTTTTAAAAGTCGAATTTTATGGAGGCATGACAGCTTTTGATTTGTTAAAAAACAAGTCAGAAGAACTGGGCTTTAATTTAAAAACTAAAACCTATGACATCGGAATTATGGTTGAGGGTATTGGTGAAAAAGAGGGCGGAGAAGACGGTAAATATTGGATGTATTATGTTAACGGGGAATTGCCCATGATTTCAGCTGATAAAAATGAATTAAAACCGGGAGACCAAGTCGAATTTAAATTTGAAAAATCGTCATTTTAAAATTATTAAACATTAAATTTATGGAAATTTCTAAAAAAGGAAAAAACATAGAATTTTTAATCGCCCTGCTTTTTATTTTAACAGCAGTCGTTTTAAGAGTTTTGCCCCATCCCCCAAACTTTTCTCCTGTAGCCGCCATAGCTTTATTCGGAGCTGTTTATTTTTCAAAAAAAATAGCTCTTGTTTTGCCAATAGCGGCAATGGCAATTTCAGACGCATTCATCGGTTTTTATGATGTAAAACTAATGACTGTTGTTTATGGCAGTTTTCTTCTTTGCGTTGTAGTTGGATTTTGGCTGAAGAAAAATAAAAAATGGTACACAATCTTAGGAAGTTCCTGCCTTGTTGCCCTCGTCTTTTTTTTATTGACAAATTTTGCTGTCTGGGCTTTTGCTCCTTGGTATGCCAAAACTTTTTCTGGATTAATTCAATGCTATTTTATGGCCCTGCCGTTTTTTAGAAATACTTTATTGGGAAATTTATTTTATGTAGCCGTTTCTTTTGGAGCTTTTGAATTAACAAGAGTTTTAATTGCTAAAAAATTTAAATTACAAAATAAAAAAACTTATGGCTTACAACCTAAACATAACTAAAGATACAAAAATGAAAAATAAATGGGAGGATTTGCATTTAAATCAAAGATTCCAACCAAAATATCCAAGTGAGCACGTGGTAAGGTTTATATTGACTCAATTCCCCATGGATTTAAAAGAAAGAAGCCAATTAAAAATATTAGATTTAGGTTGTGGCGCGGGTTCTAATACTATTCTTTTGGCCAAAGAAGGTTTTCAAACTTATGCCACCGATATTTCAAATTCGGGTTTAAAGATTGTAAGAAAAAGGTTTAAGAAAAATAATTTAAAGGCCGTGTTAAAAAACGCCAGCATGGAAAACCAGCCGTTTGAAAATAATTTTTTTGACGGAGTAATTTCTTTTGGCGTTTTTTATTATAATACCGGCCAAGGCTATCAAAAAGCGATTGATGAACTGTATAGAATTTTAAAAAAAGGCGGCAAAGCGTTTATTTTTACCAGAACAGTTGATGATTATAGATTTGGCATAGGCAAAAAAATAGAGAAAAATACATTTATTTTAGACGCTGAAGACACGAATGAAAAAGGCATGGTGATGTATTTTTTAGATAAAAAAGATATAAACAAAATTTTTGGAAAATTCAAAGAAAAAACAATCGAAAAAACAGAGACTACGTTTTTTAATTTAAAAAAGAAAAATTCTGATTGGATAATTAAAGTAAAAAAATAATTGAAAGCATGAGTAAAGAATATAATTTCAAAATCGGCAGTAGAGAAATAGGTTTTGGAAAACCGGTTTTTGTTATTGCCGAAATGTCATCTAACCATAACCAGGATTTTAAAAGAGCTAAAAAAATAGTTAAAGCCGCTTGCGAATGCGGAGCAGATGCAATTAAATTGCAGACTTATAATCCAGATACGCTAACAATAAATTCCTCTGGTAAATGGTTTTTGATTAAAGGCAACAACCCTGCGTGGAACGGAAAAACGCTTTATGGTCTGTATAAAAAAGCATATATGCCGTGGGACTGGTATGCCGAATTGGATAAAATAGCCAAAAGCTATGGCGTTATTCTTTTTTCCACTGCTTACGACAAAACATCAGTTGATTTTTTAGAAAAAATGAACACCCCGGCTTATAAGATTGCATCTTTTGAAATTACAGATATTGAATTCCTTAAAAAAGTTGCCAGCACAAAAAAGCCGGTTATTATATCAAAAGGGATGGCATCTTTAGAAGAAACAAAAATGGCTATTTCAGTTTTGAAAAAAAATGGCGCTTCTAAAATAGCACTTTTGCATTGTACAAGCTCTTACCCAGCTAAGCCAGAAGACATGAACTTGCTTACTATTTTGGATATTAAAAAAAGATTTAAGATTGTCACAGGCTTATCAGATCACAGCATTTCAAATTCAGCAGCCATAGCTTCAGTGGCTTTGGGCGCTTCAATAATTGAAAAACATTTTACATTAAGCAGAGCTAGCGGCGGATTTGATAGCTCTTTTTCCATTGAGCCCGATGAGCTAAGACAATTAATTAAGCGCGTAAGAGAAACAGAAAAATCTATCGGTAAAATTCAATACGGACAGATTAAAAGTGAAAAAGTAAATATTATGGGCAGAAGGTCTTTATTTGCCGTTGAAAATATTAAGGCAGGCCAGCAGTTTACTAAAAACAATATTCGTTCCATCCGTCCAGGATACGGACTTGCTCCTAAATTTTTACCGGAAATTATTGGGAGAAAGGCTAAAAAAAATATAAAAAGAGGCACTCCTATGAGCCTTAATTTGATATGAAAACAGCTATTATCCAAGCAAGGGTGGGATCCTGCCGGTTGCCAAGAAAAGTTTTAAAGGAAATCAATGGAAAACCAATATTAGAACACGCGGTTGGCAGAGTAAAGCTTTCTAAAAATTTAGATAAAATAGTTTTAGCTATTCCAGATAATTCTCAAAATGATATTTTAGCAGACCTGGCCAAAAAATTAAATATAATTTGCGTGAGAGGAAGCGAAAAAAATGTTTTAAGCCGTTATTTAAAAGCTGCAAAAAAAGTAAAAGCAGATATAATCATAAGGATTACTGCTGATTGTCCTTTAATTGCGCCCGAAATAATAGATGAAATGTTAAATATTTTTGAGAAGGAAAAATACGACTATCTTTTAAATGATGCAAAGCGTAAAGGTCATCCTCGCGGGTTTGATGTGGATATATTTTTTACAAGATGTCTAAAAAAAACAGCAAGTTTAACCAATAAAAATTATAATAAAGAGCATATTACAACTTTTATGTTAGAACATCCGGAAATATTTAAAATTAAATATTATGTGGCTCCTAAAAAACTTTATAGGCCGGATTATCGGCTTTGCATAGATGAAGAACTTGATTTTGTTTTAATAAAAAAGATATTTGATTATTTCAAGCCAAGAGAAAATTTCACCGCAGAAGAAATAATTAAATATTTAGATAAAAATCCTAAAATAGCGAGTATTAATAAAAATGTCAAACAAAAAACATAAAATAAAATACGGTTTGAAACTTTGGTCTACAGATAGCAGTTTATTTAGAGAGGCTATTGAATTATTAAAAAAGGGGCAGATTGATTTTATAGAAATATATATCGTCCCCGATTCTTTTACGTTAGGTCAAAATAGTATTTTAAACATTTTTAAAAATATACCGACAACTATTCATGCCACTCATATGGAGCACGGTTTTGATGTTTTTAAATTAGATAATTCAAAAGTGGAGTTTTTTAAAAATCAGATTATAAAAACAGCAGACTTTTTAAAAAGCAAATTTATAGTAGTTCACGCAGAAGCTGGGGATTCAGAAAAACTTTTCAAAGAAAATATCAAAAAAATCAATGACCCGAGGATTTTAATTGAAAATATGCCAAAATTCGGTTTAGAAGGTGAAACCTGTTTTGCCCATAATTATGCGCAATTAAAATTTATTAGAAATTGCGGATTTAATTTTTGTTTGGATTTTGGACATGCTATAAACAGTGCCACAAATCAAAATATAGATTATAAAAAATTTATTGAAAAGCTGATTTTTAATTTGAATCCTTGTTATTTTCATATATGCAATGGTAAATTAGGCGGGAAAGAAGACCACAGGGATTTGTTTGACGGCGAGTTTGATATTAAGTGGATTAAAGAGACATTACTCGGATTGGCAGAAAAAAAAGACATATATTTGGTGTTTGAAACGCCAAAAGGAAAAAATAGCCTTGAAAATGATATTAAAAATATAGAATATTTTATTTCAAAATAAAAACCGTCACAAATATTTATATGAAAAAAATATTGTTAATCTCTCCATCGTATAAAAGATTAAAAACCTCTAATGTAGTGCCAAGATATAATCCTCCTATCGGACTTTTAGATTTAGCTTCTTTTCTTTCGGAAAAGGGTTATAAATGCGATATTGTTGACACTGCGATTGAAGAAATAGATTGGGATAAAATTAGGAGAGGCGATTATTCTCTAGTAGGACTTACTATATTTATAGGAGAGTTTATGAAAAATACTAAGGAAATAGCCCAAAAAATAAAAGAAATTAATCCTTCTTTGCCAATATGTTTGGGAGGAGTGATGGCTTCATTATTTTCTGAAAGGATATTAAAAGAATATGATGTTGATTTTATAATAAGATATGAAGGGGAATATACTTTATTTGAACTAGTCCAATCTTTGGAAGGAAAAGGTTCTCTAAAGGATATTAAAGGACTTTCTTATAAAGAAGGGGGTGCTGTCATCAATAACGCTCCAAGGTTTTTAGAAAATAATCTAGATAATTTTCCAATTCCCAAGTGGGACCTATTTGGAAAAAATTGTAATCAAAAACAAATACCTTATTATTTTAGGATTATGACTAGCAAAGGGTGTCCTTTTAATTGCAGTTTTTGCTATCATCGTTCTGTTGATGAAGAAATTGCAGATAAAGCTCTCCGTTGGCGTTACAGAACAGCAGAACACGTTATAGCCGAGATTGAAAGCATTTATAATTTAACAAAAACCAGGGTTTATAGTTTTGGAGATGACAACTTTTTAGTAAAAAAAGATAGAGCATTAAAAATTTTCAGCTACATGAGGGAGCGTAATTTTTATATTGAACAATGTATAGCGCATATGAATAATCTTCTTGACGATGAAATAATAGATGCCATGGATGGTCTTGTCCAAACTGTTATTTATGCTATTGAATCTGCTTCTCCTAGATTGCTTAAATTATTGAATAAGAGCCTTGATTTAAGCAAAACCTACAATGTGAATAAAAAATTGTTTGATAAAAATATAACTACAAATCACAGTTTCATAGTTGGATTGCCGACAGAAACAGACGAAGATTTAAGGCTTAATATTGAACTTATGATGGAGTTTAAAAAAATTAACCCGTATATTAGAGGTCTTACTTGTTTATACCTGCCTTTACCTTTTACTGCTTTAAACTCATACATAGAAAATGAGATGGGGGTAGCATTACCCAATAGTTTAAAAGATTATGAAGATGCCTGCCTTGATAGCGGAACGGAAGAAGGAAGAAAATTCAGACGATGGTTGAGCAAAGACAGATATGATTTTTTGCATAAATATTGTTTAGTCTTTGATGATGCGTTTAAGCAAAATAATATTAACTTATCTGAACAATCATTAAAGCTTCTTGAAAATGACTCCAAGCTTAGGCAGATATTTGATGGCATAGAAAAAGTGAATAGACCAAAAGTATTTTATAGGACATATATTTTAGATAGAGTTTTAAATAATGAAAAAATTATATTAATGGATTTGAAAAAATTAGGCAGTGCATGAAAGGAACAATATTACAACCAACTTATTTGCCTTGGCTAGGATACTTTGAAATGATTGCATCATCAGATATTTTTGTTGTCTTTGACCATGTCCAGTTTGAAAGAAAATCGTGGCAGCAGAGAAACAGGATAAAAACAGCCAATGGAGTCATTTCTTTATCTATACCTGTACAGAAAATGCCGAGAGAGACCCCAATCTCAGAAATAAAAATATCATATGCAGGATATAATCCTTTAGAAAAGCACTTCAAAACCATAG
The DNA here is from genome assembly GCA_043824525.1 of bacterium. Taxonomy (GTDB): domain Bacteria; phylum Patescibacteriota; class Minisyncoccia; order Minisyncoccales; family Staskawiczbacteraceae; genus XYD1-FULL-39-28. The sequence goes on from JBDRST010000054.1 coordinate 18,791, forward strand.
AACTGGCATACAAAAAAGCGCCATATTTTCAGGACTATAAGCCATTTTTTGAGAAGATTTATTCTAAGAAGCACGTTTTATTAAGAGACCTAAACATTGAAATAATTAAATTAATCTGTAATATTTTAGGCATCAACACAAAAATTGTTTTTTCATCAGATTTAGGCCTAAAAGATGAAAATATGGCAAAAACAGAAAAAGTGGTGAATTTATGTAAAAAGCAGGACATTAATCACTTGTATGATGCCAAGGGCGCAGAGGAAATTTTAGATAAATCATTATTTGAAAAAGAAAATATTATAATTACCTTTCAAGACTTCCAACATCCGAAATATCCTCAGTTGTGGGGCGAATTTGTTCCTTATCTTTCAACAATTGATTTGCTTTTCAATCAGGGAGATAAATCTTTTTCAATTATAAAAAGCGGAATAAAAAACAATTAGACAAAAATATGGAAAACAATAATCAAAAAATCAAAACTATTATACTTTGTGGCGGAATGGGCACCAGGTTAAAAGAAGAAACCGAGTTCAAGCCCAAACCCATGGTAGAAATAGGCGAGAAGCCGATTTTGTGGCACATTATGAAGATTTATAGCCATTATGGTTGTAAAGATTTTATTTTTGCATTAGGGTATAAGGGAAACTATATTAAAGATTATTTTTTGAGGCAGAAATATTATAATTGTGACTTTTCTTTTAATCCAAGCGAGGGAAAAATTAGCAATTTTTTAAAAAATGGAGAAGAAGATAATTTTAACATAATTTTTGCTGATACCGGCTTGGAAACGCCTCACGGAGAAAGAGTGTTAAAAACAAAGAGGCACATCCAAGACGACGATATATTTATGGTAACTTATGGAGACGGGGTTTCTGACATAGATATTCAAAAATTAATTGAATTTCACAAAAGCCATGGCAAGCTGGCAACTATTACAGGAGTTCATCCAGCTTCAAAGTGGGGATTTGTAAATTCAGATGAGAACAATACGGTTATTGAATTTGCCCAGAAACCATTGCTTTATGACTATGTTAATGGAGGTTTTATGGTTTTTAACAAAGAGTTTTTTAACTATTTAAAGCCGGGTGACATGATAGAGGACGCTCTGGCAAGATTAATACCTGAAAAACAACTAGCCCTTTATAAGCATGAAGGTTTTTGGTATGGTATGGATACCTATAGAGATTTTTTAGTATTAAATGACATTTGGGAAAAAGATCCAAAGTGGAAAATATGGCAGAATTAAAACAATCAAATATTTTAGTAACTGGCGCAGCCGGATTTATAGGCAGCCATCTTGTTGAGGAGTTATTAAAATATAATTCACATAATATAATCTGCACATATAGATCTTTAAACCTGAGGTCTTATTTTTACAGCCAAAAATTATCAGAAAAAGTAATTTTGGCCAATTGCGACATCAAAGATTTTAAAAGAGTTTTTGACATAATAACAAAATATAATATAGATATTGTTTTTCATTTAGCGGCTCAAGCCATAGTAGACACTGCCTATAAAAATCCCATAGAGACCATAGAGACAAATGTTATGGGAACTGCAAATATTTTAGAAGCTTGCAGGCTGAAAGGAGGATTAAAATCTATTATTGTTGTTTCTTCTGACAAGGCCTATGGAAAGTCTAAAGAATTGCCATATAAAGAAACCAGTCCCTTGAAAGGCGACCACCCTTATGACGTATCAAAATCATCGGCTGATTTAATCGGCCAAACTTATTTTAAAACCTACAATCTCCCGATTATTATTTCAAGGTTTAGCAATGTTTTTGGTCCCGGAGATCTTAATTTTTCGCGCCTTATTCCTGGAGTTTTAGAATCAATTATAAAAAAAGAAGAATTTCTTATAAGAAGCAACGGGGGAATGGTAAGAGAATATACTTATGTAAAAGATATAGTAGACGGCTGTATAAAATTAGCTCAAAAAACAGAAGGGATTGCAGGAGAATCTTTTAATTTCGGCTCAAAAAATATTTTTAGCGTGATGGAAGCCATAGAAAAAATTCAGCAAATATTGGCAGAAAAAATAAATTATAGAATATTAAACATCGCCAAAAACGAGATACCGCAACAATATCTTGACTGGACCAAAGCAAATACAAGATTAGACTGGAAGCCAGAAACAAGCTTTGAAGACGGCATTAAAAAAACATTCGATTGGTATAGAAATTATCACCTTGAAAATTAAATAAAAAAGCACGTTCAGAGAACGTGCCTTCCCCTACCTGTTTTGAGGGATACCTTGTCTGGGCATGTTTTACCCAAACAATGGCCCAAACAATGGCTGGTTGGTTTTGTCCCACCCAGGAAGAGTGGCTTTGAGAAAGTCTTGATGTCCGCGGAGGAGATCGCTCGGGATAGCGTTCGTCCATTTCCTTTCGACTTGTGTTGTGGGCTCGCCCGACAATTGGACTAAGTGAACCAGTCCAACTGTATGGCGGTTCCTGCCATCGCCTGGATCATCACCGCCACAGCTTACGGGATTGTTATAGTGTGTGGCGAATCTGTAATCAGTGAGTCCAACTCCAAGTTCCCTTCTCACACAGCGTTCCAGAGCGACAGGAGTCGTTTCTCCTTTGCGGATGTAAGTTCCGGGACAGTGTATTTTACCGGCGTAAGTTGGATCATCGGCCGCCCGGCGGGTGAGAAGCACCCTAGTCGGATTTCCGATTTTATCCACAACTGCCAGTTCAACGCACGGCTGAGGAACAATATGAAAAACAGATTCGAACAACGCGGTGCCGATTCCTTTCTCTGGATTCTGAATGAGAAGTATGCCGGTAGCGAGTACTTCCTTGAGATCGTCTTGAGAAAGTTCTCGAATCATACTCAACACTTCATCTTTTGTCACCATTGCAGGACTCCTTGTGCAGGGGTTGTTGCTGAAAAGAACCAATATCAATATAATATATTAAAAAAGAAAGAATGTCAATATGCCAATAACAAATAAAAAAGTTTTAATTACAGGAGGCGCGGGGTTTATCGGCGCTAATTTTGTTTATAAATTTTTAGATTTAGGGTATAAAGTTATCGTGGTTGAGAGAGAAGAAGCAAATTTTTGGCGCCTTGATAAAATAAAAGATAAGATCAATATACATATTGCCGATTTAAGAGATTATGATAAGATTGAAATGCTTATAAACGAGCAAAAACCTGATATCATCCTGCATTTTGCCGCCTATGGAGTTTTTCAGGCAAAACAGCAAGACATAAAAGAGACCATCGGTACTAATCTATTGGGAACAATAAATTTAGTAAATGCTTGCAGTAAAATAAAATTTCAATGTTTTATTAATACGGGTAGCACTTCTGAATATGGAGCAAAAGATGAACCGATGAAAGAAGATAATTTATTGGAAGCAAATAATCTTTACGGTATTACAAAAGCAGCCAGCACAATGTATTGCCAATATATGGCAAAAAAATTAAATTTGCCGATTATCACTGCCCGTTTGTCTGCCCCCTATGGTTATTTTGAAGAAAAGGAAAGACTTGTTCCCACTATCGTAAAATTTTGTTTAGAAAATAGCCAATTGAATTTATCCTCGCCGGTCTTTGTCAGAGATTTCGTTTTTATTGAAGATATAATTGGGGCCTATTTGACAATAATAAAGAATGCTAATGATGTTAACGGGGAAATATTTAATGTTGGCACTGGAGTCCAGATTACAATTGACGAACTGGTTAATATAATTAAGAAAATTACTAATTCGGCTATAAAACCAAAATACGGGCAAATAACACCAGCCCAGACAGAGCCAAAAAGCTGGGTAGCCGATATTTCAAAAATAAAAGAAAAGCTAAACTGGCAGCCAAAATACAGCTTAAAAGAAGGATTAGTAAAAAATATAGAATGGTTTAAAAATAATATTAATTTATATACAGATAATAAAATTAAAAATATGGAAAAAATAAATTTAGATTATAAA
>JBDRST010000055.1:0-29890 GCA_043824525.1 bacterium
TGGCTCACGCAAATTCTATATTTATTGCCAGGTGTTATTGTTGAAAAAGACGGAAGGATAAAAGAGTAGTATCCACTATTAACCACATTATTAACGCTCCAGATTGCCCCTGCGCTTTGCCTTGTATCATCTTTTAACGCAATAGAAACATATCCTGTATTGCTTGAAGAACTCCATGTTACTGTATATGTGCTCCCTTTTGTCCATGTTGCTGCATTGTTTGGAGAGGTAACAACAATTAATGACTGCGGGGCTGAGCAATCAGAATTTGAAGAACAAGAGACACCTGAACCGCCAACTACGCATTGATAACTGCTATTGCATCTTGTTTGCTGGGGCGTTACTCCACAGGCATAAAGCGCGTTTAATTTTGCTCTTGTTGATACCCCGGTAAATCCTGTTCCCTTAGTCAATCCATAGGGGGCTAAAATTTCAGAAGCATATTTTTCCTGAAACATAGACACTCCAGAAGCTGTTCCCGCCGCATAAGTGTTGCCGGCGTCTGGAGCATAAGAAAAACCCTGTTTGTTTAAAGCTGTATGCAAATAGCCTACTTCTGTGTTGCCTGAATTTGCATACCCTAAATTAGTATTAAAAGTGTGGCACCATCCCTGGCTTCCCAAAAGCGCCTGTATTTGGGCTGTAATTTCTGCAATTATATTTTGGAGGCAGGCTATTTGTTCACTCTCACTGCTTAACGTCAGACAACCTGCCGCGGTATAGCCCTGAGCATTAGTTTGCGTTGTAGCCACAAAACCTAAAAACGCTGCAACTAAAATAGCTATAATTAAAAAATATTTGAGTTTCATATTTTTTCTCTGCTAATAATATGCTTTTAAAATTTTGCCGCAGGCCTATACCGTGTATTAGACCTGTTGCTTAATAATACCTCCCTGTATTATATTTGCCAATACAGGCCCTGTGGATATTTACAGTGATTGGTTTATCTTAGCTCTTGTAGAAGGTCCAACAAAACCTGTGCCAGAATGCAAGCCAAGCGGATTTAAAATTTCAGACGCATATTTTTCTTGAAACCTTGTCACGGCAGCCGCAGTCAAATTTCCGAAATATCCTGTTACCAATCCTTCAGGGTAGATATCCTGACCCTGGTTTTTCAAAAATTTCTGCAAGCATCTTACGTTATCATTAGACATGCCAAAATAAAGATTATTGTTTAACTGCTCACAAAAATTCTGACCGCCGAGATTGCCCTGTTTTGCCAGGAGCTCTGCAATTTTATTTTTCAAATATTCTATCTGATTCAGCAGCTGTTGTATTAAATCCTGGTCCCCTACGCCGACTTCTCCCTTCACAACAACGGCGTAGCTGAAAGGATAAGTCAGCTCCATTCCGTCAAATCCGGAAAGCTTGGCTTGCAAAGACGGGATAATAACTAAGGATTTATAATCTGTTCCGAAATTAGGAATGATAATTTTCCCTTTTTCTTTTTCATCAAGGGCTAAAAATTTTACGGCATAATTTCCGATTTTATCCTCAATAACATACGGCACCTGAAAGTCCAATCCAGCTATGCCAGAAAAATTCAGTTGGAAATCCCCGCTCCCTCCGATAAACTTTTGCCAGTTGCCTGCCCAATTTTTTGTGACATTGCTGACTGACAAAGAAACATCTCCTGCAGAAGGCAAAAAATTAAGTCCGGGTACTATCCTTAAGTTTTTAAGATTTTTGTTGAGATAACAGTATTTTAAATCTATCGAGCAGTCGTTAATGGCGACAGTTACTGTCCAGTTAGTAAAAATTTCCGAAAACTTTTTCTTGTATCCCGACCTGTCCAAGGCGTAATTTATACTTTCTATTCCAATGTATTTTGATTTTAGGGAGTCTATTAGGGTGTTAATTCCGAAATGATCCACCATATAATGCGTAAATAAACTGCTGCTTGCGTAGTCATACTTTGACCCCTTCCATTCAGTAATGGAATCTGAAGGCTTTTCAATAAAATCTTTCACTCTTGCCTGCAAATTGCTCCCTTGATATTCGCTGTCATATCCCAAAATGTTTGAAGAGTAATCCGCCCTTGCTTCATTAAGCCAGACTTCTTCTTCCACCCCAAAAATTTTATTTTTTTGATTGAAGGTTATAAGGTGCACAAATTCATGGGCTAAAATAACCTTTGCCTTTGGGCTGTTAAGCAGTTTAAGGGACAGATAAAGCATCTCCCTTTCATTGGATCCCGGCAGTTGCAATTTTATATATTCGTCGGTAGTTCTAAAATAGCCGCCCTCTGTTGAGTTCATGTCATGGAACAATATCGTGATCCGTTCGTCGCCATCAACCCCTGGCTTCCATTCCGAACCAAAGACAGAAGTTAGCGTTGGATAGATATTATTTTCAAATTCAGACGATAGGGCGTCTAAACTATTTAATGTTCTATCTTTTTCAGACTGCAATTGCGAATCCCACCACGGCTTTTCAATATAAAAATAAACCCTTGGGCTAGTTTTAACTAAAACTGCCGTTACTTGCAATCTGCCAGAAGCATCAAAATTACTGTCAACATTAAAATTAATTACATCTGAAAAATTAACAGCAGAAACGCTCTGGCTAAAAACAAGAAAAAAAAGCCCGGCAATAAAAATAAATTTCTTATAATGTTTAAAGCTATCCATAATTATATTCTTATCCTATCACAAAAATATTCCGCTTAAAAGGACCACAGATTTCAAAAGTTCTTTTAAGATTGCTTGTTCTTTGCTGTTAACCGCTAATTTAATTTCGTCCAGTTTTTTTTCCAAATCAGAAGGATTAATATCAGATAACTTTGCCATAAAAATTTTTTGGTTTTTTGTGGCGACAGTTCCTTCTTCTGCGGTCAAAATTTCTTCAAATAATTTTTCGCCCGGTCTTTTGCCGGTAAAAACAATGGCAATATCCTTATCTGGTTCAAGTCCGGATGATTTTATCATTTCTTTAGCTAAATCTAAAATTTTAATTGGCCGTCCCATGTCTAAAACAAACACCTCTCCCCCTTTGCCCATAGCTCCTGACTGCATAACTAAAAGGCATGCTTCGGGAATCAACATAAAATATCTTTTCATGCCGGGATCTGTAATTGTGACTGCCTCTCTTTTTTTTATCTGCTCGCGAAATGTGGGAATTACGCTTCCCCTGCTGTCTAAAACATTTCCAAACCTTACGGATATAAACTTAGTCGCGCCTTTTTTATTGGCCGCCTGGCAAATCATTTCTCCAATTCTTTTTGTGGCGCCCATTACAGATGTCGGATTGACTGCCTTATCAGTGGAAATAAAAATAAATTTTTCTACGCCGGAGTTAAAACTTGCTTCTGTTAAAATTTTAGCGCCAAAAACATTATTTTTAACTGCTTCATCGGGATTTTCTTCCATCAAAGGAACGTGCTTATACGCTGCTGCGTGGAAAATAATTTTTGGCAGGAATTCTTTAAAAATTCTGTTTATTCTCTCTTTATCTGTGACGTCTGCGATTAATGAATGAATTTTTAAATAAGGGAATTTTTTTTCTAATTCATTTGAAATATTAAAAATTCCTGTCTCGTCTTGGTCCAGCAGCAAAAGTAAAAAAGGGCTGAGCCCAGCTATTTGCCTTGATAATTCAGAACCTATGGAGCCCGCTGCTCCTGTAATCAGAACAATTTTGTTTTTTATAAAGTTTTCAATTTGCGCCGCGTCTAAAATAATCTGCTCCCTGAACAATAAATCTCCCGCATCAACATCCTTAAGATTTTTAAAGGAAACCTCTCCGTTTATTATTTCATTTATATGCGGGGCAATCTTAATCTTTTTTAATCCTGATTTTCTTCCCAATTCAATTGCGTTCTTTATTGTTTTGCTGCCGGCTGCCGGGAGCGCAATAATCAATTGCTTTATTCCTTTATCAGCCACAATTTTTTGCATATCAAAAATTTTCCCGAGAACCCTGACTCCATGTATCGTTACGCCTTGTTTTATAGGATTATCGTCTAAAAATCCAACCGGAGCGTACAGGTTGCTTTTTGAAGAAAGAATACTCCTTAATATCTGCTCTCCCGCATCGCCGGCTCCCACAATCAAGATTTTTTCTTTCTCGGCAAGGCGAGCAAATCCTCTAATATGCAAATATATCCTCTTGCTAAAACGGATTCCGCCGCACAAAATCAGCACTAAAAAATAACTGGTAAAAAGCGTTGAACGCGGAAAAATTTGAAAATAAGGAAAATGGTTTGAAATATAGATAGCGATTCCAAGGAAAATAAAAGCACTGCTTGTTGCTGAAAATAAACGAATTGCTTCGCTGGCTGAAACATAAGCCCAAGAAAAAGAATAAAGCCTTAAAAAATAAAATGTCGGGATAATAAAAATTATGGCCAAAACAATCATTCTGGGAATAAAAATAAAATATTGGGGAGGAATCTGGCTGTCAAATCTCAAAAGAAAAGACAGCCAGACAGAAACTGCAATCAAAAAGGAATCAACTAACGCAAAAAAAATTGTCCTTGTGAATATTGTTCTTTTAAATAAAAAAGCCATTTTGCTATTTTATCTGACGAATAATTTTAGCTGGGATGCCGAAAGCTATAACATTGCCGGGAATATTTTTATTTACAAAACTGTAAGCGCCGATGATTGAGTTTTCTCCTACGGTAACTCCAGGCATAATTGTTGAGTGGGTTCCTATTTTACAATTCTTTTTTAAAATAACTTTTCCTTTTTTATTATCAATGGTGGAAACAGAATAGATTGAGCAATGAGACCCAATTTGAACACCCACTCCAATTTCAATTCCAAACTTCGCATTCATGTAAGTAAAAGCGCCTATATCGGTATTTTCACCCAACTTAAGATTTTCTAAGTTTTTAACAACCCAATTATATTTTGTTGGTTTGCCGTCTTCTATTTCCGGCGCCTGCCAATTCTTGAATCTCTTTTCCATTTGTTTATTTTTTATTATTTATTATTTCTTTTATTAAAATAAATGCTTCTGCGTTTTCTAATCCCGCCTCCATTCCCCTTTTCTCTGATAAAACAATTATTCCCTTCAAAGAGCGCGGGTGAGGAAATTTTTTTAATTCGCTTTGGTAGCGCTCCATGGCTCTAATTTTGTGTTTTAGGGTGTCTTTTATATCAACATAAACATTGGGAGAAAAAAAATCTTTCGGATTTTTTATTTTTTGTTCCCCCCATTCTGTCTCTGACAAAACTTCGTAGGAAAAAATTTTTTTAATAAAAACACCGGGCTTAGCTCTTAAAGCCACTAAAGCCGCTTCAAATACTATCTGGTGATCTTTATTTAAGTCTCCTTTGTGGGGAATATAAATAATTTCTGGTTTAACATCTTCAATGGTTTTGGAAATTAAATCATTCAATTGTTTCTGGGGTAATGTATCTAACTTTACGGTTGGCAAGTCCAAAAAAACTGTTTTTTTAATGCCCAAAATCTTATTTGAAGCTTTTATTTCTTTTTTCCGATTTTTTATAAATTCTTCTGACCAGTCCGGAGCATAAGCGCATGTAACAATGCAAAGATAAACTTCATTTCCTTTTTTCGAATAATTTTTAATTGTTCCCCCGCACCCTAATACCTCGTCATCGGGGTGAGGGGCAATTATTAAAATTTTCATATCTTTTTAGACAAACTTTTAATAACCGAACAAACCTTAACCGCGTGGTCTTGGGGCATATGGGAATATAGGGGCAAACTTATAATACGATTGCTGACAAAATCAGTAGCCGAAAGAGACAGTTTTGAATATTTTTTATAGACCTTTTTCTTGTGAAGCGGCGGATAAAAATAAACCTTAGATTCAATTTTTCTCCTAAGCAGCTCTTTTAATAATTCATCCCGAGAAATTCCAAATTTATTTTTATCCACTATGATTGCCAAATCTTTGTAAACTGAAAAGGAAAAAGGGGGCATTTCTTGAAAAAAAATGCCGGGAACATCAGAAAGCTGTTTTTTATATAAATCAACCAGCTTTAATCTTTTCTTTATCGCGCCGGCAAATATCTTTAACCCCTCAATTCCTAAAATTGCGCTTATCTCTGGCATTCTGGCAGTCAGACCCAAAAATTCTTCCTTTCGATTAATGCTGTCTCCGTTATTTCTTGCTAATTTTAACTTTTCAGATAATTTTTTATTTTTTGCAACAATTAAACCGCCTTCTCCTGTAGTTAAAACTTTTGTGGGGGTAAAACTAAAAATAGAAATGTCTCCAAATTGGGCCACTGATTTATTTTTATATTCAGAACCAAAGGCGTGGGCTGCGTCATAAATAACTTTCAAATTATATTTTTTGGCAATTTTTTGGATTTCATCTATCTGGCAGGGGTTGCCGAAAACATGGGTAGCCAAAATCGCGCTTGTTTTTTTTGTTATCTTTTTTTCAATCTGAGCCGGCTCTATATTAAAAGTTTGCCTGTTAATATCCGCAAAGACCGGTTTTAGCCCGCACCATAATAAAGCGTGGCCGCCTGAAGTAAAAGTGAAGCTCGGCATAATCACCTCCCCTGTCAAATCCAAACACTTAAAAGAAAGAATTAAAGCTGATGTTCCGTTAGCAACAGCTGCAACGTTTTTCACGCCCAAAAACTCAGCGGACTGTTTCTCAAATTCTTTAACATACTTATTATTAGTAAGCATGCCTGTTTTAAAAACATCCCTTAATTTTTCCTGGATAGATTTTAATTTTGGCAATGTAGGCCTTGTCAGCGGTATCATGTTATTATTTTTTCCTGGCAATAATATTTGAACTCTGCGGTCCGCAATTAAACAATAAATCAATAATTGACATATGGGGCAGAAAACCCTGCTCCACAAACATCTGAGGATATTCTGGGTTTGAAAAATCTTTTATTTTAACTTTTATGCCCTGTTTTTCAAATGCCTCTTTTTTTACTTGATGCTCTTCATTGCCAGGACCAGATAAATAAACATCTGCCCCTAGTTTTTTACAAATATTAATAAGTCTTTCTGTCCCTGCGCCTGAAGCTTTTAAATCGGATGATTTTATAATCTCTAAATCAACGCCTAAAAATTTATTTATATTTTCTATCAAATAAATATCTAAATCAGAAATTTTTTCCCATTTTTTCATAAACATCTCTTGAAAAAAACCTGAATATTCTTTAAAATATGGCGCTTTTGCATAAGCAGAAACAATGCTTCCCCATTGGGAATCGCCCCATTTTTTGCTGTTATCTATTAAAACTTCGTTTATTTTTAAATTGGGAGACCTGCCTTTAACGGGAACCGTAATCCATTTTGGGCCATTTTTCGTTTTAATTTTATTTCTGTTTATAAACCCGTTTTTTTGGTATCCGGCATCATCGAGAATAACAAAAGCATCAGATACAGCTAATCTTTCAAAAAACCCGATATACGGCAAATATTCAGGCTGATGGATTGTGATTGTCATTTTTTAATACTATCAGATTTTTGATTTCTTTGATATATTTATCCAGCGCCTTGTCTAATGGCGTTGGTTTGAATTTCAATATCCTCTGAGCCTTATTAGAATTGGCAGAAAGGCAAAACGAAGATAAAAATTTATTTATTTTAATTTTAGAATTAGAACCGCTTATTTTTATTATTTTTTGCGCCAAATCTTTTATATTTATTTCTCTGCCGCTTGCAATATTAATTACTTCAAAGTTTAATTTGCCTAATTTTTCAAGCGCTAAAATATTTGCTTTAACTGCGTCTTCTATATAAATAATGTCCCAGCTTGTGTTATTAAAAATATTTAAAGGTTTTCCGGAAAGAGCATTTTTAACAAAGGTGGCAACTGCTCCTTGATTTTTTCCAAGTCCAAAAACCCCAGAGTATCTTAATATAATTGTTTTTATGCCGTATTTTTTGGAGTATAATTTACAAAAATTTTCACCTTCCAGCTTTGTAAGTTCGTAAAAATCAGACGGGTTAACAGGATGCCTCTCGTCTGCCCGCAAGCACTTTTTACTTCTTCCATAAACGGTTGTTGAAGAACTATAAATAAATTTTTTAATATTTAATATTCTGCAAGCTTCCAATAAATTAAGGGTGCCTATCGCGTTTACCTCAAAAAAATTAAACGGGTTATCGTTTTCCTTTTCTGAAGGCAATATAGCGGCTGTGTGAAAAATTCCCTCTGGCTTATGCTCTTTTAGAATTTTAAAAACCTTGTCAAAATTCCTGATATCGCCCTCAACTATTTGAAAGTTTTTGTTTTTTCTAAGATGCCCAAGTTTTTGTTTGTCTCTAAAAGCTAACCCAATAACACTATATCCTTTCTGGAGCAAATGCCTGCAAAGATGCGAGCCCACAAAACCGTCAGCTCCTGTTATTAAAACTTTTTTTCCTTTTTGTTTCATGATTTATTCTTACTTATAATCTTCTACTATGCCGTTCTTTCCATACTGCCCCCTGCCCGATAAAACGATTATAGGGGTTTTTATTAAAATTTTCAAATCAAGCCATAAAGACCAATGGTTTATGTACCAAACATCCCATTCTATTCTTTTTTTCCATGGCAGAATATTCCAGCCTTTAATCATATTAATATTTGTGATTCCCGGCCTTACTTCAAATCGACGTTTCTCAAACTCGGTGTATTGCGCTGCTTGATGAGGAAGAGATGCCCGCGGACCGACCAAAGACATTTCTCCGGAAATTACATTCATAAGTTGGGGCAGTTCGTCAATTCCAAAACGCCTTAAAAACCTTCCGATTCTGGTTATTCTCAAATCGTTTTCAGCTATTTTAAATCCCAGGCCTTTTTCTTGGGCTTTTTCTACCATTGTCCTGAATTTCCAAATTTTAAAAACCCTGCCTTCCCGGCCCACTCTTTCTTGGCGGAAAAAAACAGGCCCGTTAGAATCTAATTTAATTAAAATAGCAATTATTAAAAATAAAGGCGAGAGTATTATCGAGCTTATTAAAGATATCCAAAAATCCATCTGTTTTTTAAAAAATAATTGAAATTTCATTTTAATTTTTTGTAAATTAATCTTTGATATTCATTAATTATCCTGTCAAAAACTATTTTTTCGTCGAACTCTTTTACAATTTTTTCCTTTCCTTTCTTGCCCATTTCTTCCATCTCTTCCAGATTGGAGAGCAAATAGATTATGGCCTCGGCTAATTTTTGGGGATTTTTAGGAGGAACCAAAATTCCGGTTTTTCCGTTATCAACCGCTTCACGACAGCCCCTAATGTCTGTTGCCACCACTGGTTTTTCCATTGCCTGCGCTTCTAATAATGATATGCCCAAACCCTCCCTATGGGAAGGCAGAACAAAAATATTCATTAGGGGGTAAATTCGGTCAATGCTTGCCATTTCTCCTAAAAATAGCACGTTTTTTTCAATGTTGTATTTTTTAATAATATCAGGATCTATAGCATCTCTTTTTTGCGGCTCCTCCGGGCCCACTATTAAAAGAACCGTATCTGGAAAACTGGCAAGAACTTGTTTAAAAGCTTTAAAAAGATCCAAATAACCCTTTTCTTTTACTAATCTGGCAACAATGCCAATAATTTTTCTCTCAGGATTAATGCCTAATTTCTTTTTTTCATTTGAAACAAACTCTTTTGAAAATAAATCCGGGCTAAAACGATTAATATCCACTCCTCCGCCAAAATATCTTATTTTCTCTTTTTTGCAAATTTTCTCATTGAGCGCCGTTTTCATATCTTCTTTATTCACAAAAAAGATAATATCAGAACATTTTGCTGCTACTTTTTCAAAAAATATGAAAAATTTTCTTTTTAAATGCGGAGAATTTTTCTGGAAATAAAATCCATGGCTGGTATGAAAAATTATAGGAATGCCTGCCAATTTAGCCGCTATTTGACCCAAAAATCCGGGTTTTGGCGTGTGGGTATGGACAATATCAAATTTTTCTTTTTTAAAATAAAAATAAAGTTTTAAAAAAGCAATAATATCAAAAATTGGGCTGATTTTCCTTTTAATTTCTATCGTTTTAATTTTGATTCCTTCATTTTCAATATCTTTTAACCATTTACCGGAAGAGCAAACAGCAAAAACATCGTAACCCTCTTTTTTTAAAAATTTAAGGTGATTTAACAAAATAAATTTAAACGTTATATCAACGCTGGCCACGTAACAAATCTTAATTTGGGAACGGCGGGATTTTATCACAGACAGCATGGAATGCAATGATCGTTTAAACGGTAAAAATATAAAAATATGGTAGCCCAAATTTAAAAATACTGCTTTCCGCTTACCAGGATAATTATTTCTGTATTTTTTTCTCAATTCAATGTTGAACTTTAAGCTGCGGCGGAAATTATAATCGCTCTGGCTTTCTCCGCCCTCTAAATAATATATAAAATATTCTTGAAAATTATAAAATTTACCGAATTTTCCAAATTTCAGCCAAAGGTCCCAATCTTCGCAAAAATCAAATCTTTTATCATAGCCGCCTGCTTTTTGCCATGCAGACTTTCTAAATAACGTTGTACTGTGGACAAAATTATTATTAAAAATAATTGAGTTTCTAATATCTTTATCGGTCTTAGGGAGAAAAAATCTTTTAGTTTCCTGCCCTTTTTTGTTTATTCTTATGACTCCTCCGCCCACTAAAACATACTCAGAATTTTTTTCAAGAAAATTTACTTGTTTTTCTATTTTTTTAGGATTAAACCAAAAATCATCTGAATCAAGAATAGCTACATATTTCCCTCCTGCGGTTTTTATGCCGTTATTCCTTGTCTCGCTGGGCCCCTTATTTTCTTTTTGATAAATATAATGAACTTTTGGATTTTTTAAATAAAACTGAACAACTTTTTTGGTTTTATCAGTTGAATTGTCATCAATTATGATTATCTCTATATTTTTATAAGTCTGGCTAAAAATACTTTCAATTGCTTTTTTTAAATAGTCTGCTCTATCGCCATGAGTAGCAACGATTACAGAAACCAACGGTTTTTGATAATTCATTTTTAATTAGTTAATTCATATTTATAAATTTTTTCCCACTTTTTCCTAAAAGACAAATAATAAAAAAACAATAAAAATAACTCCGTAATAACCGTAGCCACAACCGCCCCCAGAGAATTATATTTGATAATAAGAAAATAATTAAAAATAATATTTAATATGGCGGCCAAGCCCTGAATTTTTAGAATCTGTTTTTGTTCGTCTACGCTGGTTAAAAACCAACTATAGGCATAGGATAAAAATTTAAATACTATAATTAAAGATAAAATTCTTAAAAGAATAATCGAATTGTAATATTGCAAAGAATAAAGATTATTAATAACAAAACCCGCCGACAAAAATAAAATAACAGTTAAGAAAAAACCAACGTAAGTCATCGCGCGTCTAAAATTAAAAAATATTTTTTTCAGGAACAATTTATCCTTATCGTAAAAATAAGATAATTTAGGAAAAAAACTCATAGTTATAATTTCTGGAAAAATAAAAGCTGCAATAAACAAATTATAAGCGGCGTTATAATAGCCGACTTCTTTCATATCAGAAAGCATGCCCAGCATTACCGAGCCTATTTTAAAATATATCATATAAAAAATGCCTGCAAACAAAAACGGCCAGGCCTTTTCTAAAATTTCTCTGCAAATTTTTAAATTTATTATTAAAAATATTTTTGAAAAATATCGGTGAACAAAAATCACAGATAAAAAAAGTCCCAACAAAGACGTCCATGCAAAAACATAAGATATAGTTAAAATCGACCCATTATTGAATATAAAAAAAATTGATAGCCCCAATAGGCTTATGTTTTGGATAACCTGACAAAGCGTTTCATACTGCATTTTTTCATAAGCTCGAAAAATTGATTGAAAAAAAGTGGTAAAATTATTTATAACAACATAAAAAGCCAAAAAATAAACTAATTTTGCTACCATTATATCTTTTTCTAAAAATCTGGTTAAAAAAATAATGATAACCATAACCGCCAAACCAAGAACTAATTTCATTATTAAAATATTATCAATGTACTCAGAAGATTTTAGTTTATCTCGAGCTATCTCGCGGACTACCAGGGCGCTGAACCCAAAATCAACCAAAATAACAAAAAGGCTCACAAAACTTAAAGCAAAATTCCATTTGCCATAAATCTCCGGCCCGAAATAACGGGCTAACCAAATAAAAACTAAAAAGGTGATCCCCTTGCTGAAAATTCCCGTTAGCGCCAGCCAAAAGGTGTTTTTAAAAATGGTTTGCCTGATTCCTGAGTTTTCAAACAAAAATTTTTTAATATTTGAATTCATTTCCCGTTAATCCAATTTTTATGACCTTCAAACCACTTTTTCGTTTCCTCTAAGCCCTTGTCTAAATTATATTTTGGCTTCCAGCCGAGTAGCTTTTGAGCGTTTTTGAAGTCAAGACAACTTCTCTCTTGCTCACCTTTTTTCCCAGGTACATGAATTTCTTTATATTTTGATCCAAAAAATTTGTTTATTTTTTGAAAAATAGTATTAATATCCGTTTCTTTTGACGTCCCTATATTAAATATGCCTGTTTTATTTTTTTTTATGCCGAGGATATTCGCAGTAACAACATCATCTACAAACACAAAATCTCTTGTTTGTTTGCCGTCTCCGTTTATCACTGGGTTCTCTCCCTTTAAAATTTTGTCGCAAAAAATTGCTATTACACCTGCCTCGCCTTTTGAGTTTTGACGAGGCCCATAAACATTGGCAAATCTTAAAATTAAATAATCCAGATTGTATTCCTTTTTATAAAAATTTAAATAATGTTCAACAATGAACTTTTCTATACCATAAGGAGAAAGGGGCTGTGGAGTATAGTCTTCGGGAGTAGGAACAATTCCTGCCTCGCCGTATATGGCTCCGCCAGTTGAAGCAAAAACAATTTTTTTAACTCTAAATTTTTTACAATTTTCTAAAATATTCAGACTTCCCAAAATATTTGTCTTGGCGCTATCTACAGGATTTTCCACTGATTTTCTGACATCAATTTGGGCAGCATAATGAAAAACAATATCTGGTTTTGTCTTTTTAAAAATTTGAGAAATTTTGGCATCTTGAATATCGGCTTTATGAAAATCCGCCTTTGAGTTCAAATTTTCTTTTTTGCCAGTTGACAGGTTGTCAATAACTGCCACCTTATGGCCTTTTTCTATCAACTTGTCAACTAGATGGCTAGCTATAAACCCCGCACCACCTGTGATTAAGCACTTCACCCCGTTAGAAATTTTTGTTTTTTCAGACATAACATTTTTAAACCCTATTATTTCTAACGGGGTTCATATAAAATATTTTTCCAGAAATGGAATTTTAATATTTTTTAATTTTTCAAAACCAAGAGGAAATAAGCACAAAAGAGATAAAAAAGCTGGCATTCTGATTCTGGTTATTATGCCAAAGTTAGTCATAAAAAGAGACAACACTCCAATAAGTAAAATACTAAAAATAATCAAAGGCAAAATAACTTTATATTTATCTTTAATGGATTTTTTTATTCCTTTTATTATAAAAAAGAATAAAAAATACCATGCAATCACTTCGGACAAAACTAAAAAGTGTTTTTTTTGCGTCATTTGCCAAGGAAAAGGACCAAAAAGAGAATTAATAAAAGACAATGAGGTGTTTTTTAAAAAGGTAAAAGGGTTCTCAAAACCTGTTTTGACTATTGTTGTGGAATCTCTGCCTATTATCGGTTGGGAATCAGCTGGTTGAGAATCAGCTGGTTGAGAATCAGCTGGCTGAGAATCAGCTGGTTGGGAATCAGCTGGTTGAGAATCAGCTGGCTGAGAATCAGCTGGCTGAGAATCAGCTGGTTGAGATTGAGTCGGAAGAGCATAAACTATTTCCCGATAATAAGTAATAGTTTCTGGATTAAGAAATGCTTTAAAATTTTTAAACCCGAAATAGCCATATCCTAAAAATTGGGGCGAAAATCCCAAAAGAACTAAAAGAATTATTCCATAGATAATTCTTTTTTTAAGATTAAAAGCTGATACTAAAAACCAAGAAATTATAAAACTAAACATAACGGCATAGCCAACATAAAAACGGAAATGGATTAATGCGGTTAATGTAATATAAAAAATTGAAAATATAATCCAAGAAAATCTTTTAATTATTTTTATCGTTAACAATAATCCGACAAGGCACAATAGAACTACTAAGGCATCTTTCAGAAGCAAGCTTCCATAAAAAGCGAGGCTTGGGTAAGCGCTTGTTATTAATCCTGTTAAAAAGCCTTGTTTCTCTGAACCGCCTATTTCGCGAACTATTAAGTAAACAAAAATAACTATAATAGCCACCAGCCACGCGTTAAGTATTTGACCAATAAGCATGCTTGAAACCGTAAAAGCATAAAGATAACCAATAATAACCGGATAATAATGGCCGATGCCAACTCCCTGTAAAGAAAGATTTCCTTGTTGGACCCTATCGACTATTTCTTGGGCTTGTCGCTCATAAACAACAAAATCACCGTATCCGCCGCTAAATGGCTGGAAATTAGCATAATATAGAAAAAGAACGCCTAAAATATGCAGTAGAAAAACAATGATAAATAAAGCGCTTAAAATCTTTCTCTGTTTTTCTTCTTTGTTTTTATTGATAAAGATGAAAGTAACCGAAGTTAAAAAAGCAATGAATATTGTTCCAACAGCTAATGTTTTGTCAATAAAAGAAAATACAGCCAATATCAAACAGCTAAAGAAAATAAATTTTTGATACTTTGAAATTGATTCTAAGACATTCATAATTTTACTTTAATTTATCGGGCTTGAAAAGCACATCTATAGTTCGCCTTTTTTTAACTTCATTTATATTTATTCTTTTTTTTGTATTAATAACATCAAACGGAAAATAGGAAAATTTAGCCATATATTCAAAGACATCTCCTAACCTCTGCCCGGAATTTATATATACCTCTGGCACGATTTCGCAAATAATTAAAGGGCATGAACGATTTTTAGAACATTCTAAAAAGAATTCTTCTAAACCCTTTAAAACGAAAAATTCAAAGCCTTCTACATCAATTTTGATTAATTTTATATTATTTATATTTTTTTCTTTGATATATTTATCAAGCCGGCGAATAGAAACCGAGGCATTTTTAATTTCTTTAATGCCGTTTAATAAATCTGGAAAAAATGTATTATTTCCGATATGCGAAGGACCGCCAATATAAATCTTTTCTATCTTTTCTTTATCGCCTAAAGCGAACTGATTTACCATTATTTCATACCGGGTGTTTGCCTCGGAAAGTTTTTTCAATTTTTGAAAATATTCGGGCACCGGTTCAAAACTATGAACCTGGCCGTTTTTGCCGACAAGGCCTGCGGCGATTAAACTGAAATAACCGATATTTGCCCCTACATCAATAAAAGTATCGCCATTCTTTAAATATTTCTTTAAAACCTCCTCAACTGATGGCTGGAAAGTGCCAAAATACATCTTTTTAATTTTGTCGCTATAAGCAAAATAAAAATTAAACATCACTCCGTTTATGTTCTTTAAAACAGGCTTTTTTGGAAGCGGTGAAACAAAAGCCCTTAATTCAGAAATAACTCTTTTTAAAAAAAACCTTGGATTAACTATTAGTATGTGAAGCAAATGTTTTATAGTGCTGAGATGAGCTTTGAACATAATATGTTTACTATTCTAAAATTTTGCCGATTAGCTCTACCCAGTTTTTTTTTGTTTTTTCTATAGAAAAATTTTTGGCGAAATCAAATCCTTTTTCTCCCATTTCTTTTCTGATTTCAGGATTATTTAATAAATATTCTGCTTTTTCTTTTAAACTGCGGAAATCACTGCAAATTATTTGCCCTCCGCCACTTAATAACTCCGCCATTCCCCCAGAACCAGAACCAACTACGGGCGTTTTTAAAAGCATTGCTTCATGGGCTGTCCTGCACCATCCTTCTTTAAATTTTGACATAGTTAGCACAATTGAAGAAGCTTTTAACAATTTCAAATACCCCCTATAATCTAAATTAAAATTTAAAGCAGGAATTTTAACCCGCTCTTCTCCCGAAGTCACCAAATATGCATCTAAATCTTTTAACGCGTTATAAGAATCAACCACTCCTTTGCCTTTTTGGCAGTTTCCTAAATATATTATTGGTTTTTTTTCAAGCCCTTTCTCTTTTTTAAAATCTGCAACTTCTTGATCTGAAATGTTATATTTGTCTAATTCAAATCCCCCATATATTTTATAAACATTTTTGCACCCCAGGTCAGAAAAATACTTTCTCCAATACTCCGACATTGTTACAACAAGATCAGCTTTCTTGACGTTGCGGAGGAAAAAAAATTTATTTAAAAAATTAAAAACCGGCTGGGAAATAAGCGGGTATCCTGAAAAATCAAGGTGATGAATCCAAACCAAATTTTTTCCCTTTGTTCTTTTGGAGCTAAAAGTAACTGTAGAATAAAAATCTCTTACCCATAGATCTTTTTCCCCTTTCAGCGTTAAATAATAAAAAAGAGATTCTAAAATTTTGAAATATCTAAAACGCTTTAAATATTTGGCTTCTAAATTTATCAGCTCCACATCAAAATATTTAGATAAGGCGTCTCTAACGTATCCCCTATGAATAACTCCGCCATACCTTTTAAAAGATATTTCAGGCCAGCCTATTTTTTTTGTATCCAATTGATTCATAGTTTATATTTGCATCTTTTATTTTGTCGGCAAACAACTGCCATCCGTCAAATAAAAGCGCATCTTCTTTCATATTTTTTACTAAATTGCCTACGGAAATATCATTATATTTTTTATGATTATTCATAAATATTAACACATCAGCTACTTTGAATCCTTCTTCTATAGAGCGAAATTTTATTCCCAGTTTTTCAATATTTTCTGGCCTTACAACAAAATCATGTCCGTATATTTCTTTTACGCCGGATTTTTTAAAAAAACCTAAAAGCTGCACTGCAGGAGAACCTCTCATGTCATCTGTTTCCGGACGGCCCTTGAAAGCAAATCCTGAAATAAAAATTTTGGCATTTTCTATAGATATATTTTTTTCTTTCAAGTGCGATTCCGTCCTTTCAAATACATGTTTAACTAGCCCTTCATTCAAGTCCCTTGCTGCTTTTATTAAGCTTGCATCAACTTTTGAAGAATCAGCTAAGATATGAGGATCCTTTTCAAGGCAAACCCCGCCTACAAAACCTGCTTTTCCACTGGCAACAAATCCAGGGCGCATAACACTACTTCTATTATAGCCAAAGTTAGCTGCTTCTATTACTTCATTAGTGTCTAGCCCCAAGCTTTTACAAATTAATGCTGTTTGATTAGCAAAAGCAAAATTAAAATCTCTATAGCTATTGTTTATTAATTTTATTATTTCAGCTGCCTCTAAAGAGCTGGTTTTAACTATTGCTGGAGTTATTTGAGAAAATATTTTTGCAGAAATATCTCCAGACTCTTCATTCAATCCCCCTATAATTTGAGGAAGGGTTTTTAGTTCTTCTAATGCCCTGCCTTCTACTGTTCTTTCGGGGCAAAAACTTAAATAAACATTTTTACACTTTTCTTGAAGTAAAGGCAAAACAATATCTCTTGTAACACCAACTGGAACTGTGCTTCTTAACATAATAAGCTGACCCTCCTTCAAGTGTGGCAGTAAATCCTGTACTGCTGACTTCACATAACTTAAATCTGGTTTTTTTGTTTCTTGATCTACTGGGGTGGCAACTGAGATTATAAAAGCATCTATGTTCCTGTTGTCGGGTATTTTATCAAAAACAAAAAGGTTTTTGTTAAGTTGATCAGACAAAACTTCTGGTAGCCCGTTTTCATAAAAATGGGGCTTTGCCTGTTTTAGTAATTCCAGCTTTTCCTTGTCTTTTTCTATTCCAAAAACGCAAAAACCAGCCTCTGCTAAAACAGCTGATAGAGTAGTTCCAATAAATCCCATCCCTATTACACAGATATTCTTTATTTCCATAATTACTTTCTAGATTCTTTCTAACCACAGGTCTCCTTGGTAATCAGACGATTTTTTATTTTTTTTAATTTTATATCCTTTTTGATCTAAAAATTCTACCAGGTACTCAATGTTATTTTTTTTGTCAGATATGTGATTATGATACTCCATGCGAATTTTTTTAATTCTTTTGAAATATTCATCTGGAAGATTATATAAAATTTCAAATTCAGCTCCCTCGCAATCCATTTTTAAAATATCGCACTTTTGTATATTATTCTTATCAAAAATATCTTTTAACGGAACGCAATCTATTTCAGTATATTTTTGGTTTTTTTCTTGATCGTGATTTCCGTGAAAAGCATTAAATGGCGAATCGCTTATTGAAAGGAACGAAGGAAAAGGAGAGTCGCCCAAAAAAAGCTTTCTTTTTTCTTTTTGACCTCCTATTGCCGAATTAAAAGGAAAAATATTATTTTCTAATTTATTTAAAGCAATATTTTCTTTTAGCAAATCATAATTTTCAGGCATTGGTTCATAGGCATAAACTTTTATGTTTTTTGATTGGCTGGCAAAAAGAGAAAAAACCCCTATATTGGCTCCGATATCAATTATTACAGAGTTATCTTCTATGTCGCCATAATCTTTTTTTATAAAAATTACAGCGATCGTTCCGGAACTTATACCATCTTTAGTTTTTATTTTCAGGCCGTTTCTAAACAAATAGGTGCAACCCGCGTTTTTGATTCCGGCGTAGTTAAGAATAAAATCGGGCCAATTCTTAATTTTAAAGATAATAGACGGCAAATATTTCAGATAAACAAAAACACCGATAAAAAAAGAAAGATTAATTTGCCTTCTCATAGAATTATGGTTTTTTAAAATATATTCCGGTATCGTCTATTTTTATTAAATCCGGGCTTATTTTTTTTAGTGCAAAAAACTCATCTATGGCGCGTCTCGCCCCTTCCCAGTGGCCCCAATCATCCAAAATAATATATCCTCCTATTATAACATTGTCGTACAAATTAGCAAGGCAACACTTTGTTGATTCATACCAGTCGCCGTCCAGCCTAAGAATAGAAATTTTGCCTATCCTTGCCTTTGTCAAAGGCAATGTATCCTGAAACCATCCTTTTTTAATTACAATATTTTGGGGATTAATCTTTAATATTTCAAAAAATATTTTTTTAACATCAACTAACGGGCCCACACATTTGTTTATAGTTTTTAAATTGCCTCCTGATTTATCACCTGCATAATCTAAGGCTATAGCGCCATCTTCTATTGTCGGTTCTGGCAGGCCTTCAAAAGAATCAAAAAGCCATGTTCTGCGTCCAGACCCGGCTTTTTCAGCAATAAAAGCCATAACCGCAGCGCAACCACCTTTCCAGACTCCGCACTCAACAAAAGCGCCCTCTATTTTATTTTTTTCCACCAGTTCTGCCAATTCGTATACGTTAGATAGTCTCTGATAGCTGGTCATCGTATAAGGATAAACTTTTATAACCAAAGCCAGCTTCTTAAAGTTAAAAAAATCTTTTAACGGAATATCTTTTATAAATCGCAATTTTCTGTAAATTTCAAATAATCTCTCATTCCCTCTGACTATTTTTTTTAGCTGTTTTATCATATTCATATTACAGAAATGACCATTCATTAATAATTTTTTTAATATCAAAATCTTTTGCTCTTTCTAAAGACTTTTTTGACAGCTTATCTGCTAAATTTTTATTAGTTAATATTTCTATCATCACTTGCTTTAAGCTTTCTTCGCTTTTTTCTTTATTTGGAGCTGGAGCCAAAATGCCAAATTCTGCATATTCAATTTCTTCTGCCTCTTTGTTTATATCAGTTTTTGGAGCTAAAATTTCTCTGGGGCCTGACTTGCAATCTACTGATATTACAGGAAGCCCGCAAGCCATTGCTTCTAAAATCGAGCAAGGCAGCCCTTCCCACAAAGAAGACAAGATAAATGCTTTTGATTTTGCTAAAAATTTAAATGAGTTTTCCTGCCAACCCAAAAGGTAAACTCTATCCTCAAGATTTAAGTCGTTTATCAACTGTTTTAATTTTGGCTCTAATTCTCCTTTTCCTAAAATTACAAGATTAGCTTCTTTAATCTCATCTTTTACTCTCTTGAAAGCTTTTATTAAATGCTGTTGGTTTTTTTGTTTTGTTAACCTGCCAGCTGTAATTATTGTCGGATTTTTAAAAATTTTTTCATATTTTTGCTCAAGGGGCTGTAAAGCTGAATTTTGGATCTCTTTGGTATTTAACGGATTATATATTATTTTGATCTTATTCTCTTTAATTCCAAAATTATCCACTAAATCTCTTGCTGCTGCTTTAGAAACGCAAACAATTTGGGGCGTTTTATTATAAAAAGCTCTAATCAAAATTTTATATAAACCGCTAGGTAAAGCCGACATAAAATTATCAACCCTTAATATGGTTTTTTTATTAGATAGAATATTTATAATATTTGCAGGAACCCCAAAGCTTATAGCATAATCAGGATTTTCATCTTTAATTATTTTTCTAAAACGCAAAATAGCTATTAAAAAATAATATGCCCTTAATAATATATTATTGAAAAGCGGGATATCTAAAGAAATCAATCTTCCTTTATATGGATAAGATGCTTGTTTTTTAAATAAAACAATAACTGTTTCAATATAATCTGGAAAATTCAAAGATAAATCAGAAACTACCCTTTCCCCTCCTCCTATGCTCAGAGTTGGTATAAAAAGAATTATTTTTTTGCAGTTTGAAAATTTATAATTTTTTTCTTGCAGTTCAATTAGCATAATGCCATTTTTATGATTAGTAAGCTTGCCTAAAATCCACAAAAAAATTGCCGGAAATTTTCCTAAAATTAAATCTTTGAAATAGCCTAAAAAATAAATAATTTTGGAGAAAAATAAAAAGGCTCCTTTATTGCTGCCAGTAAGCAATGACTTATTTACCAATCCTGTTTTAAATTTACCTGCAACCGATTCTGAAAGAATTTTAAGTTGTTCTACATAAACGATAGAAGATATGTAAAAGCCACATTTTTGAAATAAATTTGAAATCGCCTCTTTGTTCCACCTGGTAAAATGATGCGGAGGGAAATCCCAATTGTTTAAGTTCGGTAGCATTCTTTCTCTGCAAGGGGTACTTAAAACTATTTTTCCTCCTGGTTTTAGTATTTTTTTAACATTTTCAATAAATTCTAAGGGATTATCCAGGTGCTCTAAAACCTCAAAAAAAGTAATGATATCAAACTTTGGCAGATTCTTTTTTTGAAAAAACTCTGCAAATGACAGAGAATAAACGTTTTCTAAGCCAAACCGTTGCTTGGCTATTTTGATGGCCTTGCTGTCAAAATCCAATCCCCAAACCTCACAGCCCCTATTTTTAAGCTCGGCCAAAAATTCACCAGTTCCGCATCCTAAATCTAAAATTTTTGTGTTTTTAGAAAAGCTTTTGTGATTTTTCAAGAAACTTTTGTGATATCCCCTATAAATTTTAGCGCCAAATAATTCTCTGGTTTGATAGGGGTTTTCTTCCTCATACCATTTGCGAGAAACTGATTTTAAGGGAAACCAAAATTGGACTTGACAACCAGGGCATTGATGTAAAGAATATTTATCTTTCTTTCTGTAAAAATCTCTGATAAACTTAAAATTTTGGCCCTTTTTGCAAGTTGGACAAACTATGGGAGTTTCATAAAATGTCATCATTTTCAATCAGAATATTTTACTTCAATACCCATATTTTTTGCTGTTTGGAGCGTGCGTCCCAGCCAAAACAGATCGGGCAAACAATAAAGACTATCAAAGTTATATAATTCTTTGAATTTATCCATAATCGGATTAAAGGAAATCATGTTTTTTACTGCTGCTTTTAGATCAGAACCGAAATTGGTTTCATTGATTATTGCTGACTGATATTGTCTAAAATTTAAATAAGGTTCAGATTTTTTCAAAAAATCTTTTCTGGGAGAAGAATACAGTCTTTCATAATTGTCTTTTCCTATAAGCTCTTCTAAATAACGGTATGTAAATCTTTTCGGCTTTAAGGCATCAATTAAACTGGTTTCCATGCCTCTGAAAAAGTGTATCATATTAGTTGCAGAATAAGGCAATATAGGTTTTAAATCACACTCTTTGGCGGCCTCGTGTATTGCCCTGCCATCCCTGCCAGCAATCATAAATTGAACCATTTTTTCAATCATGTGTTTTCTTGCTTCTGTAGAGTCTAAATCGGGTTGAAAAAACTTTCTTTTAAAGTTGCTATTTTTAAGTGGTAATGCTAAAAATGCCGGGGAATTTTCCCATGCAGATACAAGTTCCTGAAAATCCTTTGGTTGTCTTGTATTGTAGCCTAACTTTACCTTCAAAGCTAAATTTCCCGCCTCTCCAATCAATCTATAAATAAATCCCGCTGAGTTTTTATCTTTTATATCAGGAAGAGACTTAATATATTCCTTAGAAAAATAAAATCTTCTTATCTTGCCGCTCGGCGTTTTGGCGGTGGGTCCGAGATTATACAGATAATCTGAATTTTCTCCGGCCCATAATTTCTTTATATTCCTTTTTTGAATTTCCTGAGCCATCTGAAAGTATGGCCCTGCTAAATGCGCTCCGAGTGGCATGCGTTTGAAAAATATATCAAGATAAGAAATATTTTCCATATTGTAGTCCGAATCCAGCAACACATGCTCTATCTCCAGAAAATTAGCGATGTTTTTTGTCAAAGCAGAATCTATTTCGTTGACTCTGAGTGACGGAATTCTGTGAAATGTAACAGCTAAAGGATGTTTCCCGAATTTTTTAACAATCAAAGCTGTCACAAGCCCGGAATCACAACCGCTACTTAAAAAAATGGAGTCATTATCGCTAACTTGCTCGCAAGAAAAAACTGAAGACAAAGCTTTTTTAAAAGTTTCATATCCGTAATTTATATTAGGTTTAACAAGCTCCCAAATACTTTTCTCTGTTGGCCTGTTATCAATAATCTCTAGTTTGTTGCCTATCTTTATTCTTGGTATTTCCTCAAAAAAAGTTTTCCCGGGAGGGAAATAACCAAGCCTTAAAAAATATTCAATATTTTTCCTATCAATGGTAACAAAGGGAAGATGAGAAAGAACATCAAAAAAATTATTGCCCAATAACAGTTTTTTATCTGGCAATTTAACATAAAAAATATCACTGAATGCCGAGAAATCAGGTGAAGCCCAGGAAAATTGGTCTTGCCCGTTAGTTGACACTATCCCGCCTCTTGCATATATCTGAGCAGGGGTTACTTTATCTCCCAAAGTTTCTACATTTTCTACCGGAGTAAGTTCCAAGGTTTCCGGATTTACAACGCCGTCAACTTGTCCCAAAAAATTAGTACCCTTTTTCAGCGGGATCGAAGAAAATTCTATTTTATTATCGTTTCCTATTATAATTTTCATAAATAAAATTATTAATTATATGAAGTTTTAATTGCGATCCAAGATTATTTTTTTTATATTTTTATAAATTAATTCATAATCATTCTTATCCTCTCCTATAGATGCCGACAGAATACTTCCTTCAATTGTATTCTTAAAATAAGAAATAATAAAACGACTATTAATATTCTCTAAGTCGTTTGTGTCTGGCCTTTTAGCTAAATCTTTTTCTATTTTCTCTTTTAATTCTTCAAAATTTTTTATGCTTTTACATAAAGGATGGTAAGAATAAAACACATCCCCTAAAACATATACTGGTTTTCCGGCTAAAGCTGCCTCTAATCCAATAGTGCTAGTTAGGATAATTACGCCTAATGAATTTTTAACAATATTCTCAACATTTTCATAAGGTGCTATTAAAACCACATTTGGGATTTCTTTTAATTTTTTATAAAAGCTTTTAGGTCTTGTTCCTACAGCCACAGGATGCTCTTTTACATAAAGTTTATAGGGAAAGGGCATACTAAAAGCGACATTTTTTATAGTATTTAATTGGTCTGAATAATAAGTTGCATAAACAGAAGTTGAAGATTCTGGCTGAAAATGCAAGGGGTAAAAGAAAAAATCTTCATTTTTATCTTTATCAAATTTATCGAAAATATGCCTTTGAAATAAAATCTTAAACTTGCGTCTCTCAATTTTCCAAGGTGACTTGATTGCATTGTTTAAAATGGCTTCAGATTCGTAATCAAAGTCCTTAAAACGTTTTCTTTCCTTAAAATATTTTAAAAGCAGTTTGCCATATTCTTTTATCCTTTTTACAAAATGGCGTATAATATCTATCTGGCTTAAATAAATTTTCGGCAAGTTCATGTAAGTGGGCACTTTTTTATGGGATGTAAATTGATCTACAATCTCTCTGGCAAAATGCTTATTAGATTCAGATAAATCGCTGCTATTTATTTTTTTAAAATTTTCTTCATATTTTAAGAAAGTAAACTTCTTATCAAGAACTTCTATCATCCCTGATATCCTAGAAACGGTAAAATCCAAATATAATATATTCTTCTTTTCACAAAAATGATAAGCGGTATTATGGAATAAACCAGCTGGCACTTCTGAAATAACTACGTCTGGTTTCTCTTTTTCAAAAATAAATTCAAAAAACTGGCATGTTTGCGATACTATCTTAAACGAATTGTTATAATTGAAATCTATTCCCTGAAACCTATCGAAAATAGGAAAGAATTCTTTCCAAGATAAATCGTTAAAATCTTTTTTATCTTTATTGTAATTTTTAATGCACCAATCAACTTTTGAAATAAATTTTGCTTCTTCGGGAAAAAATTTCTTTTTATTATATTCTGCAATTTTGCTATTAAAAACTACGAGGCAATTATCTCCCCGTTTTACTGTTTCATAAGCAAGCTTGCCAAAAAAATTCGGAAAAAATGAGGCGTTATTTATTAAAAAAAGTAATTTCATATCTATGAATTTTTAATAAGTGATTTTACTAAATCTTTAAAAAAATATATCTCTTTTTTGCTTATCCCTTTAAATAACAATATTAAAATTCCGTAAATAAGAACAGCTAAAACTATCGTTATCAAAACTTTCAATAATCCTATGGGATTAAACCAAATAATAAACAAAATCATTAAAACTGAAGCCATAATGCTTTTAATAATAAACTGCCAATCAATCTCAAATTGGAATTCTTTAAAAGCAAAATACCAAGTTAAGCCAAAAGCAAAAAAATAAGATAAAAGAGTAATAATGGAAGCAGCCAGAATTCCAAAGACAGGAATAAATATAATATTTAATACAAAATTTAATAAAGCGGCTGTTATCCAGATAATTCCGCTAATCTTTGTTTTTTTGGCCAAAACCAAATTTTGAAGGAAAAAACAGGAAACCCCATAGAACAAAATGCTTAATGCTATAAAAGGAGTAATAAAATAGGCATTATCGGCAATTTCTTTGGTAGAAAAAATTATAAGCAGCTGGTGAGACAGAACAGACAAACCAAAAACAGAAGGAATTGCCATTAATAGAAAATATTTTAAGGAAAATTTTAAATGAGTTTTAACCTCATCCATTCTTTTTTCGTCAAATAGCTTTGGCAAAACAGCGGTTAACACAAATGTTACAGGAAAAATAAAAAATGCCAGCAAACTCCCCATAGAATAAGCCGGGGCATAAAAACCTACGAAAATTGGTCCGAAAAAAAAGTTTATTATATATCTGTCAGAAGAAGCGACTACCCAATAAGAAAGGCTACTGCTTAATAACGGCAGACTAAAATATAAATATTTTTTTATCGGGGAAAAAGTCGGAATTTTTATCCCAATCTTTTTAAAAATATAAATAAATAAAATAAAAAAGATTATTAATCGAATAAGCAGAAGGGCCAAAACTGCTCCGTATAATCCATAACCCAAAAAAATCAATCCAATAATCAACAGGACTTGCCCAATTATTTGTAAAATCGAGAAAAAAGAATACTTGCCTAATTCTTGAAATGCAATAAGGGCATCTAAAATTACCACGTTTAAACATTCTAAGATAATTATTACAGCCAAAATTTTAATTAAAATCGGACTGCATTGAAAAAAATCAGCAATAATTCCTGAAAAAAATATAAAGAATATCGCGACTATAAAAGCAATAATGGATATTAAGGTTAAAACAGAGTAAATCCCCTCTTGAATTTCCCTTTTGTTTTTTTCTGCAGGTAAAAATCTAACCAAGGCAGCAGGCAATCCTAGAAGAATAAAAGGAGACATTAAGGTGACTATTCCTCTTAATTGCGCCCAAATACCATAATCTGCCGCGCCAAGAATTTTTGTTATAACAGGCAAAATAACTATCCCTTCTAATGTTCCCATTATATGAATTGCGGCAATAAGAAAAGTATATTTTGTAAATTTTTGATAAGAAGACATATATTTAAAAATCAATCTTATTAAGCACTTTGCCTTCTGGCGCCCTGGGATATAATATAAAATGCATTGCTTTTAAGGACCCACTGCGATTTCCAATTTTTACCATATTTAACCATCAATAAACCCTTATATAATAAAATCAAAATTGCCGAAGGAATTAAAAAAAGAGTTGAAAAGACCAAAGAAAACAACAGAGAATCTATAAATGCAGAATATTGAAAGAATAATTTTAAACAGCCAAAATAAGAAGAATAATTAAAAACCCTAAATGCCCTCATTATCAATAAATCTATAACGAAAATTCGCCTCAATCTTTTATCCCTATCAATTATTAAAGGAGCATAATTATTATTCATATATTTGCTAGATAGCAATAAGCTATTTAATTTCTTTTGCACCTTATAGTGTATTGTGAATGTGTCCTCTATAAAATGCTTATATTGAGACAATTCCTGACAAACTATCTCTTTATTGAACGCAATCCCACTAATATTTGGATATTTCAAAAACATCAAAGCAAATATCAACATATGTTCATGATAAGTTCCAATGCCTTTTTCTATAACGGCTCTGTCTGATTTCAGCGTCTCTTTAAGTAATTTATTATTAAAAATCAATACTGATATAAATGCAATCTGCGGAAAATTCAATCCAATTATATCTTTTCTATCTATCTTTAACATATCCGGTTTATTTTCTTCTAAAGTATTAATAAAAGTTATTCTCTGCCCTGTTCGTTTATCAGTAAAATATGAATTTACTCTAAGGACAATCAAGCCTGTATCATTATTACAATTTTTTTTTATAAAATTGGCTACCTTAGCTAAACCATTGTCAATAATAGAATCGTCATCTCCAAGGGTCCAGATAAAGTCTCCACTGCACATTTCTAATACCTTAATTATATTTTCATCAACACCTAAGTTTTTGTTATTCTCGCTATATTTTATTAAATTCGGGTATTTGCTTTGAAATTTTACTATAACTTCTTTCGTATTATCGGTTGAACTGTTATTGGAAATGCAAACCTCAACTGACCCCTCCAATTCCTTTGCTTGAGGCATAATGTTATTTAAAAGATTTTCTAAAAATTCGGCTCTATTATAAGTTGGTATGGCAATGCTTAAAAAAATTTTGTTATCCATATCATGTTTTACGGCCAATAAAAATAACACAAGGGCTGAATAATTCTGTTTCAAAGCCTTTGTCCTTAAAAATTAATCTGCAAAGAGGATTTAAAAAGTATTCTAACCTGCATATAAATTTAAGAAGATGCCATCTGATATTCTTTTTGGCCATAGGAATTCTCAGTTTGAAAGTGCCGTAATTTTTGCAGAACAGTTCTTCTGTATTCTCTTTTTTACACAAAGAAGAAAGAGCTTCCTGTTCCATTATTTCAAGGTTGTGAAAGGGCAGAATATCCGGCCGAAACAATTTTGCTTTAAGATAGTTTATTTTTTTAAGCCTGGGTATTTGTATAAAAAAAATTCCACCCTTTTTCAGCAATTGCAAATGAATTTGCACGGCTTTTTCCGGAGGAACAATATGTTCTATAAATCCATAAGAATAAACCACATCAAAATATTCTTTATATTTTTTTAATAAGTTTTCATCAAATGCGTCGCCTTTAATAGTTTTAACGCCTGTTTTTTCCGCTTTTTTAATGCCTTCAATCGAATATTCTATCCCAAATGGCTGATAATTAAAATTATCAGCTATTTTTTTAACTAATTTTCCATCGCCAGACCCGATTTCACAAATTTTAACGCTTTCCCTATTTTCTTTATTAAACGGCAGGTGCTTTGCCAAAATACTATCGCAGAGAAATATGTCATAAGAGCTAAAAAAACCTGCTTTGGGCTTAATATCAGTTTCTTGTTCTTTTTTGTAATATCTGTCCCAAGCGTCAACTGAATATTTATTTTTCACGTTTTTTAAACCTTTAATCTTTTAATTATTTGCTGGTAAATACTATCTTCATCTATTCCACAATAAACTCTTAAGTAGTCTTGCTCGCCAACAAGATCTGGATACTTATCACAAATACCTATGCTTTTGAATATGACATTATTAACGCCATTAGCTAATAAAATTTCAGCGACACAGCTACCTAAACCACCGATGACATTGTGCTCCTCTATGGTAAATACCAGTTTTTGCCCCTCTATTTCCTTAAGCAATGATGATGAATCTATTGGTTTTAAGGTATGCATGCTTATCAATTTAAAATCGTATCCTATTTGTTCTAATTTTTTTATTATATTAATTCCCTGCTCTACAGAACTGCCGGTGGCGATTATCACTCCGTCTTTTCCCTCTTTTATAACAGACGGTTTTGCAATAATGATATCAGACTCTAAGTTGTAAATTTTTTCTTTGCCTCCCTTATCCAACCTGATGTAAGTTGGATTCTTTGTTTGATAAGATTGCAAGATTAGTTCTTTCTCCTCTGCTAAATCCGCTGGAGAAAGTATAGTCATATTTGGCAAAGATCTTAAAATTCCGACATCTTCAATAGCGTGATGAGTAGTTCCTTGGGCCCCGTAAGAAAAACCAGTTGCATATCCAACAATTTTTACATCTAAATTTCGGAAACATACATCATTTTTAATCTGCTCTAAACAGCGAACGGTAACAAAGGGTATTATTGAATAAACATAAACCTTTTTTCCGCTGATGGCTAATCCAGCTGCTACTCCCATCATATTTTGTTCAGCAATTCCGCAATTTATAAATTGCCGCGGAAATTTATCGGCAAATTCTTCAAGCACATTAAATCCTATATCTCCACATAAAAGATAAATACTTTTATCGTTTTCTGCTAACTCAATAAGAGTTTTTATAAAAGTTTTTCTCATATTTGTTCTATTTCTTTTAATGCTAATTTATATTGTTCTTTAGTTGGCGGTTTATAGTGCGAGTCTAATCTGTCTTCCATAAAAGAAATGCCTTTGCATTTTATAGTATGAGCAATAATCATGCTTGGTTTGCCTTTTTCAAAAGGAATATTGCTAAGAGCTTCTTCAATTTGAAGATAATTATGACCGTGAATTTCTTTTACTGACCAGCCGAAAGCAGCCCATTTGTCTGCAAACGGCTCCAAATTCATAACCTCGTTTGTCCGGCCAAATGCCTGAAGTTTGTTATAATCAACAATCCCAATCAAATTATCTAATTTATGGTGGCTGGCGAACATAGCTGTCTCCCATGTTGAACCTTCATCACATTCGCCATCGCCCATTAATACAAATGTCCTATGATTTAGGTTGTCGCGTTTTGCAGCAAGGGCCATGCCTACTCCCATAGGCAAGCCATGCCCCAAACCGCCGGTAGATACTTCAACTCCCGGGGTCCAATTGGTTAATTCGCCGGTTAATTTACTTCCGTTTAAAGAATACGTCTCAAGATTTTCTTCTGGAAAAAAACCCCTATGAGCAAGAGTAGCGTACAAAACACTGGCAGCATGCCCTTTGCTCAAAATAAATCTATCCCTATTTTCCATTGAAGCGTTTTGGGGGTCTAAATTCATTATCTTAAAATAAAGAACTGTTAAAATATCTACCGCAGAGAAAGCAGACCCAATATGAGGCGCCTGCGAAATAAATATCATTTTTAATATTTTTTTTCTTATCTCTTTGGCTATTTGCT
Organism: bacterium; assembly: GCA_043824525.1. GTDB lineage: Bacteria > Patescibacteriota > Minisyncoccia > Minisyncoccales > Staskawiczbacteraceae > XYD1-FULL-39-28. The sequence continues at coordinate 29,880 of JBDRST010000055.1, forward strand.
TATAATCTGGA
>JBDRST010000056.1:0-17290 GCA_043824525.1 bacterium
GGCGATTCCCCCAGTTGTTCTCTTACCACAATTGCTCCATTTTCAACCGGAAGCTTGTTGGCTTCAGCCAGTTCTTTTGATATTAAAACATATTTTACGCCAAGAAATGGCATTTTTATTTTTCCGTATTTTTTAACTTCCTCTAAATCTTTTTTAGCGTAATTTATGGGAATGGCAAAACCGATATTTTGAGCGCCCATTATCATAGCGGTATTTATGCCCACAACTTGTCCTTCCATATTTACCAAAGGCCCTCCGGAGTTCCCCGGATTTATTGCCGCATCAGTTTGTATTAGTCCTCGTAAATTTTGCATTTGGTGGTCAATTCCGCCAAATGCCGTGATATATCTTGAAAGCCCAGAAATAATGCCAGCTGACAGTGTGTCTGTAAATTCGCCCAAGGCATTCCCTACCGCCACAACTTCTTCGCCAAGCTGAATTTTATTTGAATCTGACATTTCAAGATAGGGAAATTTCTTGTCCCCCACTAACTTTGGGCTATTTTTTTCTTTCATTGGGTCTTTGCCGTTTTTTTCCTGCCCAAAGTTAGTGGGGGATGAACCTCCAATTTTCAACACAGCAATATCGTTTATTGGGTTACGGGACAAAATTTTTGCAGGATATTTGTGTTTTGGGCTTAAAATTACCGTGTAGTCGGCTGTTGTGTCTGCAACAACATGGTTTGAAGTAAAAACATATCCGTCTTCAGAAACAATAAATCCAGATCCCCCGCCGATTTGAGTTTTTTGAATTTTGCCTTTTTCTCCTTTTTCAAGTTTTGGCATTATAAATTCTTTTCCACCGATCGGAAAAGAATAAAAATTTTCGGCCTTAGGTAGGTCTTTTGAAACAATAACTGTTATTACTGCCGGGCAAACTTTTTTTGCTATAGCCACAATGGGCGATGTTTCTTTCATGGTTATTTTATAGGCTACTAATTTACTAATCTTTTACTAATTTACTAATATTCGTAATTTGTATACTCGTAGCCTGTTTAAAAGTTGCGATTGGTTAGATTTATTTTTTAATTGTACCAGAATGGGGCATAAAACACCAACTTGTGAAAAGGCAAGTTTTATGTTATGGTAATAATAATATTTTGCCCCCATCGTTCAACGGATAGGACGCGAATTTCCTAAATTTGAAATCCAGGTTCGATTCCTGGTGGGGGCACTAAATTTTTTATGATCGCTTTTACAAAACATGCTATAAATAAATTTGAAGTATTAAAAAGACATGGATTTTTAATTTCTGAAAAACAAGTTTTGAAAACTATAGAGAGCCCGGATTTAATTGATTATTCTCGTCTTCCTCTTTTAATCGCCCAGAGGAAATTTGACAAGGACCATGTTTTGCGTGTAGTATATAAAGAGGAGCGAGAAATGATAAAAATAATCACATTCTATCCGGGAAGGAGAAAACAATATGAAAAATAGAAACAAAGCAAAAATTTCCTATGAGCCAGAGGCAGATGTTTTGATGTGGGAAATTGCCGACAAACCTATTGACTACGCCAAAGAAATTGGTGGTGTTGTTGTGCATTTTACTAAAAATAATATACCCGTTTTAATTGAGATTTTAGAGGCTAGTAAATTTTTAGCCAAAGCAAAAAGTATTGTAAAAGCAAGCGAAATTTCGACGTAAGCGCTCTATGACGGTATAAATTATATTTTATCGCGTTTTGAAAAAGCAAGCAGAAGCTTGACTTTTTTGTTTTGGGCAGTAAATATGTTAAGGTTAAAAAATATGAAAATTGGGATAATAGTTTCAAGAATAGGAGGGGAAGACGGAGTTGCTTTGGAAACAGAAAAATGGGCTGGAGTTTTAAGAGAAATGGGCCATGAGGTTTTTATTGCTTCAGGCAGATTTGAAAAAGATATTTTAGTCAGCAAAAAATATACTAAAAGGATAAAAAATCTTTCTTTTGGCTATAATATAAACGAAAAACAGAGGAGCAAAGTATTTGACGTTTTAGGCTCTATTTCCAATAACCCTAAAATAATACTAAGAAAAATAAATCAGGAGGTAGGGGCAATATCCAGAAAGCTTATCAGGTGGATAAACGACAATAATTTAAAACTTCTAATTTTAGAAAATACCAACTCGCTGCCCGTTCATTTACCTTTAGCAAAAGCCATTAAAGATGTAATAGAAAAAACAGGCATTAACGCTATTTCCCATAACCACGACTTTCATTGGGAAAGAGGCAAGGATTATGTTTCTCCTTATGAAGAAATAAATTCTTTGGTAAAAGAGCTTTTTCCTCTTCAGCTTCCACAAGTAAAGCATGTTGTTATAAACAGCGCCGCTAGGAAAAAACTTAAAAAAGATTTTGGCATTAAGGCCGTATACATTCCCAATGTTATGGATTTCAGAAAGCCGTTTGGTAAAAAAACAGAGAAAAATAAAAACCTACTAAAGGAACTGGGTTTGAATGAGGACGATATCCCCATCTTCCAAGTTACAAGAATAATAAGGAGAAAAAATATAGAAACATCCATTAAATTGGTAAAAAAATTGGATGATGAAAAAGTGAAATTGATTATTACAGGAAGCGCTGACGACGATCCGGGCAAGGGATATTATAAAGAGATAAGAGAGCTGACAAAACTATTGGGGATAGAAAAGCAGATTTTATTTGCCGGAGATAAGTTTTTTAAAGGAGGTTTTTTATTCAAATATCTTTATTTTAAAAATTTATTAAAAAATAAGTATAGGGAATACAATCATTCCGACGCTTATTCTGCGGCAACAGCATGCGCTTTTTTCAGCAGATATGAAGGTTTTGGTAATGCATTCATTGAAGCTGTGGCAGCTAAAAAACCGATTTTTGTGAATAATTATGAGCCGGTTTTTTGGCCGGATATTGGGAGAAAAGGGTTTAAGGTTGTAATGCTTGAAAAGGGTAATTTGACACAGGAGGCAGTAAATAAGATAAGGGAGATTATCTATGATAAAAGCCTTGCCAGAGAAATTGCAAACTATAATTTTGACTTAGGAAAAAAATATTTTTCCTCTAAAATTTTAAAAACAAAACTAAAACGGATTTTTAATGAATTGGAAATATAACTTGTGTCCGTAATTTCAACCCTTGCCGAAAATCGGTAAAGGGTTGCTTTTTAGCAGAAAACGCCAAAGAGCTGATTTTTCACGGTTTTAGGGGTAAAATTTGGCAAGGAATGGTTAAAATGTTTGAAAATTACCTCTTTTTACTTGGGGATAAAAATGGCGTCTAGCTATGGACAGAGGGTCTTGGTGATGATAAAATAAGAGTAAGTTATTGGGAATAGTGTGAGTAGTAAAATTAAGTCGATTCTGTGCCACAATGACCAAATTTCAAACCCGTAGAGCCCTGAAATACAGCCAGTTTTAATGAACGACGACGAGGTTGTATCCTCTGCGATACGCCGAGGAGGAGTGAAGCAGAAAATGGCCGTATTTCAGTGTTCCCAACGGGCAGGTTTATTTGGCTTGTCTTCTGCGTTGTCCCGATTCCTTTGGAATCGTGGATCCTCGACAGCTTCGCTGTCGGGACTCGTCGCGAACGATGCTAAGGCATCAGTTCGCTTCCTCGCGAGGAGGCAGCGTCGCTTTCAGCGACAGCTGAACTCCCGCCCTTGAACACAAGCCAAATAAACTCTGCTACGGCATTCGAAATTTGATTATTGTGGCACTATTAAAAAATCGGTTATTCACCCGGTTAAATAATCCCGTAGTGGCGGGATTAGCCCTTTTATGGGCTATTTAACTGGGTAAATTTTATGCCAGGTAGTAGAATTTCGGCTTGCCTCACCAAAGGTGAGGCAAGAAAAGAAAGGACATTGCTGGCACTAAAAAAGTTTATATAGGTATTAAAATATTGGTTTGAAACCTCGGCCGGTAATGCCGAAATTTCACTACCTGGTATGGGAAATAACGACAATATAAATGATAAGCTTATAGACTTAGAGCTGGCTAAGAGCAACAATAAATCAAAAGTTAGGCGATTTTTGCCAGCTGCCGTGCTGATAGGTTCTTTCTATTATTCTTTTCTGTTGGCTTTAGGTTTGGCTTTGGGGTACCTTGGCACAAAGGTTTATTCTCGGTATTTTATTGAAAACGGGAAGGTAGATTGCATTTACATTGATTTTGGAAAAAACTGGAAAATACACGTGCATCACTGGATTCTGGGAGCTTTGTTTTTACTCTTTATTTGGTTTATTGATTATTTTTATTTACCGAGATTTTTTGTTGGAATGATTGTTGGTATTATTGCTCATGATATTTACGACTACAATGACTGGCACAAGGTTTTGGTAAAGAGCGAATTAAAATAATCGCGGAAACACGCTGAATTTTACGCGGAAACACGCGGAAATGGTGCGGCGGAAGCCGCATTTTAATTTGTAAAAAGGGCATTTATCCGTTATCATAATTCTGTAAGGAGGGGTACCGAAGTGGTTTAACGGAGCGGTCCCGAAAACCGCGACCCGCAAGGGTCTCGTGGGTTCGAATCCCACCCCCTCCGCCAATTTTCACTTTTTGTGAAATCGTAAGAAACAGCCTCGGCGCAAAGCGCCTCGGCATGGTATTTTTCCGCAATTTCAAAAATCCCTTCAAAATCGTGGCGGAAGCCGAGCCCGAGCGTAGCGAGGGCGAGGCAACAATCGCCCAAAAGTCGCAATTTGAAAATTGGCGGTGCCTTTTGGTTAAAATCCGAACTTTTTTTGACGAAAATCCGAACGCTGAATTCTGAAATCCAATCGCTCGGGCGGGCAAAAAGCGAAGTCCCGTACCGAACTTGTTCTGGTGCGGGGGAAAGGGGTTAGGGGGAAGGAATTTTTGCTCGCCCTCGCTTCTTGCCCCGTAGCGAACGCAAAGCGTTCTGCTTCTGGGGTTCCGCCGCCGCCGAATTTCGTGCCAGTGGAACTGGCGCGCCGCCTAAAATTATTCTACACCTTATTTTTTCGTCTTTCCATTTTTCGTTCTACCGTATGAACAGGACAATTATCATCTTTACAATTTACAATTAAACATTTTCCACAACTCGGGTCATTACATTTGCATTTAACACCGAGTCGTTGTTTTAGTGCTTCAATTTTTGGTATTTCTTCGTGAATATATTCAAAACATTTTTTGCAATAATTTTCATATTGCCAGCAAGTTTCTTTATCAATATCAGAATAACAATTCCTGCACGAATGTTCTAAATTTTCACCACCACAAAAAGGACATTCTTTTGTTCGTCCCGCCTCATACTCTTTTTTCCAATTTTCTTTGTTTGCAAAATCCATAAAATTATAAAGATTCAAATACAGACCGAACAGCTTTCGCCATCAATTTTCTTCGCTCTTTCAGAAAATCGTTAAAATCCATATCGTAAAAATTTTCTGGCAAACAATGGTCAAGCAACATCTTTTTCAACTCCGGCTCTCTGTTTTTGTAATGCTTGTTTTTTATATCAATAAAGTAATTTTTCGGTGCTGAATCGCTAATTTCTATATTATCTTCAAATTCAAGATAAGTGAAGTTAGCCACTTGATTGATTTGGCGACGATCTAAATTAAATTTTTGCGATAAATAATTTTTGGGGAAAATATGATGTTTTTCTAAATCCTTTTTCCTTTTTTTCAGTGCGGGGTCAAATAAATCGCTAACCTTTCTTTCGGAAAACAAAACATTTGCCCCTTTTCTAATGAGGCCAGCAAAAAAGGTATTTCTGAGTGCATTCTTTTTTGATGATGAAACCAATAATTTATTCGGGACAGTAATTTCCCAAAAATCATTTGTTAATTCGCTCTCCAAAATAGTGTTCAATAATTTTACAAAGTCATCTTTACTTCTGGCATTTTTGAAATAATTTAAGTCGGATTCCATTTGTGTTTCTGGAGAATACGAATAACGACTCGTGACGGATGAAAAGAAAAACCACTTTCCGATATTCTTTTCTAACTCTTTGTGGTCAAAATCAAATTTTTCTTTTGCTATCAAGTAAAGAATATATGCGTTAGCAATGTTGTTTGAAGAAGAAATAAGGTCATTACTCTTGAAACCAAGCCCTAAAATAATTTTCAAAAATCCGTGCCAATTTGTATTATCCAAAACTGTTGCTTGCGTCTCTTTAAATTTTTCAAATTGTTCTTCTCTTAAAGATACTGATACTTTTTTTGTCGCAAAATCACGCCCAGTTAATATTGCGTAAGCGTCTTTCATTTTTCCTCTACCAAAACCGAGGCCAACCGTTACGCGTACTAAATCTTTCGGTGTTGGTTCAAAAATGTAATTATAGGGAGATTCTTTTTTGTCTTTTTCCGGAATCTTTTTTGCCAGTTTACAAAAGTTATCAATTTGAGAACGGCCTTCGGCCCAAAAAACAGAAAGCAGGGTAAGGATAAAATCGGCTTGCTTTAGTACGGTTCCCTTGCTGTTAATTCTTGTAAATATTTCAGCAACTTGTTCCTCTGTTAAATCAGGCACGATTTCAAGGGCATTAAAAGGATAGTTTTTAAGATTATATAACTTTTCAATCCTGCTTGACATTAATTCTTCGTCATTCGTTTCTTCTTTGACTAATGCCTTTTTGAGTATATCCAATTCTTCTGTACTTAATAGCGACAGCGCGTCATTTATAACTTCTACAATATCGGTTTCATCTTCCGCCCCGTTCTCTTCCTCGTTTTCATTGACTTCTTTTTCTGTAAGTCCAAGTTTTTCCCATATAATTCTATTTTCGCCAAACACTTCAGAACTTTTAATTTTGTCGCTTAAAAGCTCAACGTCGCCCTTATTCAATTCCTCTTTTCCTGCTATTTTATCTAAAATTAAAAGACATTTCTTTTTAAAATTATCCTTTTCTTTCCTCAATTTTTCCAAATACTGATTGATGAAAGTGCGCGTGCTGGCTTTTGAAAATAAATCCGTAATGTTACTGATAAATTCAGGATTTCTCTGTGTCGCCGCATCAGCAACCCTAAATTCTTCCGTAACAGGATTAAACGCAATTGTCATTATGCGATTTTCGTAATTTTCATCTTTTACCGCCACACCTCTAAAAACCGAGTAAAGCGCAGTTAATCTTTGCTGACCGTCAATAATCAATAAATTAGGGTCTTTGTGTTCGTGTTCTTTTTCGCCAATTTGATGAGTGCGGCCGTCTGCCGTATTGCGCCAGAGCAAATAAGAACCTATCGGAAACCCTTTGTATAGTGAATCAAACAGGTCGCGAACTTTTGCGTCTCGCCAAACAAACGGCCTTTGAATATCGGGTAATCCTAAATCACCCACATCAATATAGCTAAACAATTGCTCGAGGTGACCGTTAAACGGATTAAATAATGCTGTTTTTTGTGGTGTGTCGCTCATAAATTTATTTCCAATCTACCAAACCCCAAGTCCCTGGCCCTACTTTTATAAAACGAGGCTTAACTCCTTGTTTATCTTTTCGTCTATTTTCCAAAAGGAGATCAACGGCAAGTGTAGATTCTGGGGTTTTTCCTTTCGTTTCTATCATCTTTTTCGAAATAGCAATTTTAATAATTTCCTCAACATGTAGAGGTTTTTTAGCGTTTTTTAAAATTTTATAAGCAGCTTCGGTTTTACTAAACATATTTTTTGCTTATTAGTTTATTATTCTTTAATTTAACTCCTTTTTAGCTAAAAAGTCAACTAAATTTACATTGTCAACTTTTTTGTATATAATACAAGTATAGACTATGAAACAAGCTAAAAATCTAGGACAATATTTTACCCCTGCTTTCGTCGCCGATTTTATGATAGGTCTTTCAGAAGTACCCAAATCGGCACAAATTTTAGAGCCAGCCTGTGGTAAAGGAGTTTTTCTAAAACTTTTGAAAGAAAAAGGCTACAAAAATATCATCGGCTATGAAATTGATAAAACATTGGAACCAATTACCGATGCAAAAATATTTTTCAAAAGTTTTGTTAGCGAAAAAATTAACCAAAAATTTGATTTGATAATTGGTAATCCACCCTATATTAGATGGAAAAATCTTGACCAAGAATTAAAAGATGAACTAAATAAAAATGAGCTTTGGCAAAGATATTTTAATAGTCTTTGTGATTATCTTTGCATTTTTATTCTTAAGTCCGTTGAGCTTCTCAAAGACGGTGGCGAATTGATATTTATTACACCGGAATATTGGATAAACACTAAACACGCAGAAATTTTACGAAATTATCTTGTGGAAAATGGATATTTCACTGACATTATCCATTTCAACGAAACGCCGATATTTGATAAGGTTGCCTCTTCGATTTTAATTTTCAAATTTATAAAATCTAAAATCACTCGGGCACGAGACAACAAAATTAAAATTGTAAAATACCTTTCAACTCAACGACTAAGCGAGGATATTTTGAATAAAATCAAAGACGGTTCAACGAACGGAAAGATAGAAAGATTTGACCGCGATCAATTTTTACCAAAGGAGCGGTGGATGCTCGCGCCAAGCAAAATTGGGAAAAAACTAGAAGAATTTGAGAATAAATGCACAGTCATAGTATCCAACTCTCTTTTTGGAGATGAAAGAAAGTATTTTACCCTTGGAGATATAGCCGATATTGGAAATGGAATGGTTAGCGGGTTAGATCGTGCGTTTCAAGTACCCCAAGAAATTCAGCTCACGAAAAACGAGAAAATGGCGACAATTTCAGTTTTGAAAGCGAAAAATATAGACCAGTATTTTCATGGAGAAATTACCACATATATTTTTCTTAATGGCGATGTAAAATCCGAGAATGATCTTGAAAAAAAATACCCTAATTTTTATGAACTACTAAGTACATACAAGGACCAACTAGAAAAAAGGTACAACTACAATCGGCAAATAAATTTTTGGGAGTGGGTTTTCTTGCGCAGCTTCAATCTATTTAAGCAAGAAAGAGAGAGAATTTTTGTTCCATGCAAAGAACGTATATCACACAAAAATTATTTTCGCTTTTCCTATGTTTCGAGCGGTGTTTTCCCAACGCAAGATGTAACTGCTATCTTTTTGAAACCGGAAACGAAAGAAAGTATTTACTATATTCTCGCACTGCTAAATAGCGAGTATATTTTTGAGTGGCTTAAACACAAAGGAGTCGTAAAGGGCAATATTGTTGAATTTTCCGAAAAACCACTCGCCAGTATTCCTATTAAGCGTATTGATTGGAAAAATGAGCACGAAGTCAAGCTGCACGACGAAATTACAAGTTGGTGTAAAAATTACATCACAAGCCAAAGTGATAATAGTTTGAAAAATCTCAACGAGAAAGTCGCCGCTTTATTTTAAAAATTTCTCAAACGGCTTCACAAATTTCCGCAACATAGTTTTTGCTCTCCCTTTTGCTTGGGTCACAAATGTGCGGAGATAATCTTTGCACCACCGTTCGACAGTACCATTATAAGATTGATCGAGAGCTTCTACGTGGAATTGTATTTGCATAGCCGCCGCCCAGTTAATATAAAGTTTAGCGGGGTCAGTTTTAAATAATTGTTTAACTGAAGCGCGCGTACATTTTAAATTTTCTCCATCAATTTCCCAAGTTATGCCAAGGTAAGTAATATCATGCGAAGAAAAATTGCCCGTATCAAGCATTAGGGCGCACATTTTTGCCACCTTGTAAGCAGAAATTATATTTGGCGGCTGTCCATTCAGGACAATGTTATATGTCTTTACATCAATAAGATTAAAAAATCCATCTTCTATCACGATAATGTCAGCCGTATCATTTTGCTTTTCTACAAATAAATTTGATGGACTCCACTCTTCTGTCGTATCTTTTCCTCTATTCAAGAGAAAAGCGATGGCTATGGTCTTGATTAAGCCCCACCGCTCAACTGTCGAAACTACTTTCGGATTGTCGGAATACAATTTATTAAGAAATTCATATTGACGAAAAGTTTTTCCGGCATAGCGTTCCTTAATAAAGCGATAGGCGTGTTTATCAAATGGTTCCCCTGCCGCATGACCGGAAAGCGTGCCTGAAAGTGGCTTCGGTACAGTAGTTCCAGCAAGTTTTTTTTCTAAAAATTTAATATCTATGTTCATATAAAAAAATCTATTGATTTTTTATAAATTTTTGCCAACTCTTTTAATTCAGCGGCATCAACTCTTCTCTCACCTCTTTCTATTTTTGAAATATAAGATTGAGGTTTTTTTAATTTTGAGGCTACATCCTCTTGTTTCAAGCCAGCATTAAGTCGAGCTGTTTTAAGCCTTTCTATGATATTTTTGTATTCTTTTGAGTAAATTGACTTTGACATACCTATTTGTATTGTATATCTTATTGTGGTATAACCCAAAATAGGTTATGATAATAAAGGGAGTAAATCCGTTGCCCGCGCACGGGAGGGCTGGGGCAAGGGCAACACTTCTTGCGGCGCATTCGCCAAAGGCGAATACGAAATTCGGCGGCGGCGGAACCCCAGAAGCAGAACGCTTTGCGTTCGCTACGGGGCAAGAAGCGAGGGCGGGCAAAAATTCCTTCCCCCTAACCCCTTTCCCCCGCACCAGAACAAGTTCGGTACGGGACTTCGCTTTTTGCCCGCCCGAGCGATTGGATTTCAGAATTCGCAGTCCGGATTTTCGTCAAAAAAAGTTCGGATTTTAACCAAAAGGCACCGCTTATTCAAAAACCCGCCGCGCCCGGCTTGTTTGTTTGGCGGAGGATTTTGATTAAAACAGACCGCAAGACAGCATTTACTGCCGCACTATAAGGCATCCTTGAAGTTTTTCTTGGAATGGGATAGATTAGAAATATGTGCGAGACAAAAGTCAACTTGAAGCATTTATTAGAGGATATAAGGGACAGCTACACAATTCCCATTGAGGAAATTATTTTGCTTGAGCTGATTGCCAATGCTTTGGATTCGGGCGCTTCGCGCGTGGATTTTTTTGTTGAGCCCGACAAAAAAACCTTGACAGCAGTTGACAACGGCAAAGGAATGAAGAGGCGCGATTTATCTGATTATCACAATATAGCCGCAACCACAAAAACAAAGGGCAAAGGAATCGGGTTTGCAGGCATTGGAGCCAAATTATCTTTGTTGGTTGCAGAAAAGGTCTGCACAGAAACAAAAGGAGGGCATGGTTCAAGATGCGCAACAGAATGGTATTTGAAAAACGAAATATCAGCCCCGTGGAAATTTGTTCCGTTTTCAAACAAGGATTTATCTTCAAGGGGCACATCTGTGAGCATTCAATTTAAAGACAATTCCTCCTTGCTTTCAGAAGAGTTTGTTGTAAAATCCGCGCGGAATCATTTTTATCCGCTTTTTTATCCTGATTTGTTCGGCTTGATTTTTAAAAATATTTACAAAAAAGGAATTGGGTTTTATGTGGACGGCAGAAAAATAGTGGCAGAAAATATTTTTATTTCAAAGCTCAAAACCTTTCAGATTCGTTTATCGCGGAGCAAGCGCGTTTTGGTCGGGATCGGATTTTTGGGGAAAGTTGAAACAAAAAACAATTTTGAATTCCAAGGGCTTGGAGTTTCCACTTATGGCAAAGTCATTAAATCCGGCTGGGAGTGGATTGGGGTTGAACCAGTTAGAAAAGAAGGAATTTTCGGTTTAGTAGAGATTCCCGCTATGTCGGGCATTTTGACAATGAATAAAATGGATTTTTTAAGGGACTCGGCCAGTTTAAAAAAATATTATCAATATAGGAAGGCGATACAGGAATCCGTTGCCCCGATACTTAAATCGCTCGGTGAAGATTTGAATCTTTCGGCGTTAAAAACGCAATACCGCTCTTTATCTAAAGACATTGAGAGAACATTGAGAAGCATCATAATTGATTTTCCGGAATTGACTCCGCTTTTGGGAATTAAAAAATCAAATAGCAAAAACGATGTTTTGGGCGAATCGCTAAATCCCGCGCTGGTTGAAATTGTTGAAAAAGAAATTATTCAAAATGATAAAGAGCCGGGAGAAGGAGACAGATCGTCCAAAAAAGAAACAAAAGAAAATTTTTCAGCAGAAGTTAAAAAGGGCGCAAAAAAGCCGTCGCTGTTGATCGGTTTTGAAAACAGAAAAGAAAAAGATCCTTTGGCTCGCATGATAGAAAGCAAAATTTGGATAAATTCTTCTCACCCCTCTTATGCGAAGGCAAAACAGGAAAAATTAGAACAATATCACATACTTTTTTGTACGGCGCTAACCTTGTCGTCTTTTTTACAAAACCAACACTCATCGCATAAATTTATAAACGAATTTATGTCAGCCTGGGGAAAAGATACCAAAAAAACAATCCCACTCCTACGCTCCTACGCGTAGGAGCGTAGGAGTATTTAAAAATTTGAATCATTTCAAATTGATTTCACTTAATTCCGCAGAATTATGCCGATTTCATCGAGCATTCTCGATGCCGACTTCGTCGAGCATGCGCGATAAAATCGGCACAAATTCGGAACAGCGAGCGGAGTCGAGCGGTTCCAATTAAAAATTAGTTTTATGACTCAAGAAGAGGCGTTTGATATATTGAAACTTGGATATAATGTTTTTTTGACTGGTCCCGCTGGTAGCGGGAAGACTTTTTTATTGCAAAAGTACATAAGATATTTAAAACAAAACGGAAAAAATGTTGGCGTAACTGCTTCAACCGGTATTGCGGCTACACATATGAACGGAGTAACAATTCATTCGTGGTCTGGTTTGGGGATAAAAGATGAAATTTCGAAAGAAGATATCAGAAAAATTTTAAAGAAAGGTTTTGTGAAGAAAAGATTCAAAAATACAGGAGTGATTATAATAGACGAAATATCAATGTTGTCGGCAAAGCAATTTGACTCCTTAAATTTTATCTGTCGGGCGTTTAAGGAAAACAATTTGCCATTTGGCGGGATGCAGGTTGTATGCTCGGGAGATTTTTTCCAACTACCGCCAATTGTCCCGACTTCATCGAGGATTCTCGATAGCGAAGCTATCGGAAAAAGAAATGGCGACATCCCAAAATTTGCGTATGAGTCAAATGTTTGGAGTAATATGGATATAAAAATTTGTTATCTGGAGGAGCAATACCGCCAAAAAGAAGAAGATAAATTGCTGGAATTATTGAATCATATAAGAAATAGCAGAGTTGAGGAAGCAAAAAATATTTTATCGGTTAAAAATTTTGGCGACGCGCTACTTAATATTGAACCTGCCAAACTTTATACTCATAATGTTGATGTCGACGCAATAAATTCAACAGAATTGGACAAAATTTCTGAAAAAGAAAACGTTTATTTTATGAAAATCAGCGGAAATAAGCATGTTTCAGAAGCCCTAAAAAGAGGGTGTTTGGCTCCGGAAAAATTAGTTTTAAAGAAAGGAGCTAAAGTAATGTTTGTAAAAAATAATTTTGAAGAAGGCTATGTCAATGGAACGATGGGATTTGTGTCGGATTTCGATTCTGACGGGCTCCCACTGGTAAAAATTTTAAAAGGCAGTTTTATCAAAATGGATTTTGCGAACTGGAAAGTCGAGGAAGACGGACAAATAAAAGCTGAAATTAGCCAAATTCCGCTTCGGCTTGCATGGGCAATAACTGTCCACAAAAGTCAGGGAATGAATTTAGATTCAGCTGAAATTGATCTTTCAAAATCATTTGTTGAAGGCATGGGGTACGTAGCGCTTTCAAGATTACGCTCATTGAGCGGATTAAAACTATCGGGAATAAACGAAATGTCATTTATGGTTAACAAGACAATTTCGGAAGTAGACAAGGAATTGAAGATAAAATCGGAAAATTTTGTCAGTGAATTAAGAGCCATCGATTCAGCAGAAAAGTCCGGAAGGCAAAATGATTTTTTGCATAGTTTACCGGGCTCGGGCAAAATAAAAGAAGCAAAAATTTCAAATTACGAAATAACGCGATTATTAGTTATCCAGAAAATACCGCTCAAAAAAATGGCAGAGCAAAGAAATTTATGCCAGGACACTATTTTGCGTCACTTAGAAAAAATCGCGGTATCGTGCGGAACGAGCGATTTGGAATATCTCAGGCCGGAAAACGGAAGATTTGATAAGATCAGAATTGCTTTTGCAGATACCGGAGAATTTAAATTATCTCCTGTTAAAGAAATTTTGGGCGATGATTTTTCTTATGAGGAAATAAAGTTAGCGAGATTATTTTTAAAGAATTAGTTTAGAGCAGCCCCTTGCCCCGCCAAACAAACAAGCCGCTCGAGCGGCTTGTTTGTTTGGCGCGAGACACGATTCCTCACTCACCGAAGTCATTGCGAGCTTTGAGGCAGTGGGGCGAAGCAATCTCGCTTTGCCCGTCCGACTTGTCCTGCCGAAGCCTTGGCGTAGGCGGAAGCCCGACAGCGGTCGAGGTCAGACCTTGACTGTTTTGGTCAAGGTCGGGTCTATGATGCTTAAAACCCGTGATGTTTAAAACCCGTTATTAAACATTACTAAAGGTTTTCGCAAGGGAGACACACTAAAAAACCAAAACAACCCCCGTACAAAAATTGACGATCGTCAATTTTTGTACGGGGGGAGAAAATGTGAAAACACCAAAAAAACCTTAAAAAACGCGTATTCAAAGCGTGTATTCTAAACGGCTCAATCTGGGGAGCTCCCCAGATTGAGCCGTTTATTGTTTATAAAAACCCATTAACCAATTACGCCGCATATCTGCTATAGCAGATATGCGGCGTAATTGATTGGGCTTTGCGCGGCTTTGTGGGTTTTTTGTAACTACCTTATCAAACTGAAGAAACTGAAGCTGAAAGATTCCCCTAAGCCGTTATTGCGGCTCCTGGCAATGATGATTTTTAAGGATGACTTTAGGTGGGTGAGGGGTTACTATAATGCGGCTTGAAACTTAGAAAAATTTGTTGTATTATATTTATATGCCAGGTAGTAGAATTTCGACAGCCCCGCCAGCTGGCGGGAAAAAAAGAAGCGCACTACTGGCATAAACAAACGATATTAAGATAACTCGCCGTTTTTCTGTGGATTTCGATTCATAAAAAAGTCGAAATTTCACTACCTGGTATGTCTATTCAGACAATTGTTTTATTATTAGCGGTTATTTTTGTTTTAGTTTTAATAAACGCTTTTTTAGTTTGGTATTTTTATAGAAGCAACAAAAAAATAGACGCTTTGCTTGAAGGCGGAAAAATAAAGAGTTTTAAGGAGATTTTTTTAAGGCAGAAAGAAAAAAGCAACGAGCTGGAGAAATGCCTCAAACAAGCTTTTTTGGAAATCGGCGAATTGCAAAAAATTTCTGAAAAAACCATTCAAAAAACAGGAATTGTAAGGTTTAATCCATTTAATGAACTTGGAGGAAACCAAAGCTTTGTAATTGCCTTGTTGGACGATAAAAACAACGGGTTTGTGATTTCAAGCTTATTTGCAAAAGAAGGCAATAGAGTTTACGCAAAAGCAATAAGGGATGGAAAGTCAGATCATTTGCTATCTGAAGAGGAGAAAGAAGCGATAACCCGCGCCATCGGCTTTTAATTTTAAATGTTTTAAACATTTTGTCATTTGAATTTGATTTAAAATTGAAAATTATCCGATAGAAAAATTTATGATTGTAAAGAACAAACAAAAAATAGAAAAAGTCGCGCATAGGCCTCCTGTGGTGGTTGTTTTGGGGCATGTTGACCACGGAAAATCTTCTTTATTGGAAGCTGTAAGGGATTTTAAAATAACCCTAAAGGAATCTGGCGGTATTACTCAGCATATCGGAGCCTATGAGGTGACCTGCGAAGACAGGTCATCCCGAGACCAGCAGGCCGAGGGATCCATCCTTCGGCAAGCTCAGGCCTTCGGCTCTGAGGCTCAGGCTCGAAGAGATGATCATTTGCGAAAGATCACATTTATTGATACGCCCGGGCACGAGGCGTTTTCTGCAATGAGGGCCAGGGGAGCTGAGGTAGCTGATATTGCCTTATTGGTTGTTGATTCTGCCCAATCAGTGCAACCGCAAACAAAGGAAGCAATAATGGCCATAAAAAGAGCTGAAATCCCTATGATTGTTGTGTTAAATAAAATTGATTTGCCTAACGCAAATCCAGAAAAAATAAAGGGAGAACTTTCAAAAATAGATGTTTCAGTTGAATCTTATGGCGGAACAATTCCGTCGGTTGAGGTTTCAGCAAAAGAGAAAACAGGTATAGACGAATTACTGGAAGTAATTTTATTGGTTGCTGATTTGCAGGATTTAAAGTCAGAAACCGAAGTTTTAGCAGAGGGACTGATTATAGAGTCTTACATGGACGGCATGAAGGGACCGGTTGCTACAGCCATAGTTAAAAGGGGGATTTTAAAAAAGAAAGGTATTATTGCTACAGATTTAGCCTTAGCTAAAGTAAAATCCTTAAAAGATTTTAAAGGAAAAGAAATATCAGAGGCGCTTCCCTCCCAGCCAGTAATTATTTTAGGTTTTGAAAACGTCCCGGCTGTTGGAGAAAAATTTAAAACTTATGCAACGGTTGAGGAGGCAATGGAAAAAATAAAAAAAGAAGAACCAAAAAGGGAGGCTAATTCAGCTGTGCTTAATTCAGACCCCGACAAAAAAGTTTTGAATATAATTTTGAAGGGAGATGTTTTTGGCTCTCTTGAAGCGATAGGGGTAATGTTGAAAAATCTCCCGCAGGAAAAAACTGTTTTGAGAATTTTAAAATCAGAAGTCGGTGACATAAACGAAACCGATGCAAAGCTGGCTGAGATGGCAAAAGCAGCGATAATTGGATTTAGGGTTAAAATAAGCCCGAACGTTGTGAGGTTTATGAAAAATGATTTAGAAAAGAAGCTAAAGGTTAAAACTTTTGATGTAATTTATGAATTAATACAAGACGTAAGACGTGGTCTTGAAAAAACCTTAGAGCCAGAAATGGTAAGAACAGATGTTGGAAAACTAAAGACGATAGTGGTTTTTTGGGGAGAAAAAAATAGGCAGATAGTAGGCGGAAAAATAACAGAAGGAAGTTTTAAAAAAGGATTAAAGCTTGAGGTAATCCGCGATAATAAAAAAGTCGGTAGCGGCAGAATAATTAATCTTCAGCGCGATAAAAAAGACATAGATGAGCTCTCAAAAGGAAGCGAGGCAGGAATACTTTTTGAAGGAAACGTAAAAATTGAAAAAGGGGATATACTGGTCGCGTATTCCGAGGAAAGGAGAAAATCGGAGTTATGAGCATTTCTCGAGATTAGTTGGATTTCGGACGCTTCAAATTTAAAATTTCTAATTTCTAATTTTTAATCAAAGCCCAATTTTTCAATTTCCAAAACTCAACAACAGTAAAAGTGGTCGGCAAATGCACGGCAGTGGAATATCCGACCCCTGTACTTACCAGCTTGGAGGGGCGGCCA
>JBDRST010000057.1:0-4681 GCA_043824525.1 bacterium
GCGGTTTTGATATGCAGAAGTATTTCGATTTTTTTATTAGGGATAATCTAACACCATTTTATCCCGAGGATAGATCGGTGAATAGAGTTAAAGATTCAATTTATAGATTTTTAGGTCAAGAGTTTAAAATAGAGTATGGGGATGGCCAAGATATTGTATTGAGCGAAAAAAACTACCAACATTTCATTAATGTGTTAGCTAAGGCAAAAGAAAAATATCAGGAGGAAGTTGTAAAAAGGGAGAGTGAAATGGTTGATGTAGAAAACTGGAACATTAAAGAGTTCTATAATTTTTCCGGCGAATATGTCGGGGAAGAGAGAAAGAAATCAATTTTACAACCATTCTATGCTAAATATGGCTCTGCCGCCGAAAAAGCATTTGTTGAATTTTTAGAAAAATCCCAAAATGTTGAGTGGTGGTTTAAAAATGGAGACAGAGACGCAACATTTTTTGCTGTGCCATATGACAATAATAGGACACCATTTTATGTAGATTTTATTGTTAAATTTAAGGATGGAAAGATTGGATTGTTTGATCCGCATAGTACTTATTTAGCAGATTTTAGTTTAAAATCTGACGGGCTGCAAAAATATATTAAAGACGAGAATAAAAAAGATAAAAACTTATTTGGCGGAATAGTTGCTAACACTGACGAAAGAAACTACAACGGAAGATGGGTTTATTTTGCAGAGAACAGCGAAAAATTTAGAAGGGGTGAATTTAAAAATTGGATAGATTTGGAATTGTAATTCTAAAATTATGTGTGCTCAAGATTTCTACAATTTACGAGTCAAGAAAGCAAAGGGGTTTGGATTTCCTGATCCAATTTTTGTTAATACAGAAAAGCTCACCGAACGAACAAAAGTTATCTATCTTGTAGAAATTCAAGCAACACTAATTCCTGACAAATTGAAACAAAAAACACATCACTACGCACTAAGGTTTTCCAAATTTTAAAAAATACAAGAAGAACCATTTTGGGAAGAAGAAAATATTATTTCTGATTCCGGATTTACAATTTCAGACAAGTCATCGTTAGAGAAGTTAGCCGCATACATAAAAGCAAACGAGGCGTTGCTCAACATTGATATTCTTTCGAAGGAGTACACATCAGCTATTTTAACAAATGACGAAGTAACAATTGACCTTGTTAGACAGATTTTACGCTCCGAAAAGAATAAAGACATAATCTATCAGCTCTTTAAAGAGCAATACCCAGAATTAGACAAAAAAATATTAACTTATAAACTAGTCCAAGCAAGAAAAATTGCGCTTGATGAATTCAAGACTTCACTCGCCGACCCAAACAAAAAAGAGCGGAACTACTGGCAACCATTTTTAGAAAAAAATCGATGGATGTTTGGTTTATCATATTTTGTTTTACTCGATGAAAGCAGAATAGATTTGTGGGATACGGCCGATTATTTGCTTGAATCAGAAGACGGATTTATTGATATTGCAGAAATTAAGCACCCTCATATGGAATTTTGGCAAAAAGATTCTAGCGGAGGTTATAAAAAATACAGAAACTTTATCCAGCACAACGAAGAATTAAAAGGAGCAATCACTCAGGCCACAAATTATATTTTTCAAGTTGAAAAAAAGTTTTCAGAGCCGGACTGGTGCAGAAAGAATAGTTGTGAAACACCAGTAAAGCCAAAGTGTACAATTATTTTTGGACGATCTGACAAATGGGCAATAGAAGAAAAAACGGCATTTCGTTTATTAAACGACAGTTTGCACGGTATTGAGGTTATTACTTTTGACCATCTGTATAGCCGAGCGTCAAAAGTGATAAATAGTCTTGAAAAAGAAGTATAATTGAAAAATTTCTTGAAAAATCCATTCTTCACCAATCGTTTAAAAATAATTAACAACTCAGAAATAAGCATTCCAACATTCTGCAGAATGTTGGAATGTTATAAAATAAATCTATGACGCAGATTTTAATTTTTATTATTGTTATTCTTGTCGTGGCGGTTGTTGCGCTTTTTATTATTGCGCGGAGAGGATATTTTCGGAAAGCTCAAGATAAAATAGTAGGAATATGCGAGGTTGCAATGGAAACAGCCTCTGAAAAACAAGCTCGTAAGCAAAAAATGGTTGGTTTACTTGAACAAAAAGGGGAAGCCGGCAACGAGGAAATCCGCAAATTTTTGGGAGTATCCAGCCGTACTGTTGTACGCTATTTAGATGAGCTGGAAAAACAGGGTAGGGTAGAGCAGGTTGGAAAAATAGGCCAGTCTGTAACCTACCGCCTGCGTTAATTCTGAATACGCCAGGTGCCTGGCGTATTGGAAAAATTTGCCCTGCAAGGGATTTTTTGTTATAATTGTGAATGGCAATAATTTTAACTGACGAGAATTTTGAATCAGAGATTAAGAGCACAGATAAATTGGTGCTCGTTGATTTTTTTGCTGAATGGTGCGAACCATGCCATATGCTAGCTCCTGTTTTAGAAAAAATTGCCGAGGATTTAAAAGATAAGATTGTTTTACTAAAAGTAAATCTTGATAACGCTCCACAGACCGCTGGGAAATTTGGCGTTGAAAAAATTCCAACCGTAATTCTGTTTAAAAACGGCAAACCAATTTCAGGGTTTGTGGGACTGGCTTCAGAGTTGTCAATAAAAAACTGGATTGAAAATTCGGAGAAAAGTGAACCTAATGATGCTAAGGTATCTGAAACCGAACCCGACACTAACGCTATGATAGAACGATATGACAACTACGCGAAATCAAACGGATTTAGATTAAACCCCAACAAAAAAACAGTTGAAGGAATTATTAACGGGCTTTTGGCAAATGAAAAAAAATACGGAAAAAAATACTGCCCGTGCAGAAGGGTTTCAGGTAATAAGGAAGAAGACGCAAATAAAATTTGTCCTTGTGCCTTTCACAAAGACGAAATTGAAAAAGATGGCCATTGTTTTTGTAACTTATTTGTAAAATAGGGAGTCGCTGCAAAAGAGTTGACAAAAAAACTTAAAGGATTAGTGTAAAGGTAGAAAGTATAAGTAAACCAAAAAACATGAGTTTTAAAATAAGCGTGATTTTTATAATTTGCTTTGCGGGCATTTTTGCTGGATCTGTGGCATTTGCGCAAAATCCCACAGCAAACGCAGGGCCTGATTTAAATTTAAATTCAGGACAGTCTGGCGTACTACTGGGTTCAGGCTATGATTCAACCGGATACAGCTTGAACTACCATTGGAGCTGTAACGGCGGGTCTTTATCAAACAGCTCTATTGCCCAGCCAACCTACACAGCCCCCTATGTTCACCAATACAACAATCAAGCAACATACACCTGCGCGCTTACTGTTTCAAACAATTACGGGTATTCAAGCTCTGACTCCGCAACAATTTTCGTAAACTATAATAACACCAGTAATCTGCAGGTTCAGACAAATTCTGCTACTAATGTTTCAAATTATCAGGCAACTTTGAACGGTTATGTCACAAGCCCTTCGTATGGAAATACAACCCGCACATGGTTTCAGTGGGGAACTACCATAAATTACGGAAACGAAACAACTCACCAGATAGCAGGTAGCTCAGGTTCATTCAGCCAAAATATTGCCAACTTATCATCGGGCACAACCTACCATTTTAGAGCCGCGGCTCAGTTGAATAACGGAAATGTTGTTTACGGACAAGACAGAACTTTTTATACATCGGGTTCTGGTAATTATTACGGAGCAGGAAATTTAATTGTAAACAAGAAAGTCATTAATTTAACATCTGGCAACTTAAACTGGCAACCGTCCGTAAACGCAAAACCTTCAGATATATTAAGCTTTGTTATAACCATTCAGGCAGACCAGGCATCCGCCCACAACGTTTTTGTTCGCGATAGCTTGCCGCAAAATCTTATTTACCGGGGAAATTTGACCATTAATACTAATATAAATTATTTGGGAGATCCTTTGTCGGGAATTAATGTTGGAACACTAACAGCAGGCCAAATTTATGTTATTGCATATCAGGTACAGGTTGTTTCACCTCAAAACCTTTCCTATGGGACAACTGTGCTAAATAATTCAGCAACAGTTACAAGCTCTGATGCAGGGTCTAAAACTGCCAGCGCACAAGTTTTAGTTAGCAACTCAATTGTTTCAGGGGCTACCTATTTGCCAACAGGTACAACTAATAACCCGATAACCGATTCCTTCCTTTTGCCTTTATTTTTGATCGTTCTGGCATCCTGGCTTTATTTTTCCGGGCGCGCGAATAAATTTGCCGACTGACTAGGCGCAAAAATATAAATTTTCGGTAAAACAATAAAAAAGAGCCGTTTGAGAGATCAAACGGCTCTTTTTTATTGTTTTATCTTACAGATTTGTAGCCACCGGGCGTGCCATTGGGAGACAAAACAATTTGCCACAGCTGGCTATAGCGTGCTCTAAAAGCGCCAGCGCACGATAGAAGATAATAATTCCACATTTTATAGAAGCGGTCTTTCCCTGAGGGATTTGAAGGGTCGTCATACTTTTGTTTTAGCCTTGGCCAGGCCTTTTCAAAGTTTTTATGCCAGGCAAGCAGAGTTTTTCCATAATCTGATCCAAAGTTATGCACGTCCTCAATTAAAAATAGATTTTCAGCGCTTTGCGTAATTTGCTTTAGGGAAGGGAGCGCGCCATTTGGAAAAATATATTTAGTGAGCCATGGGTCAGCGTTGTT
>JBDRST010000058.1:0-5324 GCA_043824525.1 bacterium
TTATTTATAAAATTACAAAATTAAAAATTTTAAAAATTTTATTTATTCCCAATTTTTTACCTCCAATCCTTTTCTTGCTGCTGCCTCTTCTGCCTCCTGCTTTGACAAACCCTCGCCTTCAGCAACCAGCTCTTCTTCTAAGAACACTCCCACCACAAAAAGTTTTGCGTGATCGGGACCTGACTCGTTTAAGACCTTATAAACAGGGGTAATGGATACTTTTTCCTGCGCCTCTTCCTGAAATTTTGATTTTGAATCTTTATAAGAGCCGTCTTCTATTATATCTTGAAGCTCTTTTAATAGATATTTTTTAAGAAATTTATCTGCAGCTTCATATCCTGAATCCAAGTACAATGCTCCCAATAAAGCCTCAAATGTGTTTGCTAAAATATACGCTCTTGCCTTGCCCCCCTCTCTTGCTTCTCCTTTTGAAAGCAAAAGAAAATCGTTAAGCCCAATTTTGTCTGCGATTTTGGTCAACATTTTTGCATTAACCAAGGCTGCTCTCCAATTGGTTAATTCTCCCTCTGGTTTTTTAGGATATTCCTTGTAAAGATAATCGGTAACTATCAACTCTATTACAGCGTCCCCTAAAAATTCCAGCCTCTCATTGTGTTCTAACCCGAAGTCCGGATTTTCGTTTAAATAAGACCTGTGCGTAAATGCCTGCGTTAAAAGATTTTTATCTCTAAAACTTAACCCTAAATTTTTTTCTAAAATTTCAAAATCCATCGTTAAATCATGGAACATAGAACATAGAACATGGAACAAACGACAACTTTTTTGTTATGTGTTCCATGTTATGTGTTACGTGTCCGCAAGTTGTTTATACACTGTTCCCAAAACTCCATTAACAAATTTTCCCGAACTTTGGCCAGAAAATGTTTTGGCGAGTTCAATCGCTTCATTTATTGCAACCTTGGGCGGAACATCTTCTTTGTTGGCATATAAAAGCTCTTGCAATCCCATCCTCAAAACATTTCGATCAATTATTGAAATCTGGGCTATGGGCCATTCGGGAGCAGCTTTTTCAATTATTTTATCCAATCCCTGCATATGGTCTGTTACCCCGTCAATCAACTGCCAAATAAAATCTAATTCCTCAAGCCCAGGGCCAAAATCCTTGATGTTTCTTTTAGCAAGAGATTTCAAATCCCCCTTTTTTCCGTAAAAATCCCACTCGTATAGGGACTGTAAAACAATGCTTCGTGAAAGGTGCCTTGAGGCCAATCTTCTGGAATTTAGAATTTCGAATTTAGAATTTTGAATGGAATTTGGAATATAGAATTTAGGACTTGAACTCCTTTATTCTAAATTCTTTATTCTATTCTAAATACCAGATTCTATGTTCTATATTCTTTTATTTCTTTGATAGTTCTTCCATAGTTAACGGCTTTTCTTTTGCCGTTTCCTTCTCTGCTGTTTGTATTTCTTTCTCTTTTTTCTTTTTTTCTTTTTTAGTGAGCTTGGATAAAACATCAATTATCTCCATGCTCTTATAATATCCGCAATTCCCGCAAGCTGTATGCGATAAAACCGGTTTTTTACATTTTGGACAAACGCTCAAAACAACCCGCTTTATGTATTTATGCATCCGGGTTTTACCTACTTTTGACCTTGTATGACTATGTCTGGGAACGGCCATCGCTCATGGAACATAAAACATAGAACATGGAACAAAACACCATCTTCTTGTTGTGTGTTCTATGTTATGTGTTATGTGTTATGTGGTTATAAGTATAACAGATTAAATCTCTCTTTGCAATAGCCACTTGAGCGCACTTACAAACAATGTATAATACAAAAATGGCAAACGATAAAACAAAACTTATCGCCCTGACAATTTTAGTTTACGGGGTTCCCATACTCCTTTGGTCAACAATTCCGTTCACAAAAAATATCTGGGGTACTTTTACCTCGGATTTTGTTTTTAATTTCCTTTTTTACGGAGTTGTGAAGTATTCTGTAATGGGAATTCTTTTTGATATTTTTATTTTTTACTGCGCTTATCTTTTACTAAAACCGGAGGAAAATATAAAGGATGAAAGAGTTTTTCTAATATCCTCTGGAATCAAAAAGATTTGGAAATGGATATTCAACGACGGTTTAAAAAAAGATTTGGCTATAAATAATGAGGAAAAAGTTTCCCTGCTTTTTTACCTTGTAAAGCTATACTTTATTCCGGTGATGCTTGGGTTTTTGATAAACAACACAACCTCTTTTCTCCACTTTTTTCCTACTCTGCAAAACATTTCTAAAACGGGCGGGGTTTTAGGTGCAAAAAAAATATTTCTTCTGCTGGTTTTTCCGTTAATGTTTCACTTGATTTTGATTATTGATACTGTTATATTCGTTTTCGGATATTTGTTTGAAGCAAAAGCGCTAAAAAACATTGTAAAATCAGTAGAACCCACTGCCCTTGGATGGTTTGTGGCTGTGATGTGCTACCCACCGCTAAACAACATTACAACAGATGTATTGGGGTGGTATTCATCTGACTTCGCGGATTTTGGAAGTGTAAATATAAATCTAATCGCGGGATTTATATCAATTTTCTTTTTCATAATATACGTTTGGGCGTCCATTGCCTTGGGATTTAAAGCATCCAATCTAACAAACAGGGGCATTGTTTCAACAGGTCCCTACAAATATGTGCGCCATCCAGCCTACATCTCAAAAAACTTAAGCTGGTGGATAATGGGTATTCCATTTATAGCATCAATTGGCTTTGTCGCAATTTTTAGCTTAGCTGTATGGAGTTCAATTTACTTTATGAGAGCATTAACCGAGGAAAGGCATTTGCTCCAAGACCCAGATTATGTGGAATATTCAAAAAAAGTAAAATATATGTTTATACCGGGACTGTTTTAATCACCACGCACAATTATTATAAAGAAAAAGAGCGTTGGGAAACGCTCTTTTTCTTTTGCTTAATTTTTAAATTTTTAATTTTGTAAATAATTTTTAATGCCCTAATTTTTAAACACGACGGCCGTTGTTTAAAAATTAAAAATTGGAAATTAAAAATTTTCGTCAAAACGGTGTTATTTCCCGCCATCGCGGAATTGATTTGCTCTTACTAATTCCAACCGGGATATTACTGACAGCAGAACAGCATCCTATGTCATCGCAAATAGTTAAACTGGCGTTATAATTTTTTGCTTCGTTGTAAATATGAGATACCCCTCCTATGGTATGATCCAGTGGACTTCCGTCTCCAAAATTCCAAGAGTAACAGTTCCCGCCCAGGCAGTTAGAAAGAAATCTGCACGAAACTATGCCTTGGTTGTCATAGCATACAGACCTAGTGTCGCTAAAAAATATTTCATCGCCTGGTTTGGGATTAGTCCCTGGCAGTTGGGCAGAAGAATAAGAAAAGAAGGGGCTTGGGGCTGGATGAGAATAATCAAAACGGTAAGTTGTGGCGTCAAATGGATTAGGTGTGCCGGTTCTGATTGGGCCATTGTAATAAATCCAGCCGGATTCCGCCCCCCATTTATCCACTACTCTTATGCGCCAATAGTATCCCACACCGTAACCAATATAATCTCCGCATCCTTCTGGCGGACTTTGTTGAACGCAGGAAATTGTCGGAATCGTTTTTACCACAACAAGCTGCTGTTGAGTATCGCCAGAAGAAACGCCAGAATAAGCGGTTGATACTAATCTGTCAACCTCTGGAGATGAAAAATCGCTGTTATCATCAATTTGTAGCTCAAACAGCGACTGAATGTCGTTGTTTGGGTCGTGATATGTCCATTCAAAAATCGCTATCCCGACTCCCTGAATTCCAACGCAATAATTGCCGGCTGTTGCGGTAAGGTTGTAAGCGGTTGGAGGATCATTGGCAAAACAGTCGGCGTCAAACGAGCATGTGTCTTCGCCTGAACCAGCAACCAGCTGACATTTATAATTTAAACAGGCATTATGCGATTCTCCGCTTTGGCAATCAATGTCTCCTTGATATCCCATAGTACAAGGATCTCCAGTGCCATTGAGTCCGCAAGCAGCATATAGGGTGCCTTGGTTGATACACCCGCCCTGGCAATCAAATGAAGTTTGACATTGGTTTGTTCCGGGTCCCGATACTGTTTTGCAGGCAAAATTACTGCATTCAGTATGCCTTTCACAATCAATGTCAGTGCCACACTCGCCAACACCCGGCCCGTCAACAACTACGCATTGCTTATTCCTATTGCATATATTGTGATAATTATACATACAGTCAAATGAATCCTGACATAAATCGTTTCCGGGTTCTTGCACCACAATACATTGTTTTTGAGCATTGCATTCGTTGTGTTGGGTGTTTTGGCAGTCAGTTGACGTTGAACAACTGTCAGCGCCAGGACCGGCAACAGTAACACACTGATTTTGAGCATCGCATTTGGTGTGCACCTCACAGTCCGCATCAACACCGCAGTCGTCAAAACCAGGACCGTCAACAACTACGCATTGATTGTCGCTACATACATTGTGGGTCCCAGCCATGCACTCAAACGAGCTTTGACAGGAGTCAGTTCCCCCTCGAGGCACCACAACACACTGATTTTCAGTATTGCATTCGTTGTGCTGACTGTTTTCGCAGTCAGTTGATGTTGAACAACTGTCAATGCCAGGACCGCTAACAGATACACATTG
The DNA here is from genome assembly GCA_043824525.1 of bacterium. Classification (GTDB taxonomy): domain Bacteria; phylum Patescibacteriota; class Minisyncoccia; order Minisyncoccales; family Staskawiczbacteraceae; genus XYD1-FULL-39-28. The sequence continues at coordinate 4,642 of JBDRST010000058.1, forward strand.
TTGGCTATCATTGCATTCATTGTGAGAAATAATAACACAATCACTCATGCTTTCGCAGGCATCAGCTCCACCGCCCGGCACCGCGATACATCGGTCGTCAGAATCGCATTCATTGTGAAAATCATTCTCGCAGTCAGCGCTAGATTGACAGGCATCAGCTCCACCGCCCGGCACCGTAATACATTGGTTGTTAGAATTGCACTCAGTGTGAGAATTAGTTTGACAATCTTCCGATGACAAACAAGCATCAGCGCCAGGGCCGGATACAACTATGCACTGATTGTCACTGCATTCATTGTGAGAAACAGGAACACAATCACTCGTGCTTTGGCAGGCATCAGCTCCACCGCCCGGCACCGTAATACATTGGTTGTTAGAATTGCACTCAGTGTGAGAATCAGTTTGGCAATCCTCTGATGACAAACAAGCATCAGTGCCAGGGCCATCAACAACTATGCATTCAAGTCCTTCGCAGATTGTATGAGTTCCTCCGCCAGAACTTGAGCCGTTGCCGGAGCTTGAGCCGTTGCCGGAGCTTGAGCCGTTGCCAGAACTTGAGCCGTTGCCGGAGCTTGAGCCGTTGCCGGAGCTTGAGCCGTTGCCGGAGCTTGAACCGTTGCCGGAGCTTGAACCGTTGCCGGAGCTTGAACCGTTGCCGGAGCTTGAACCGTTGCCGGAGCTTG
>JBDRST010000059.1:0-13737 GCA_043824525.1 bacterium
AAAGAAAAGGCTCTGCTTTTAGCAAAAGAGTTTGTTGAAGGAACAAGGAGTTTTCGCGATGGAACCAATTGGCCGGTTGACGGAGTTGGTTTAGTGGAAACCGGCGGCGGATACCCTTATTATTTGGCTGTAAGCGTGGGGGCATGGAGTTTATTTCCAGGCGTAGAAATAACAGGTATTTTTACAAGAAAAATTATTTTTGACAGAGTGTCGCGCGACCCGACTACAGGAAACATTGAAAACCCATACAATGCTCTTAATGACGACGATAATACAAGAAAAATTACCGTGATTATTGCATGGGAAGGCGGTTCCTTACAGCTCGTAACATACCTTACAAATTGGAAGTAAATTAATTTTATGCTTCATAATTCACATTTAAAGGAAAAAGGATTTACAATTATTGAATCCTTAGTGGCTGTTATTCTTCTTTCTATTGTTATTTTAGCAGCGACTGGTTTTGTGTTTTGGTTTACTTATTATAACAATAAACTAAAGTCAGAAAGGGAGCTTTTGGAAAACTCCCGGAATGTCATGCAAGGAATATTATATGAAATAGAGAGAGCTGAAAGTATTTATACTCCTACCAGCAGTTTAAACCAGTTATCGCTTGCTACATATGATTATTTGCCAGCTGACGAAATCAAAACTTTCATTGATTTTTTTCTTTGCGATAGCTCAAGAATTTGCTTTAAAAAAGAATCGCAAAGCCCTGTGTTTCTAACTCCAGACACCGTTTATGTGGAGAGTTTGCAATTTACGCAAATTTCAACAAATGGAGCCAATTCTGTAAAAATTAATTTATCTGCAAGATATAACACCAACGATCCCAGCCAAAATTTTACTGTTAGTCTTAGTTCAACCGGCTCTCTAAGAAGTTATTAGTTTTTAGCTTAAATTATGAACAATCAAAAAGGTTTTATAGCGTCTTTTATCGCAATTTTAATTCTGGCCTTTATGCTGGCTTTAGCTATGAGCATAAGCAGTGTTATTCTTACCAGGCATGAAATCTCTGAAAACGCTGTTAAAGCAGCTCAGTCGTATTATGCAGCTGAAGCAGGCATTGAAGATTCTCTGTTGCGTTTAAAAGAAACACCCCAAATGCCGGCTTTAAATTATACTATAGATATAGACGGATTTACGGCTGTCGTTCAGATTCCATCACTCATAGCAGGCTCAAGAGCCATTGTTTCACAAGGAGATTTTTTTAACAGAATTAAAAAAGTACAAGCAGTTTACGCACTAGACGCAGAGGGAGTTTCTTTTTACTACGGCGCGCAAATAGGCGCAGGGGGGTTGCAAATGGCAAATAGCAGTAGGGTGAACGGTAATATTTTTTCTAGCGGAAACGTCACGGGATCAGGAAGCGCGACTATTGATAATGATGTCATAATTGCAGGTAACGGTAATAACATTAGCGGTATGTATGTAAAAGGAAATGTCCTTGCGTATAGTTGCAGCAATTCTACCATTGATGGAAATTTAACCTATGTTTTAGGAGGAACTAATAATTGCACAGTAGGGGGTACGACCTCTGTTCAATCTGGCGAAATTGCTTCGCAGCCATTGCCCATTTCCCAAATCCAAATTGACAGCTGGAAAAGCGATGCAGGGGCAGGGGGAACAATAGGCAGCGTTAATCTTTCCGGCACTCAGACAATGTCTTTAGGTCCGAAAAAAATTGCAGGTGATTTATCTATCAGTAACAGTGCCGTCCTTACTTTGACTGGCACCGTGTATGTAACAGGCAATATTACCATAAGCAATAGCGCTAGAATAAAGCTTGATAGCTCCTATGGTGCGTTGGGCGGAGTTATTCTTTCTGATGGAACTATTACTCCTAGCAATTATTCTGCCTTTGAAGGCTCTGGTCAAGCTTCAAGCTATCTTTTGGTACTTTCAACAAATATCTCAAATTCGGCCATTACTGTGAGCAATAGCGCGACTGGAGCGATTTTCTACGCAAGCGCTGGAGGCATTATTGTTTCTAATAATTTTAGCGCTCGCGAGGTAACTGGATATAAGTTAACCATGAGCAATAACGCGACAATTAACTACGAGAGCGGGTTAGCAGATGTATTTTTTTCCAGCGGGCCGACCGGCGGTTGGAGCGTATCAAGCTGGAAAGAAATAGAATAAGTGTTTATTTAGATTTTTTACTGGTATAATAAGGTGATGTTTAAATTTTTAAGTTTAGAGTCGGAAACGTTTGGGTTAGACATTAATGAGTCGTCTTTGAAGATTGTAAAGCTTAGAAAAAAGCGCGGTTTTTTACAGCCGGTTTCATTCAACGAAAAAGAAATCCCGCAAAGGATAATTGAAAATGGCATTATTAAAGACGAGGGTGCTTTTGTAAAAAACATAAAAGTAGCATTAGCTTCGATAAAGGGAGAAAAGTTGAGAACAAAATATGTGGTAGCGTCTCTCCCCGAAGAAAAATCTTTTTCCCAGGTTATACAGATGCCGAAAATGGAGATGGAGGAATTAAAATCAGCTGTTCCATTTGAGGCTGAAAATTATATTCCTTTGCCAGCTGACCAAATGTATCTGGATTTTAAAAAAATAAACCCGATTGCGGGCAATTTAGACCATTTAGATGTTTTTATTACAGCTGCGGAAAAAGATATTGTTGATTCTTATATGTCGGCCTTTAAAAAAGCAGGGCTTATACCCGTGGCCCTTGAAGTTGAAACAGAGGCAATTGCCAGAGCTTTAATAAAAGACGAAACAAGTTTAGCCCCTGTGGCCATTATTGATTTTGGCGGAGACAGCGCGGGTTTTATTGTTTTTTCCGGCCACTCTATAAGATTTACTTCCTCTATCTCCGTCTCGTCTCGGCAAATTACCAGCACGATTTCAGAGGAACTGGGCATTAGATCAAGAGAGGCCGAACACATGAAAATAAAATACGGATTAAGTTTTGGGAAGGAAAGTTACAGGACAAAAGCCGTCTCAAAAGCAATAAAGCCAATTTTAGAGAATCTGGCAAAGGAAATACAAAAATATTTAGATTTTTACTCTGACCATAATTTTCATGAACATCTTCCTAAAAAAAGCAGCAGAAAAAATAAGATAGAAAAAATTATTTTGTCTGGAGGAGGGTCCAGTTTGAAGGGGATAGATACTTTTTTAAAAAATAAGCTGAATATGCCTGTAGAGTTCGGCAACGCTTGGATAAATTTTCCGAAGGATTTTAAAAATCCCGCCTTATCTGAATTAAAAAGAAAATCTTTATCTTTTACTACTGCGTTAGGATTGGCGCTGAGGAGCGCGGATTCAGAAACTTGAAATTAGTTATAAGAGAATAGAAATTGGTAAAGAGAATAGAAAGAAGAAATTAGTTGAGAAATTTGAAAAAGGAAAATGGATAAAAAACCAATAAAAAGTTTTCGTGATTTAATAGTTTACCAAAACCTCTATAAAGCAATGATTGTTGTTCTAAAAGAGGTTGTTCCCAAGCTTCCAAAGGAAGAAAAATATGATTTAGCCGACCAAATGAGGCGTTGCTGTAAAGCAGGACCTGCTATATTAGCAGAGGGGTTCGCAAAAAGATACCAGCCAAAAAATTGGCAGAAATATATTGACGACACAATAGGGGAATGCAATGAAATGACCAACCATTTATCGGTTTGTATTGATGTTTATTCAAGATATGTTGACCCAAAAGTCTGCAAAGAATTGATTGATACTTATGATATTTCCTCAAGACAATTGTATAACCTGAGGAAAGCCTGGCGCGACTTTCATAAAATCGACTGACAGTCCTATTTTCTAATTTCAATTTTCCTTACCATTTTCTATTTTCCAATTTCCTTACTATTTTCTAATTTCTATTAACTATTTTCTAATGTTAAATTTATTACCGCCCAATGAAAAGAAACTTCTGGCTCAAGAGAGGCAAAAAAGACTATTTATAGTCTTGTGCTTTGAGCTCATAGTTTTTTTAGTGTGCATATTTTTAGTCTTGTTAGCAATAGAGTTTTATAGTTTAGGGGAGTTAGCTTCACAAAATTTTTTGTTGCAGCAGGCAAGCGCTGAAAACCAGTCAGCTGAGTTTTCTTATTTTAAGGACGCAATGCAAGGGTATAACAATGAATTGGTTTTAGTTGACTCTTTTTATAAAAAAAAGAAATTTTTTGGCGATGCGTCAAATACTTTGCTTCAGGTTCAAAGGCCTGCTGGTTTATATTTTATAAGATTTTCTATGCAGTCCCAGGAGCAGTCCAATGATATAAAAGTTGTTGTTACGGGCGTTAGCGACACAAGGGAAAACCTTATTATTTTTAAAAATAACATTGAGGCGACAGGAAAAATAAGAAATGTTGCTTTTTCGCCGGCGAGCTGGATAAACCAAAAAAACATCACTTTTAATTTGACGCTGGATATTATTGATGAAAGATAAAAATGGAAAATAAAACAAAAAAAAATAGCTGGACACAAGCAAAAAAGAACCGCGCAATCTGGGTGGGTTTAGCTGCGCTTGTTTTTGGCATAATGATTTTTTTCATTTGGCTGATTTTTGGAAAAATTAAAGAGAGTTCAAAAGATATTTCTTCTGCAAAATCAGCTTTAGCTCTTTCAAAGATTCAGGTTGAGGAAATAGAAGATTTTAAATCAAAATATGGAACCTATGTATCAAACCTCCAAAGGATTGACCGGGCAATCCTTGACCCCCAAAACCCTCTTGGCTTTATTGAGTTTTTGGAAAATTTGGCTTCTGAAGAGAATGTTAATTTAATAATTTCTCCTTTATCTCCTTCAAAAGAGCCGGAGTTTAAAACTCTTTCTGCTCAGCTTGCGTTGGAAGGAAAATTTATTAACATATTAAACTTTATAAATAAAATGGAGAACGGCGCTTATCTGGTTTCTGCGCAAAATTTGACTGTTGAGCACACGGGGGTTTCCAAAACTGGAACCGAATCTAGCGAAAAAATGAGCAGAGCTAACATAGCAATAAGGGTTTTAACAAGGTAAAATTAGGATAAGAATATAAAAATAAATGGAAGTATTTTTTACGGACGCAGAATATTTGTTTTTTATCAAAAGGTTCTTTAAAAAATTGCCTTGGTTTTTGGGTAGGCATGCTTTTTGGGTAATCATTTTTCTTGTGTTTTTATCTATGGCATTAGGATGGCTTTTGTTCTATAATTACATCATTACGCCGGAGAATCGTCAACCGGAAACCCGCAAGGGCCTGCTTAGTTTTAGAGAAGATGTTTACCAGAAAGTTTTAAATCAGCGGGAGCTATCTGACCAGAAACTTAAGCAACCGCAGGCGGAAGACCGCTTAAATCCTTTTGTGGGTAATTAATTAGTAAATTAAATTATGGTATGAAAAAAGTAAATAAAAAAATTTTAATTGTAGAGGACGACCCCAATTTTACTTCTATTCTAAAAGAAAAATTTTCTGAAGAAGGATTTTTAATATTCACAGCCCAAGACGGGAAAGAGGGATTGCGCGCCTCGGAAGCAGAAAAACCGGATTTGATTATTTCAGATATTCTTTTACCGAGGTTAAGCGGGATGGATATGGCAAAACAAATTAGAGCCAAAAACGCCAGTCTGCCTATTGTGCTTTTAACAAATGTGAAAGATACCAGCTATTTAGAAAAAACAAAGAAAATGGGGAAAGCTGATTATCTCATTAAATCCGACATTCGGCTTGACGACATAGTTGAAGTGGTCAAAAAAAGGTTGAAAGTAAAATAAGTTATCCACAGTTGACAAGTTGATTTATGATTAGAATATCATACAATATAGTAAAGAATACATAAAAAGGTCGAGCTATAGGTTTATCTTCTAAAAATAAAAATGAATAAAAAGGGTTTTATCCAGCACCACTTTTTGAGAGATGGTATTGGCTAAAATCAAATTGACAAAATGAAAAAAATCAATAAAAAAAGTGGTGCTGGATTTACAATTATAGAATTAATCGTGGTTATAGCTATTATCGCTGTTTTAGCCGCGATCGTATTGGTTAACGTTACCTCATATATTGCGAAGTCAAGGGACGCAGCTATTAAAGGAAACATGTCTACCATAGCCACAAATGCGGCAGTATATTTTGACAATGTAGAGCCATCAACAACTTATGTTGGCTTTATTGCAACTTCTTCTTACACCGTCCCGGCAGGCGCAATTACCGAGGCTGGAGGAACACTGGGCACCCCTCTAGAGAGTGCTACTGCATGGTGTCTTTCAACAACTCTTAACGATACCACAACATGGTGTGTTGACAGCACAGGATATAAGGGGACGAAGGGAGCATTAGGTTGCGCTCTTACTGTTTTGTCCTGCCAATAAAGCGATTAAAGCGATTAAAACATCCTCGTAAAAACGAGGGTGTTTTTTTGTAATTCTCCGTTCACCACCCAAAGTTTCCCTTTTTGTCATTGCCACGGCTTACGCAGTCAGACTCCCTCAACCATCATTAACCGTCATTGCGAGGAGTCCCGACCGCAGTCGCGGACCGGGAAGCAATCTAACCTCAGACCTCTGGGCGCTCGTTTTTACGGGAATGGCGAGTGGTCTTAAATTTTGCGACCGCCAAATTTAAGACCACTCGTCTATCGTGAGATTGCTTCGTCACGACTGCGGTCGCAGCTCGCAATGACGGGACAGAACAAGGGCTGTAGTTGGGTGAGGAGTTATATGTTTTTTTATCGCACTAGGCAATAATTATGCTATAATATGCTATAATAAGGTCAAGATATTTTTATGTTTTATGTTTCACGTTTTAAATTGCAGGAAAAAGGCACTACTCTTGTTGAGATTATAGTCGTGATTTTTATTATTGCTATATTTTCTTCAATTTTAATTTCTAATTTCCCGAAGATTATAAGGCAGTTCGCTCTTTCAGGGTCTGCTTATAAGTTATCCCAAGATTTTAGAAAGGTGCAGGACCTGGGGCTTTCCGGGGTTTTAATCGTAGAGGAGCAGGTAGGCGGTCAAAGTCAGCAAATAAGGGCAAAAGGATACGGAATTTATTTTAACCTTCGTCAAAATACCCAATATATAATTTATGCTGACAGAGGTAGTCCTTCAGATTTTAAATATAACGGCAATTTGCAGTTGTGCAGTAACAGCGTGGACTCAGAGGCAGATTGCATTTTAGAAACAATTAATATTACCGACGAAAACTCGGATTTATACATAAAGGAAATTATAAACATAAACTCCGGGGCAGTAGACACAAGTATAAATTTTACTCCGCCAAATCCAGATATAGCAATAGATAATTTAAGTTCGGGCAAAAAGGAGATTGGAGTGATGTTGGGGTTGGGGTCGGAACCACTTTTGTCCCGAACAGTTTGGGTTAATATTTCCGGGTTAATAAGAGTAGAATAATTTTATGAATAAGGGGTTCACAATCATTGAAATGGTAATAAGTATTTTTATTTTATCTATTGCCATTATTACAATTTTTGGGTCGTTTTCGTTGATGGTTCAGTTAAGCTCGGAAGCCGGAGACCGTCTTACGGCAACTTATTTGGCGCAGGAAGGGGTTGAGATAATAAGGAATATACGGGACACTAATTGGCTGGCTTCAGCTACCGGTTCTGGAGTTGTTGCGTGGGATGATGGGCTTTCAGCTTGCAGTTCTGCATTAGGGTGCGAAGTTGACTATAAAACAACCGGCTTTGGGGAAAATCCGGTATATCCGTGGCAGGATAGATTTTTAAAAACGGATGTTGATAATCATTTTTACGGATATGATTCTGGAACAGACACAAAGTTTAAAAGAAAAATTACAATTGATAAAACATTAGCTCCCTATATTTTGAAGGTTAAAGTTAAAGTTTCCTGGAAAAAGAAACCGAGCGTCATTGACCCTAACGGCGCTGAAGGAACCACAGAGGCAGAGGATATTTTATATAATTGGCACTAACGTCACGTAACATAAAACATATAACATGGAACAGAAATTTCACATGAAAAATTTTTATAAGGGTGGTTTACCCAGCACCACTTTCAGGCGTGAAAGTGGTGCTGGGTTTACCATCATAGAACTAATGGTTTCCATGGTCATATTTTTGCTTGTTGTTGGCGTGGTTTCCACAATTTTTATTTCCTTTATTAAACAACAAAGGCAGGTTTTAGCTAACACCCAGCTTTTAAACCAAATCAGTTATGCCCAAGAGTATATGTCAAAAGCGCTAAGAATGGCTAAAAAAGACACAGTGGGGTCATGCATTCCGGAAGGTTATATTTATTTGCTTACCAGAGCCGATGAGTTTGGTTTTTACAGGGGCATAAAATTTATAAACCAATCGGCTGGGAATATTTGCCAGGAATTTTTTTTAGATAACGCTGTTCCCGGCGACTCGGATACCCTCTTAGTTTTAAAAGAACTGAAAAATAGCGCCAATCTTGATGATGCCGCGCCTCTAACTTCAGAAGATTTGAAAATAGAGCTTGTCAGATTTGGCGTCAATGGTAGCAATGGGTGTTATGGGCTTGGCGCTTGTCCCGATGGCGCTACCCAGGAAGACGGCGTCCAGCCAAGAGTAACTATTCTTTTGGGTGTAAAATTTTTTGGAGATTTAGAGAGGCCGACAAAATTAATTCAAACAACGGTTTCTGCAAGGGACTTGAATTTACCTTGAATCGCGAAATTAAAATATCAGCGTCCGCTCAGCGTAGTTATCAGCGTTGTTTCAGCGTATTTTCCGCTGATTTTACGCTGATTGCAACGCGGATTTAACGCTGAAACGCGCATTTCGTAATTGAAAGAAATTTAAGATAACCAGCTAAAATCAATGATCGATTATTTTACTAATTTTCAATCTCAAAAAGGCGTTGCTCTGATTATTACTTTTTTTGTAATGGTTATTATTTTGGGCATAAGTTTGTCTATGAGCGCGATTTTATATAGCGAAATAAGAATCATAAGAAATATCGGAAACTCTGTGCTGGCTTTTTATGCTGCTGAAAGCGGAGTTGAAAAAGTCCTTTATTATGACAAAAAAGTTTTACCTGTTGTTGCAGATGAAAACGTTGAAGTAAGAGGCCTTTGTTATATGTGCCAGAATAATAACCCTGACGCCTGCGCTCAAGAGCCTGTGGGTGGTGGCGGAGACAGAAGCATTTATTGCAATAATTGTAACGCGCTTCCCTTAGACACTGGGCTAGAGGGATGTAATCCAGATATTTGCAATAACTGTGAGGTGACCTTTGAAACAAACATTAACGATGACAGGCGCTATGAAGTAACAGCCACCGTCAGCCCTTTTGGCGACCCCAGCGGCTTGTTTTTAAAAATAGATTCTACGGGCTATTACAAAGAATATGTTTTAAGGGCGATTGAGATAAATATGGAAGAATAATCGCTGACTGACCGCTGTTAAAATTTACTAATTTACTAATTCAAGGTTAGAATCAAATGAACAAACAAAAAGCCCAACAAAGAGTTGAAAAACTCCGCAAAGCCATAAATCACCACAGATATTTATATCACGTTTTGGACAAACAGGAGATATCTGATGAAGCTCTAGATTCCTTAAAAAAGGAACTTTTTGATTTAGAGCAGAAGTTTCCTGAGCTTGTAACTATTGGTTCTCCCACACAAAGAATAGGCGGGGAAGCCCTAAAGGAGTTTAAAAAAGTGCGGCACTCAGAAAAAATGCTTTCGTTTAACGACGCTTTTTCAAAAAAGGATATGGAAGATTGGCTGGAGAGGATTTCAAAATTGTTGACAGAAAAAGAAAAAAAAGAATTGATTTTACCCCCACACCATTCCGCTAAAGGCGGAACTGGTAGTGGCGGGTTTTACTGCGAGCTGAAAATAGACGGCCTTGCGATTGAATTAATTTATGAAAAAGGCCTTTTGAAAACAGGCTCCACCAGGGGAAATGGAGTTGTCGGCGAAGATATTACGCAAAACATAAGAACTATTGATGCCATACCTTTATCTCTACAAACTATTTACCCCCACACCAAAGTTTTCATAAACTTTGGTGTGGGGGCGAGCTACAAACTACCAACTCGTTTAGTTGTGCGCGGGGAGGTTTTTATAACCAAAAAAGAGTTTGAACGGATAAATAAACTGCAAAAAGAAAAAAACTTGCCTGCTTACGCTAATCCAAGAAATATCGCAGCGGGTTCCGTGCGCCAATTAGATCCTAAAATAACAGCTGGCAGAAAACTTGATTCTTTTATTTATGATTTAAAAACAGACTTGTCCCCCACTAATTTTGAAGAAAAAATTATAGAGGCCGGACAGAAATCAAAATCCATTTCAAAATTAGTGGGGGATGAAGGACAAAAAACCCACGAGGGAATCCACAGTGTTTTAAAAGGACTTGGCTTTAAAACAAATAAAAATAATAAATACTGCAAGTCAATGCAAGACGTCTTCAATTTTTGGGAGTATTGGGTGAAGCACAGGGAAAAGCTTAATTATGAAATTGACGGAATTGTGGTGATTGCAAACAACAACAGAATTTTTAAAAAATTGGGGGTTGTGGGCAAGGCGCCGAGGGGGGCTGTTGCCTTTAAATTTCCCCAAGCTCAAGCAACCACAAAAGTTTTGGGAATTACCCTGCAAGTCGGCAGGACGGGCGCAATTACGCCAGTTGCGGTTTTAGAGCCGGTGCAGGTTTCAGGGATTACGATCACCAGGGCTACTTTGCATAATGAAGACGAGATAAAAAGATTAGGCGTTAAAATAGGAGACACGGTAATTGTTGGTAGGGCGGGGGATGTTATTCCAGACATTGTTAAAGTTTTAGGGGAATTAAGAACCGGGAAAGAAAAGAACTTTAAAATGCCAGATATTTGCCCCTCCTGCAAAACAGAACTTGTAAAATTAGATAACGAGGCTTTATGGCGTTGCCCAAATCTAAAATGTTTTGCTCGTCTAAAAAGAAATTTTTATCATTTTGTTTCAAGGTCTGCCTTTGATATTGATGGTTTGGGTCCAAAAATTATTGATAAGCTGTTAGACGAAGGCTTGGTGCAAGACCCAGGAGATTTATTTGAATTAAAGGAGGGGGATATAGCGCCGTTGGAGAGGTTTGCTGAAAAATCAGCTGAAAATTTAGTGAAATCAATCCAAAGCAAAAAAAACATAGCTTTACCAAGGTTTATTTACGCCTTAGGAATTAGAAACGTGGGAGAGGAAACAGCTATTGATTTGGCAAAACATTTTGGCTCAATAAAAAATATAAAAGAGGCTGAGCCAGAAAACCTTGATTCCATATCAGACATAGGCCCCGTTGTTTCAAAATCAATTTATAGGTGGTTCCGAAACAAAGACAATCTTAAATTTTTAGAAAAGCTCCAAAAATTTGTAATTATTAACTATCAGCCCTCGATAGCTAAAAAGGGAAAGCTGACCGGAAAAACATTTGTTTTAACTGGCGCGCTAGAATCAATGACAAGAGATGATGCAAAATCGAGAATAAGGGAGTTGGGCGGAGAAGTTTTATCATCAGTGTCTTTAAAAACAGACTACCTTGTGTCAGGGTCAGATCCTGGAAGCAAAGCCGAGCGAGCAAAAAAATTAGGTGTAAAGATTATTGATGAAAAAACGTTTTTGAAGACGTTATAAAGCAAATTTATTCTTAATGAATATCTTATCAAATCACATCAGAAAGCTGGATTGGGGCATAATAGTTCCAGCGGTTTTTTTGGTTTTCTTTGGATTAGCTGGCATATACAGCACCTCCTTAGCGAAAAATGACTTTTTGAACTTTGAAAAACAAATTATTTTTTTCATTTTTGGATTTTTGTTAATGATTTTAGTGAGCTTTTCTGATTACAGGCTTTTAAGAAATAATTCGTATTTGATTTTAGCTTTATACGGTATATGCTTAGCGTTGCTTTTAGGACTTTATTTTTTTGCCCCTCTAATACGCGGGACAAGGGGGTGGTATAAAATAGGTCTCCTGTCTTTAGACCCCAATGAGCCGACAAAAATAGTTATGATAATTTTGCTGGCAAAATATTTTTCAATGCGCCACGTTGAAATGTATAAATTTAGGCACATTGTATTTTCTGGAGTATATGTTTTTTTCCCGGCATTGCTAATTTTTTTAAAGCCAGACCTCGGGGGCACCGCGGTTTTGCTGCTAATATGGATTGGCATTTTATTGATTTCTGGCATTAAAATAAGGCATTTTTTAATTTTATTTTTATGTTTTCTATTGGTTGCAACTCTGTCATGGACATTTATTTTAAGAGACTACCAGAAGGAAAGAATTACTTCCTTTATATTTCCGTATGATTATCTGGGGGCTTCTTGGTCGCAGAACCAGACAAAAATTGCGATTGGTTCGGGACAGCTTATGGGCCAGGGCATTGGAGAAGGGTCGCAAGTGCAGTATGGCTTCCTGCCCGAGCCCCACACAGATTTTATTTTTTCTGTAATAGCTGAAGAGTGGGGGCTGGCAGGCGTTTCAGCTCTGTTTATAGTTTACGGGTTTTTAGTTTGGCGGGTTTTGCTAATCGCGATTCGATCTCAATTTAATTTTCCCCGACTTTTTGCCTCCGGCTTTGCCATTATTTTAATTTCCCAGTTTTTTATAAATATAGGAATGAATCTTTCCTTGCTTCCAGTAGTCGGTATTTATTTGCCTTTCATCAGTTACGGCGGTTCCGGGCTTGTGGGCAACTTCATAGCACTCGGAATTCTGCAATCAATAAAAATAAGAAAGTAAATGTTCTGCGCGCGGTTTTTGCCTCGCCGAATCGCCTTACTCGTATGAAATGTATGAGAGCTAAAACATATTATGGTTGAAACGTATGAGAGTTGAAACGTATCAAGGTTGAAAATATCGGTATCGGGGCAAAAAATTGTCGATCGTCAATTTTTTGCACCATAAGGAAGGATGTGTTAAAATTAAAATATGGCAACAATAAAAGAAAAAATTTTGTTATCTCTTCTTTTCGGGGCTGCTTTTGGCTGCGCTATTACTCCGAGGCGACAATGGTATGTTGCCAAAGCCATAGGGGGAATATGGGACGAGTCAGATAATTATAAGTTAAGCGGAGAGATAAAAAAACTACAGAGATTAAAACTAATAAAAAAATTAAAGAAAAAGAACGGGGTCATTGTTAAGGGATTGACCAAAAAAGGGAAATTAAAAGCGCTTGATTATTACTTTGATAATTTGAAGATAATAAATAAAAAATGGGACGGTAAATTCAGGATATTAGTTTTTGACGTACCGGAAAAACTAAGGAGGGGGCGGAATGCGCTGAGGTGGAAGATAAAACGACTGGGTTTTCATGAACTGCAGAAAAGCGTTTTTGTAATTCCATATGAATGCAAACAAGAGATAGAGTTTGTTGCAGATTACTTTGAACTTAATAAATACGTACACTACGGCGTTTTAGAAAGCATTGATGCGGTTCTTTATCAGAAATTGAAAAAAGAATTTGATTTAAAATAAAAAATGTTAATTAAAAAATGTTAATTTGTTGTTGATGAGACCGGTGCAGAAAATTGTCGATCGTCAATTTTTTGCACCGGTGGATTTTTGCTTAATTCACCATTTTAATATTTTAAAACCTTAAATCAAATAAAGGGGTTAGACCTGTGCCAGACCCCTAAAAAACCCGCGAATGCCCGGCATTCGCGGGGAAATAGTTATTCACACCTTCTCGTGTTTTTGGTGCTGTGAATGTGTGTTGTTTTTTGCTAAAATGAAGGAAGTAAAAACGAGTGAGTAATTGTTGAGCAATTCAACAGAGCATTTTTTGTGTTAAACAAAATCTTCAACAAAAACAAAAACA
>JBDRST010000060.1:0-10882 GCA_043824525.1 bacterium
TGCTGTTTTTTCCAGTTTGCTCTTTGTTCTGGCGAAAATGAACCGCTCACATGAGATAGCGCCTTTACCTCAACAAAACGTATAGTTTTCCCCGCTACGCTAAAAGGATTCACAGTTAATCCCCATCTTTTCCTACAGATAATATCAATTTCTCCAAACTTTATTTTCCAGTTTTTCCCCAATATCTTATACCCTTTGCTAACAAGATATTCACAGGCTATATCCTCGCCTTTATCCCCCACTTTTTTCTTATCAGTTTTAATCATTTCAAATTGAATTCAAATTGTAAATTTCAAATTTCAAATTTAAGCAAAGTTAATCCTTTACTTTGCTTAGTGGAGGATTCACCCGGGTTAAATTGTTTCGGCTATCGCCGAAACACCAAGCAAATTCAATCTTGAATTTGCTTGGATTTAACTGGATAAAGTTCTTTATCTATTGTTCTCTCAAAACAAGTTCTGCCTTCTCCATGCTGCCAATTTTCCCCAAGGCCTTTTGCAGGAACAGGAGCGCGTAATGGCATTTGGACCTCTCCATACATGTCCTTCCCCTCTTTATTAAATGTGGCGCACAGTTCAAAAGAAAGATTTTGATTATCTATTATATTGTATTCATAATTTTCCCCTGACTGCGGGTCAACCGGGACAATAAAACCGGAGATTGGATCATCTAAATCAGAAAGGGAATTAGGTAGCTTTTCTTTGCCCTGCCAATAATTTACAATTTGGTATTGCGTGCTTTGAAGGTCGCTTGTTTTCTGCTGGTCATACTGCATCAGCCGGGCTGTGGCAGGGGATCCAACTATGAAAAACGCTCCCACTACGGCAATTAAAACAATAGCTCCTGTTGCCCACGCAAATGGTTTAGCTAGCTTAGTAGGCGTCTCTCGCCTTACATCATCAAGATAATACCAAAACACAAAAACTGCCACCACAAGCACAGAAAGCGCTTTTAAAATAAATCTTATTGTAAAGTCGCCTCCCAAAAACGTGTTTATAACTGTTACCAGATCAACGATAATAACCAATGAAGCAACAAAAAGAGTTAAATATAAAAGCCACTTTCTAATTTTCGATTCCCTTACAACGGTCTCTTTGGTATAAATTTTGTTTAAAAACCATGACACCAGAACGAATATGGGAAAAACAATGATTAAGGAAGCTATTGCAAACCTTATGGGTCCTGAAAAAGAAAGATAATTATAATATCGGTTTAAAGGGTCTGGAAAAAAATAATTTATGAACTGCCACAGCAAAGTCACAAAACTTACTGCAGACCAGTAGAGCGTTACGATTGCCAAAAGATGCAAAAACACATCCCTTGGCAGATTCCTTCCTCGCCCCGTAGCGAGCTCTGCTCTGCTACTGGGGTTTGTTTGTATGTTGTTGTCCATGTTTTTATTATATTATACTACATTTTTCCCATAACTTCATTCTCCAGCCGGTCTAAAAAATCTTTTGAATACTTTATTCTTTCCTTAGCAATAATTTTTGCTTTTTTTGTATAAAGTTTATCTGCCAAAAATTTTATTTTTATCTCAAATTCTATATGCGCGCTATGTTTTGATTTATCTTTTATCCTACCGTTTATTTTTCCACCGTCAAGATTCTCTGCTATATACTTATCTATATTATCTGCTTTTTTATATATGTAAGCCCTATTCTTGCCAATCCACGCAAAACCCCTTGCAAGCCCTATTGCGCCCGCTGCGTCTAATTTGTCTGCGTCAAATAAAATTTTTGCCTCCAATGTTTTTGACTGATTGTCTGTTTTGTATCTGTGAGAAATAATACAATCACAAATATGCGTTATTTTATCTTTAGAAAATCCCAATTTTTCTAAAATTGGCTTTGCCATTTTAGCGCTTTCAATCGCGTGGTCTGTTTTACCGGTCGCGTCGCTTGTTTCTTTTTTACCGCCAATATCGTGGAGCAACGCAGCCAGCCTTATAACTTCCATGTCAACCTTTTCCCCTTCTGCCAAATGCAAAGCCATATTGTAAACCCTCATAACGTGGTCAAAATTATGACCCGAACATTCCTTCAATTCTTTTTCAACAATTTTTTTAATTTTTTCAAATTTATCTTCCATGCTCTTTAGGAATATAAATTACTATGAGTGTCTATGGCAACAAAAATACATTCTTGTTCGCTTATGAACTTATAAACAGCCCTTAAATCTCCTGTTATATTAATGCTTCTATAGCCCGTATATTTTCCTTTTAAGGGGTGGTTGGCAAGAATTAGCGAAAAAGGGTCTTCCAGAAATAAAACAAAGCGCTCTTGGGTTTTTTCCCTTTGCGCTTGTTTTAGTTTTTTATATTGTTTATTAAAATTTTTATGAAAACGAATTTTCATAAAGAGGCAAGATAGTCCTTAAGTTCTTCTTCGGAAGAAAAAAACCGAGAAATATTTTTCTTTTTCTGAATATCGGTTTCAACTTCTCCAAGAAGCTTCTCTAATCCCGGAGACATTTTGGGAGCAAGCCCGAAATAAACCTCTTTGTTTCTGATAAACTGCCTTAAATAAGCGTTAATAACAGCACTCAAAGAAAAACCAAGGCTTTCTGCAATCCTTTGAGCGTTCTTTTTTACCTCTTTATCGGTTTTAATATTAATTACGGTCTTCATATACCTAAAGTATATACAATGGTTAGACGCGTGTCAAGTTTCAAAAATAATTAGAAACTGACCATTTTAGCCGGAGCGCCACCCTCCTCATCCTTTGCCACGCCGTAGTCCCGCTCTTGCGGGACGGAGGCGGGTTCGTTATCCTCATCTCTTAAAAATCCGCCGGCTTGCAGTTCCCAAAGTTTGCGGTACAAACTATCCTCTTTTTTTAACAAATCTATGTGGCTTCCCTGCTCAATAATTTTACCGTTGTCAATAACAATAATCCTGTCCATTTTTTGGATTGTGGATAACCTGTGAGCAATAACAATTGTTGTCCTACCTTGCATTAAATTTGCCAAAGCGTCTTGGATTAACATTTCAGAATGAGAATCTAGGCTTGAGGTTGCCTCGTCTAAAATCAAAATTGGCGCGTTCTTCAAAATTGCTCTTGCAATTGCAACCCTCTGGCGTTCGCCACCAGATAATTTTATTCCTCTTTCGCCAACATAAGTTTTAAGGCCATAAGGCAGGTCTTTTATAAATTCATCGCAATACGCCAACCGGCTGGCGTATTCAATTTCTTTTTGCGATGTCCTTCCCTTGTCAGGACCTTCGGCGTCGCGTTTCCCGTAAGCAATGTTTTCTGACAAAGTACGGTGAAATAAAATCGGGTCTTGAGGAACCATTGCAATATTTTTTCTTAAGCTTTCCTGCGTTACTTTTGAAATATCCTGCCCATCAATTAAAATTTTACCGGAAGTTGACGAATATAATCTTAAAAGCAACCGCACAAAAGTTGTTTTCCCGGCACCAGAAGGGCCAACCAGCGCCACTTTTTCACCAGGCTTTATTGCTGTATTTATATTATCTAAAACCTTTCTTGTTTCATTAAAGTTAAATCCTAAATCCTTAAATTCGATTTTACCCTCTTTGACAGTGAGCTCTTTAGCTGATGGAATATCTTTTATTTCATGAGGCAAAAGCAAAATTTCAACCATTTCTTTTGAGTCAGCGTAATGTTCGTATACCTCCCTAACCAATCTTGTAAACCCCCACAGCTGGCCAATTATGCTTATTACATATGCCTGCAACAACACAAAAACTCCAATAGTTATCAAGCCCTGCCCCCAATATTTTATTGCGTAAAAAAACAAAACAAACTCAATGGCAAAACTTAAAAACCCTTGCCCGCCTTCAATAATTGCGTCCATACTCCATGCAAACCTTCTTATGCTTGCATGCTCGTTTGTTATATTTTTATAACCTTCAGACTCAAATCTATATCCGCCAAAAAGCTGGACGTTGTTCTGATTTGTTATTGTGTCTGCCAAATATGCAGTGGTTTTTGAATCAAACTCAGCTGCCTTAATATCATATTTTAATTTCCATCTGGAAAAAAATACATTAAAGGAAACAAAAGCAAGCGTCCAGATTAAAATAACCAGGGCAATCCATTTGCTGATAAAAAAAACAACAATAAATATTGAAACAACTCTCACAACTAATGGCAAAAGATTCCATGTTAGTTCGTCTGTAAGTCGCTCAAAAGCTCTGGCAAACCTGTTTACCCTTTGCACTAGAGAGCCGGTAAAATTATTGGTAAAAAATGAATATGAATGCTGCATTGTATGGTCATAGCAATACTGTTTTAGGTTTGCCATAACCTGCGGCTCATAAGCAACATTTGCCAGTGTGGCTATGCGGTATAAAATCCAAAAAATTCCGTTTAATCCGGCTATGTATAAGATGATTAAAAAAAGCTGCGGAGAAACTTCTGCGGGATTTTTTCCGGAAGAAAGAATGTCAAAAAATTGTTTATAAAAAGCGGGACGATAATTATAACTATATTGCCGGCTATTATAGAAGACACCAGCAAAAAAAGCATCCATTTTTTAGGCTTAATCCCTTGCCAAAAAGCGCCCAAGACGTGCTTGAGCTTAACTTCCGGATAGACAATATTTGTTTGCGATTTCTCCTTTGGCATAAATCTTCTATTTGCTTAGAACTACATACCAGCCCGAATAATGCGGACCGTGGTCGTTGATTGTAAATTTTGAAATATCCAGATCTGAATAAACTTTAAGCTCCTTAACTTGCCCGTAATGGAGCGCCACAAGGCCGTCGTAAGGATTTGGAGTTTCCATATAATAGCCGGCAACTGTTCCTGAAAAAAATAAAGTAAACGAGCCGGCCTCATCAGTAATTTCAGAAAATCTGCTGAATTTATATCCTTCTCCAATTATTTTTTCATAGATTTCCGAGTCAATTTTTGTTTGAGGCTTAGATGTACCTATTATTTTTTTCAGATTAAGTCCTGGTCTTGTTTTAATTTTTGGAAAACTTCCGGAATCTTCAATTTTATTTTCCGCAATTCTTCTGCTCCAACTTATGTCAGGATAATTATAAAAAGTGTATAAAATATCTTTTTTGTTATGCAAAGTGACTATTGTTGAAAAAAATCTTCCAGTTGAAGCATAAATAATTGTTCCGTCAATTGGATCTAATGTTAAAACCAAACCATTTGTTCCTTTAAATTTAGAAACAGAAGGAGTGTCCTCCTCGGCAATAATCTGGCAATCAACCAATTTTGTTTTTGCCATCTCCAAAAGAATAAATTCTTGCACTGCAGTGTCAGCTTCTGTAACAATATCAACTCCAGCGATGCCAGTATTATATTTGTTTTTTGAAGAAGTTGTTTTGCGCATCTTTACCGCGAGCTCTCCGGCTTTTCTAAAAACCGGCTCTAATTTAATCAATTCTTCAATATATTCTCTAATATTTTGATTCATAAAATTTTGTGGACTCACCGGGAGTCCGCTTGCGCTAGAACCCGTCGCTCGCAAACTCGCTCCTTCAAAACCCTCGGTTTTGAATAATTTCCTACACGGGAGGAAATGCTTTCCTCCCGACCCCTCCTTTGGGTTCGGCTCACGGGGTCTAATTCCAAATTTAAACCTAAAATTAGGTTTAAATTATGAAAGTGGACCCACCGGGAGTCGAACCCGGACTTCGCCCACTTGTCCCCCACAAAATTTGAATTGGACCTAGCGAGAGTCGAACTCGCGTCTCCGCAACTTGTCCCCCACAAAATTTGAATTGGACCTAGCGGGAATCGAACCCACGTCTCTACAATGCGAATGTAGCATATTGCCACTATACTATAGGCCCGTGAAATTTTGTGGGGGATGAACGAATGCGGCGTAATGCCATTTTACTATGGGCCCAGAATTAATTTTCAATTTTCAATTATCAATCAAATTTAAATGACTAAATTCAAAAAACCTAAAAATCACTTACCAGCTTAATGTCGGGGCGCTGGGATTTGCACCCAGAAATCTCACGGACCCGAACCGTGCATGTTGCTGTTACACCACGCCCCGTTGTTTAAAAATTAGAAAATTAAAGGATTGATTGGAAATTAAAATTTGGAAATTGGCAATTCTAAATACTTTTTATTCTGCTATAGCAGAATAAAAAGTATTTACTCTGTTGCCCGGTATTTTGCTTTTGTCATTTCGTTAACGCTGTGCTGGAAAGGAAATGCGTAGCTCTACATCAAGAGCTTCTGCAAGGTTTTTTAAAAAAGCTACTGTTGGGTTATATGTGCCCCTTTCAAGACGAGATATGGCCGATTGTTTAGTGCCAATCTTTTTAGCAAGTTCTGCTTGAGTGAGTCCTTGCTTAATTCGCCTTTCAATAATCATTTCTATCAACTCAAACTCAGGCCCAAGTTCATCATATGCCTTTTTAATCTTCCTATTTTTGAGCCATTTTTTTTTCAATTCTTTATATGTTTTCATATTTTTTTATTTTAATAATATCCATATTCAGTATAACTTATATGTTATATCAAGTCAAAGCTTTTCAGCTTCTTAACAGCAAGCCGCAATTCGCGCATTGGAATTTTTTGAGATTTTTTAACAAATCCATGCAGTAAAATAATTTCATTTTTATGAAACGCATAAAAAATGCGCGCTTCCTGCCGACCTCTAATGCGTAACTCAAAAATGCTTTTATCTACTTTCTTAGCGTGAGGTAGCGTGAGGTAGACTAAGTTTATATTCAAATTTTTCTAACAAATTAATAGTCCTTATTACTTTGGCAAATGTTATCTCTTCAAGAGACTCAATAAATTTTTCTACATCACCTTCAACATGTATTTTCATAAATCATGTAACCCAGTATTTTTGTCTTATTTCTTTTAATAAAAACAATGACAGCAGGGCTATTACATAAAAAATAACTCCCAGCCAAAACGCCGCTGAAATACTAAAAGCCAAAGATACGGCAACCGCTAAAACTGATGCAAAAACCGACATCGCGCCGTTTACGCCCCAAAGCAAAGGAGTTAAATTAGGCGATTTAAATCCGGCAATTTTCATGCCTATTGGAAAAGCCATGCCCATAAAAATTCCTAAAATAAACAATGTTGCGGCAGAAATGATAATACGCGTCGCAGAATTTGAGGATTGAAATATTTGGGTGATATAAGGCGTGAGGCCTCCGAAAATTATTAAAGATAATATCAGCGCGGTTATTCTTTTCGGCGCAGAATTTATTACATTGTCTTTATTAATTTTTTTTGTCAGATAGCTGCCTATGCCCCCGGACAAAAGGAGTGCGAATAACAGAACAGAAAGGCTGTAAACCGGATGCCCTAGAAAAATATTAAGTCGCTGCATCTGGGAAATTTCGACCATCATAAAGCCCAGTCCTATGGAAGAAAAATAAATAATAAACGGCGCGGCGACAGACAGCTTGGTTTCTGAAACCGTTCTTATCAAAAGCGGCGAAACGATAAAAACTAAGCTTAAAACAAAGGTAATAATCAATAATATGCCGACGACCGCAACTGCTTTCATATTAAAGCTGACCCGGCCCTGCTCCCGCAAATTTTTATTAAAAATATCTTTTATCTTGAGCATATTAAAGAAAAACGGTGTATCATCGGTGGGCGGCCGGATATTAAGAGAAAAATTGGAGAGATCGAGATTTTTACCGGAAGCAATAACTGCGAAATTGGGGTCTATGGTATTTTTAGGGGAAAGCACTATTTCAAACTGCATTTTTTTGGCAAGGTCTTCAATATTTTTTAAATCGACTTCTGAAAAAGGGTCCTTTGCCACAAGAATTGTGCCGACGCCATCCGGCAGCGCCGGATTGTTTTCTACGCCCATGCGCCTTAAAATAATGATATTATCGCGAGGATTTTCTACTCCTAACTGTTTTAAAGAAGACGCCGCCAAAGAAGTCAGTCTGTATATTTCTGCCGGGTCATCGCGAAAATACCAGCGGGAAAAAGTTAAAATTCCTCTCGGATTAAGATGGTTTAAAAAAGTTTTCCAAGCCTCAATAGTATAAAGAGAATTTTCTGTAAGAGCAAAAGCACCCGCGGAAGTAGCCGCCCATGTATCTATAAGAGACGCCTGTATAATATCAAATTTGTTTTCTGACCTTGAGATATGGCTTCTTGCCTCATCATTAACAAAAGTAACTTTTGGATTTTTGTCGAGGTGGCCGGTAAAATCGCCGAATACTTTATTGGTAACATCAATTATGTTTTTATTTATCTCTACTCCAACAACTGATTTTTGATTGAACACCAGGGCTGAAAGAACATCCCTCCCGCCTCCGGAGCCTATGGCAAGCACATCTGCGTTCCCCCTTAAATAATGGGCTGAATTAATAATATCATACTTTAAAAAATCGACGTCGTTCAAATCGCCGGAAAAAGAGGTTAAGGGCGTTCCTGCGTTGGCGTCTATAAGCAGCCATAACTGTTTTATCTTTTTGTCTGCCGGATATACGGGGCTTAAGCCCCAGCCGAAAGGAGATACTTCCAGGTTTTTATCGCCGTCAACCGTAATCCGTGAAAAAGAATTCCATTTTTCATAAATAACTTTTATCTTTTCCGCCTCATTAGATCCTTTCACCCATGTTAGCTCCAGCCATGGGGTTTTTGAGGTAGTGTTTAAAACAGCGCCGAAAAGAAAAAACAGGGCACATATTATTGCAAAATTCCTGATAATTTTAGAATGCGCGCCTTGCGTGTCCATAGAAAAAAATATTGCTGCCAAGCTGGCTATAAAAGCGATTACAAGTATAACGGTGGGGCCCGTGAAAATATTTAAAATATATACGAGCAATATACAGCCTCCAGCCGCTCCAATAAGGTCGGCTGCATACAAACTGCTCACCTGTTTATTGAATTTGGTCAGTATAAGACACACAGCTATTCCGCTGAATATAAACGGAATAGAAACTGTCACATATATCAAAGTAAGGTTTAAAAAATCAGGCAACAGGCCAATAGACGCCTTTGAGGGGTCAAAAGGAATTTTAAGATATACCAAAAAACTAACCAATATTGATATTGAAAAAAACAAAGAACTTAAAGCCAAATGATGCTTTACCCTGTCATTTGTAAAAATTTTAGGAAAAATATAAACTATTACGGCTCCCAGCGTCATGCCAAACATAGCAATTGATACGGCCATAAACGCAAAATGATACCACATAGTAACGCTGAATATGCGCAACAGAAGAATCTCCTGCATAAGGCTCGCCAAAGAAACAAGAAATAATCCGAGATATGTTTGTTTTTTTGCTGTAAGCTCCATAATTAAAAAAAAATATTTTTACGTTACCCAGTATTTTTGTTTTGTCATTTCGTCTTTTTTAACTTCTATCTCCTGCTTTTCTTCTTTTGATTTTTCTGATAATTTTTGTAATTCTTTGTCGCTAAGTTTGCCTAATCTCTTAACCTCTTTTTCTAAAAATTCTTTGTTATTATTTTTTGGGTCGTCTAAAACATGTCCTAACAAAATACTTAAAATTTGTCCTATCTTGGGACCCGGCTTTATATTTAAAAGCTTCATTATTTCATCTCCGTTCATCTTAAGCATTTTGGCTGAAATCGGATCCTGAGCTACTTTTTCAACCAAATATTTTAAATGCCTTAATTTGTAGGGTTCAGCTTTAGGCACCCCAGAACCAATTCTGTCTGCCTGCCTTACCTGCAATAATTCTTCCATGTTTTCTGGACCCACGTTGCGCACCAACCGCCTTACCGAAGATTCTGTTACCTCGCCAACGTTGTAGTAAAACAAATGAAAGCGCACCAGTTTTGTTATTTTTTCAACATCCTTTTTAGAAAATTTTAAGCGGTTTAAAATCTGGAAAGTCATTTTTGCTCCCACAATTTCATGGTTGTAAAAAGTGGCGGCTTCGCCCTCTCCGGTTTTTACTTTTGGCTTTGCTATGTCGTGTAATAGGGCCGACACCCTAACATACATATTAAATTTCTTTTTTGCTGCATATTCCAAAGATTTTATGGCATGCTGATAGCAGTCGTATTTGTGGTGCTTTGACTGGGCAACACCGTAGTTGTCCAACAATTCAGGCACAATAAACTTTAGCAACCCCAACTCCCTTAACAATTCAATTCCTCCCGCAGGCCCTGAGCCTGTCGAAGGGTCAGCCATAATAATTTTCAAAAATTCGTCTCTTATTCTTTCTTGTGAAATTGCCTTCAACCATATGCTATTTTTATAAATTGCGTTAGCGGTCTTTTCTTCAATTTTAAATCCCAGAGTTGTAGCAAACCTCACTGCTCTCAACATTCTTAGCGCGTCTTCGTCAAACCTATCTTCCGGATTACCAACCGTTCTAATTATTTTATTTTTTAAATCTTTTTGCCCATCAAACAAATCAATAACCTCATATTTTTTAGTCTTTTTTGTTCCATGTTCCATGTTCCATGTTCCATGACCGAGTGCCATCGCGTTCACAGTAAAATCCCTTCTGCTTAAATCTTCTTCAAGAGTTTTTGCGTATCTTACCTCGTCTGGGTGGCGTTTATCAGAATACTTTGCCTCAAGACGATAGGTTGTGATTTCAACCTCAGCAACAACCGCTTCGCGTTTGTGCTGGGCCTTCGCCCCGCCTTGCGGGGCTTCGGTTTCTTTTGAGCCGGTGCGCGCTGTTACAGTCAAAAATTTGTTTTCATAAAAACTATCCGGGAACACTTTTTGGATTTCTTCTGGTTTTGCGTTTGTTGTCACATCCCAGTCCTTAGGTTCAACCCCAAGCAAAAAATCACGCACGCATCCGCCCACGATATACGCCTCAAAACCGGCTTTGCTTAGCCGTTCGATTATAGTTTTAACCTCCTTAGGTATTGTCATATTATTACTTACATTACTCTAAAAGTTGCTTTTTTTCAATTCCATGATAGGGTTCCATGATAAAGTTTAACCCTGCTACATGCTA
>JBDRST010000061.1:0-7578 GCA_043824525.1 bacterium
TTATCCGCCGAAGCTTCAGCCGCGGCGGGCGCCACCGCCACCGGGGCTGCTGCCGAAACGCCGAATTTTTTCTCCAGCACTTTTACTAATTCTGCCAGATCCAAAACCGACATTTTTTCGATTTCTCCAACTAATTTTTCGAATTTAGCTGGTACTTCAACTTTTTCTTCCTTGCCCGCCTGATTGTCCGCAGGACTTTCGGCGGGTTTTTTTGTTTCGTCAGCCATATGCGTGAATTTAGAATTTAGTATTTAGAATTTGGAATAAAATTTTGAATTCGGAATTTTGAATTCGGAATTTTGGGTTTTACGTTCCTATATTCTAAATTCTTTATTCTATTCTAAATTCCAGATTCTATATTCTAGATTCTTGGAACTATTTATTAATCTTTGATAAGACGACCACTAACCCTTTTATATTGCCCTGTAAAACTGTTATAAAGCCGGACATTGGAGATGATATTGAGCCGACCATTCTGCCAAGTAATTCTTGCTTTGTTGGCAAATTAGCCAATGCCAAAACTTTTTCCTTTTCAATAAATCTGTTTTCAAAAATTCCCCCCAAAATCTTAAAATTTTCGTGTTTTATTGCAAACTGGTTTGAAATTCTGGCCGGAGTAACCTCGTCCTCAATTCCAAAAACCAGCGCCAGTTGCCCTGGAACAGCCGGTTTTATTTTGTTCCAAAAAGAAACATCTGCTTGTCCGAACGCAATCCTTATCAATGTTTTTTTTGCGATTTTTAAATTGCATCCTGATTCCTTAAGTAATTTTCTTAAGGAAAACATATCTTTTGAAGAAACTTTGTTAAAATCAACAAAAACCATTGATTTCTGGTTTAAAACTTTTTCCTTTATGTCTTTTATTTGCTTTTGTTTTTGGTCGTGTGTTAATGCCATCTTTGTAGCTTTCAGCTTGTTAGCTTTTAGCTAATTAGCTTAAAAGTTAGATTAAATAAAAAAGTCTGCGAATGCAGACAAAATAAACACAAAATATGTTTATCCTCGGCAGGATTTAGGCTCTCGCGACCTGCTGTCTGCGGATTATCAATTAGTTTTATACTATTCTATAACCTTAAATATGTCAATACCACGCTGTCGCACAATAAATACTTGAACACATCGGGGCGCGGGAGTAAAACTTGAATTTTGAACTGCAATTTTACATTTTAATATTTAATTTCAAATTTTATTTCAAATATTTTACTTTAGCTGCTACGTGCTGTTCAAATGTTTCACTAAAAATTGTTTTACCGTCTGTTAGATAAAACCAGTATTTTGTGGCCGTAGGATATATTGCAGCTAAAATTGAGTCTACGCCAGGGTTTGAAATGGGTCCTTTTGGCAATCCTTTATATTTATAAGTATTGTATGGCGAGTCAATTTTTGTGGCTTTAATCGCAACCGCCGGGTCGCTTCTGCCTGTTACGTAATTTACTGTTGCGTCTATTTGAAGAGGCATATCAATACTCAATCTTTTCCACAAAATTCCAGAAACAATTTTTTTATCCTCTAGCGTTCTTACCTCTTTTTCAAGCATTGAAGCCATTGTTACGATGTCAAAAATGGACTTGCCTTGATTTGCTATTTCGTTTTTTAATTCTGGCGTTAGTTTTTTTCCAAAATTGCTTAATATCATGCTTAAAATATCCTCACAACTTTCGCCTTCAGTTATTTCGTAAGTATCTGGAAAAAGATAGCCCTCCAGCCCCATGTCTTTTGGCTTGTCTTTTAGAAAATCAAAATTATCAGCATAGTCTTTCTGCGCTAGAAAAGTAAAATAATCCTTTACGCATATTTCTTTTGCCTCCAGATATTTGCCAACATCCTCCAAGTCCCACCCCTCCAGAATTATAAGTTTGTTTTTAATAACATCTCCCTCAGCCATTTTTTTTACAATCTGATAAGCAGACATTTTGGAAGATAAATTATACCTGCCTGCCTGTAACATTAAATGGCGCAGAGACAAAAGGGTGTAAGCTCTAAAAAAATAATCATTTCTTATTATTCCTAAATTTTTTAGGTCCTTTGAAATTTCCTCATCTCCCATCCCTTTTTTGACAGTATAAATGATTGTTTCGTGCGAATCAGGATTTAATGGAATATAAATTTCAAAAAAGAAAATCAAAAAAAGCGCTAATGCAAAAATGGCAATTGCAGTTATAATCTTTTTAAAAAAAACAGGAGAAGTTTTGGAAAAATTTCTGCCCTTAAGCTTGTTAAACCAGCGGGACAAAGATAAAGCCAGGGTATTCTTTTTTATAAAATTTGTCATCATCTATTTTATTGTATAACCAGATAGAATCTTTTATCGGTAAAACCAAATGCCCACCTATTTCAAGTTGTTTTTTTAGTTCCGCTGGAACTCCCAGACGGCTCGATGCTGATACTAATATCTTATCATACGGAGCTTGTTTTTTAAACCCCGTAGACCCGTCTCCAAGAATATAATCAACTATCCCATTCTCAATAAAACCGTATTTTGCAACATTTTTTTCTCCAAACTCCTTTAGCTCCTTTATAACTTCTACCGCAACAACTTTCCCGTCTTTGCCTACAATTTCTGCCAATAAGGCGCTTGTCCATCCAGATCCCGCCCCAACATCCAAGATTTTATCGCCTGGCTTAGGTTGCAAAAGCTCTAACATAAAAGCAACCGTTAATGGCTGCGAAATTGTCTGGCCAGAGCCAATTGGCAAGGCTTCATTTAATTCTGTTAAATTTTTTATATCTTCGGGCAAAAAATCTTTTCGTTTAATTTTTTTGAACGCCTTAATAATTTCCGGCGTTTTCAACCACCCATCTTTGATTAAATCATCAATGAGAATGTTGGTTTCATGTTTCATGTTTCATGATCAAAGCAGTTTTCCCTGCCTCAATGCTTTTTCGATTTCAGCTACCCTTTTTTCGCCGGCTTTAGTCAGCATGAAATAAGTTTTAGGGTCTCCAATAATTAATTTTTCAATGCGAAGAGTTCTTAGGGGTCTGTCCAGTTTTCTTGAGTCGGGCCAAATCGGATATCTTTCAAACTTTAGTGTATCTGGAAATAAGGTAAAACATTCCTTAATTAAACGCTCAAAACTGCACTTTTCATTGCTTAAAACAACAGAATGTATGCAAAACAAAATAAGTTCGTTGACCGAAAAACTAAAATTTTTGGTTTCTTTGGGTTGCATCACAAATTAGCCTGTGTTAAGGTTGCGGTGGAACAAGGCAGGGGCACAAGGAGTCGAACCCTGATCATTCCTTTTGGAGAGGAATATTTTGCCGTTAAACTATGCCCCCATATGAGGCCTGCTACCCAGTAATTCTTTCTACTGCAACTTGTAATTTCGGCTGCAAAACCATAAAATCTCGTCGGATTATCGCTTTGCTGATAAACCTCCTTGATTTTATGATTTCTCGCTCGAAATTACTGCGTTTCGTTATGAAAATTACTGGGTAGCAGGTCTCTTTCATAATACTACAAAAAGCTCTATTTTTCAACCCCGTCGACGAAGCGACGATGCTAAATTTACATAATTTCTTCTACCCGCCTGCGGGCGGGGTTTTATGCAAAAATATAACAATATAGGGACTGGCATCAGTGGCATAGCACAGGTCTGACCTCGTCTAAAATTTAGTTTCAGCTGGGCAAAACACTAAAAAACCAAAACTGGAAATTGGTCGGGGTCAGACCTCGACTGGTTTGGTCAAGGTCTGACCCCGACTGTTTTGGTCGAGGTCGGGTCTATGCTGTTTAAAACCCGTTATTAAACATTACTAAAGATTTCAGCTGGGCAGAACACTAAAAAACCAAAACAAGCCCTGGTACAGAAAATTGACGATCGTCAATTTTCTGTACGTGGCGGGATGACGCAGATAGACAAATAGGGTGCTTACGGTAAGCTTGACATTTTCAGATTTTGTGTAGTATAATAGGATACTTAGACTATAAGCCTTTTATGGGCTTAAACAAGCTAATTTTTAAACTTCAATCAAATGAAAATTTCTATTCTTATACCATGCTACAATGAGGAGATTACAATTGAGAAATGCCTGCTTTCTTGCATCAACCAGACAAGGCCCGCAGATGAAATAATTGTAGCAGACGATTCAAGCACCGACAGAACCCCTGAGATATTAAAAAAATTTGATGGGTTTAGATCTGGTTCAGCGCCCCTAATAAAGATAGTAAGGACTCCCCGAAACTCGGGCACCAAAAGCCACGCCCAGAAATATGGGCTCCAGTTTGTAACAGGAGATATTTATATTGCCACTGACGGTGACACAATGCTCCACAAGGATTTTGTAAAAAACATAGAAAGGGAGATGCGGGATGAATCTGTTTCAGCAGTAGCAGGATACGTAAAAAGCTTAAAACACAATTGGGTAACAGCTTCGCGGGCATTGGACTACGCCATAAGCCAGAACATAGACAAAGTGGCTCAGGCATACATTGGCTTTATTTTTGTAATACCAGGGGCAGCTGGAGCATTTAGGACAAAAATTTTTAGGGAAAAAATTCCGTTTACCCACGACACAATAACAGAAGACCTGGACTTTACTTACCGCCTGAATAAAATGAGGCTGAAAATAAAATACAGCAGAAAATCAATTTGCTACACACAGGATCCCCCAAATCTAAAAGCATACATAAACCAAATGCGAAGGTGGTTTGGCGGAGGATGGCAGAATTTAAAAAAGCACGTGATGGTCCCAAGTAGCCCTGGCATGGCAATGGAACTTTCATTAATATATATAGATGGATTGGCTTATTCTTCTATCTTACTTATACTTCCCATAATAAATTTGTATCTGGCGGCTTACATTTTTTTCATACACTTTGCGATTATTATATGCCTGGCGCTGTTTGGCTCATATAAGGAAAAAAGACCCGACCTCATGTTGGCCCTGCCAGGATATATACTTTTAAGATACGTAAACGCTTACATTTTTCTTGAACAATTTATAAAAGAAATAATATTTAGGGAAAAAAATCTTAATTGGCTTAAACCCGAAAGAATAAAAATTTAATAAAAAAGTAAAAATAAAGTAAAATGTTTTCAGCAGTTTTAGGAATATCAATGTTAGCCCATATACTAATTATAGTTATTGTAAAAGTAAAAAACTTTTTGACTTTTGTTTTCTACGGAAGAGCCAAGAAAAAACGCGGACGGAAAAATAATAGAGCTTTTACGGCTTTAGCTATCGCAGCCGTAACAGAGCTTGTGGCTATCTTGGTAATTATAAGCTCTTTTATGATTGTGAGCGTGAGTGTTGCAAACGATAATTCCAATTACAAAATAATAAAAAGAGCCTTAAGTGAGTTCCAAGACAAAAGCTTGAGCGCCGATTGTATATTCCAGAAAAAATGCGGCTATAACCCTCCTGACGCGAGCATACCTATAAGTTAATTTCAATATGAAAATGATTGACAAAAAATTAATTTTAGTCTAATCTATGGGATAAGATATAAGTGTATTATTATAAAATTTATTAATAAAAATTATTAAAAAATATGAATCAAAAAACTTTAAGAAACAAAATAGCAATTGTAGCGCTGGTATTCTGCGCCACAATTATTTTGCCAACGATATCCAATGTTACTTCAGCCGCTACCCAGCCCAATTTAATCCGCAATCCGTCTGTTGAAGAAATCGGCAGTAGGATTCGTGGCTCAATAAGCAGGAGCGTGCCCTCTGGCTGGCAGGTGGAATACGATTCAGAAAATCAAAATACAGTAAATCATAACCTGTCGTCTTTTTATTATCCTTTATCAGGGCACAATAGCCGTCGCGCCATAGCCGTGAGGGTTCTTTCGTACAAAAACCCAGAAAGTAGCACGGGAGCTTGGTTTTTTGACGAGGTTAGCATTGACCCTCTAAAGCAATATGCTTTTTCCGACTATTATAAATCAAATGCGGTTAGTTATGTTACAGCGGATTTCAGATTATCAAACGGGGAATACATATCAACCATCATCGGCACAGCTAAAGCATCAAGGCGCTGGAAAAAATTTGAGACAATTATTACCCCTCCAGCAGGAACCGTATCTGTTACGGTTTTGCATTATTTAGAATCCAAAGGTTATCTCGCCACAGACGACTATTACCTTGGCGAAACAGACACTCCTCCTCCACCTCCTCCGCCACCGCCTCCAAGCAATAATTTAATTTTAAACCCGTCTCTGGAATCAGGCACGGTGTTGCCAGACAACTGGAATCAGGGCAATTGGGGTACAAATAATACAACCTTTATTTATCCTGATGCGGGGCATAGTGGCAAAGGAGCTAACATAAATATTTCCTCGTACACTGATGGGGACGCAAAATGGTACTTTGATGATGTTAATATAATTCCAGGAGAAAAATATACTTTTTCAGATTTTTACCAGTCAACTACGGCCACTAGGGTAACGGGCAGATTTACAAATTCAGACGGAACTTTTTTGTATCTTGATTTAGGATATCCCTCAGCTTCTTCTGATTGGAGCCAATTTTCCTATTCCCTTATAGCTCCCCAAAACGCGGTTTCTTTAACCGTATTCCATTTAATTGAAACAGTTGGATGGTTAGGCGTTGATGATTTCTCTTTGGTAAAAGAATCAACTCCTGTAAGTACATTCAGCCAAGGGATGGTAACTTTAAGTTTTGACGACGGCTGGCTAAGCACCTACCGAAACGGAATTCCCGTTTTGAATAGCTACGGAATAAAGAGCACCCAATACATATTTACCGACGCTTTGGGAACAGCAGGATATATAACTTCAGCCCAAATGCTTGACATGCAAAACCAAGGGCATGAAATAGGGGCTCATTCAAAAACCCATTCTGACTTAACCACTCTCACAGACGCCCAATTAACAGATGAAATTTTAGGTTCAAAGCAAACGCTTGAAGCATTGGGAGCCAACACAATCACATCTTTTGCCTACCCCTTCGGCGAGTGGAATGAAAACATCAAAAACATTTTAGGACAATCAGGTTATCAGGGTGCCCGCACAGCCATGTTGCAAGATGGCGGATTTAATTACGCAAACCAGGATCCCTTTTTACTAAAAACAGTGTCAGTTGAAATAGACACGTCTGTCACGGAAATTCAGCAATGGATTTTAGAAGCCATAAACAATAGAACATGGCTTATATTGGTTTATCACCAAATAGAAAACTCGGGAGGACAATATAGCACAACACCGCAAAACCTAAGGAGCGTTGCCAACTATATATCAGCAAATAATGTTAAAACAGTAACCATAGGGCAAGGATTAAATAAATTGACACCTTAATTTTAACGACTCAGCAGCCGTTGAGCCGTTGAATAAAAAACCGCCCCGACTTCGGTCGCGGGCGGTTTTTGTTTTTATTATTTTTTGCTTATCCCATCCTTAAATGCCTGCAAAGAATCTGAGTCCGAGGACACAAGCCAATTTTTTTCTTTATCTTCGTTAAACCAAATCCAACCTACTATATCCGGGTCAGAATTTATTTTAGATAAGGCATCTTCTATCCAACCAGCTTTTTTAGACATTCCTTGCCCCGCCGGAGCCTTGGCGGAGGCGGGAGCAGAAGCCATTGAAAAAATATAGATAGGCTTGTTGTA
>JBDRST010000062.1:0-2109 GCA_043824525.1 bacterium
TTTATGCGGATTATTTTGACTTAACCTTAGCTCTCATTTCGCTTACGACCTTGCTTAGTTTTATTTCTTTTTGGGCGCCTGTTTCCATATCCCTTAAAGTAATAAAACCTTCCAATGCTTCTTTTTGCCCAAAAATCAAAAAACATCTTATTCCTAATTTATCAGCAGACCTTAATTGGGCTTTTAAAGAATCTTTTGAAAACGATTCTGCTACAGGGATTTTGGCTTTTCTAAAATCTTCAAAAAGCCTCATGCCTTTTCTTTTTGCCAACTGCCCCAGCTGGGCCAAAAATATTTTAGCTCCATCCGGGCTTGACGGCGGTTTTGTTTCTCTGGTTTTTATCAGATTCACAATCCTTTCAAGTCCTCCCGCAGCTCCGCAACCAGGCGTATCCCGTCCGCCCAAAGATTTTACCAACCCGTCATATCTGCCTCCGCCTATTAATGTTCCTTGGACTTCGCCTCCCTCACTTTTTTCTACAATTTCAAAAACTGTTTTAGTATAGTAGTCCAATCCTCTCACCAAATAAGGATTTAATGTATAGGGCAACTGTAGCTCGTCTAAAAATTCCAGCACTTGCTTAAAATGCGCATGACAGTTTTTACATAGGTGGTCTATTATCTGCGGAGCGCCCGCCTTCACTCTTTGGCATCTTTCTTCTTTGCAATCTAAAATTCTTAAAGGATTTTCTTTTAATCTTCTTTGGCAATCAGTACATAAAGAAGACCTCCTTGACCTAAAATAACCGGTTAAATTCTTTTTAAAATAAGGTCTGCATTCTGAATCTCCAATTGAATTAACCTCAATTGTTATATTTTTAAGTCCCAGCTCTTTTAAAATATCATAACTCATCTGAATAATCTGACCATCAACAGAAGGATTTATTTCTCCTAAAACCTCCAAGCTAAACTGCAAAAACTGCCTGTACCTGCCGGCCTGCGGTTTTTCGTGCCTGAAGCACGGTCCAGATGTCCATAACTTTACTGGCTGGGGAAGGTTATACATCCCATTTTCAATATAGCTTCTTGCTATAGACGGGGTAAACTCGGGCCTTAAGGCAACCATATCTCCTCCCTTGGTTCTAAAAACATACATCTCTTTTTCAACAATATCTGTACCAACTCCCGTGCCTTTGAAAAAAACATCCGCCATTTCAAGAATCGGCGTATCAATGCGCTTAAAGTTATAATAATTTGCAACGCTTTCAACCGCCTTATTCAGTTTTTTAAAATAAACTTGTTCCTCCGGCAAAACGTCGTGCATGCCGGTTAAGGTTTGGAGTTTTAATTTGCTCATTTTTTTATCAGTATTAATCCGTTAAAATCCTTAAAATCCGTGTTCTGCGGTCAAAATATGATTAAACACTGATTTATGCTGATGGCAGCTGATTTATGCGGATATTTTAATATGATGGCTGGGCTATTTGCGATAACGAGGCCAATGGAAATATCCTTAAAAACGCCTTGCCTATTATGTTTTTTCTGGAAACAACGCCCCATGCCCTTGAGTCAAAAGAATATTCTCTGTTATCTCCTAAAACAAAATATTCATCAGTATTTAACAAAACGTTTACTAACCCGTAGGTCTTTAAGTTCTCCGGCAAATAGCTCTCCTCTAACGCTATATCCTCTTCTCCATTAGCTACGCGTACTTCGCCGTTTGTGATGTTAACCGTTTCGCCGGGCAAGCCGATTATTCTTTTTATAAATCTTTGAGTTGTGTCTTTTGGATAATTAAAAACAATAACATCTCCTCTTTTGGGGTCAGAAAACCTGTAAGAAATTTCATCAACTATTAAATAATCCCCTGATTCAAAATTAGGGGACATTGATTCGCCCTTTACAATAAATGGTTGAAATAAAAAATACCGAATAGGCATCACTATCACCAAAGCAATAAGGGCAATCTTTGCAAGCTCCCAGGAAAAAGAAAAGAATTTTTTTAATCCTTTTTCTTTGTTTTCTGGCGCGGAAAAATTATTTTCTTGATTGTTTTCTTCCATTTTTATTTAGTTTACCCGGTTAAATAATTTTGTTTTCTCAAAAACAAAATTAAATTCTAAAAGAATTTATTTAACTGGGTGAATATTAATATTATATCATAATTTT
>JBDRST010000063.1:0-17794 GCA_043824525.1 bacterium
GGAAGGTTGTCAGCCACTGGCCAAAAAATTAGCTCTGGGGTGGGCAGAACAATGGAAAGGATGGGATTGAGGAAAGAAGGAGTTACTGGAATGAAAGAGGGCGGTAGAATAGCAGAAGAACAAAAAAGGTATGAGGCGATGTTTAAGAGCGGAAATGCGTCTGATAAAGAAAGAGCTAAACAAGCGGCTAAAACTGGTCGCGGCGTAAATAGAGCCGGAGCATATGCGGCGGCGGCGGCAACTAATAATCTTAATGATACCTACAGAAGAGCAGACGGCACAGTTAATACAGAGGAGATGTATAGGGGATTAGTGCACACTGAACAATTCGGCGCTGGAGAAAACCTTAGAAAACAAACATTAAAAGAAAATCCTATGGTTGCAGCGCTTGATGACAAAAAAATAGATGAAAATATAACAAAATTGGGTTATCCCAATAGATTGCAAGCAGGTACACAAGGGCTGGCAAAAGCAAAAACCATGGCTATTACTGATGCGGTGCAGAAAACCAATCCTGGTGATGCGGCAAAGTGGACGCCAGATATCATGACGCCAGAGGTTTTTGCGGGCCTAAGAAAAAACCAATTAATTGAAATGGGTAAACGTGGAACGCCGGGGTTAGTTGAAAAAGTTAAAAAATATAGACGAACCAGAGATGAAAGCACCGGGGCACTACTTGCGCCCGATGATCCCGGACAGAACGAAGAGTATAAAGCATTAAAAAGGCATATTGATACTACTTATGGCAGACCCTCACCCGAACGCGATAAAGTAGTAGAATTGATAAAAGAGCTTGAGCGAACAAATAGTGTTTTTAGCTAATGATAAAAAATAACTAATCTAAAAAATTATATGGTAGATGATACACCAACATCAGATATTATTTCAGAAATCCTCTTGAAATACGAGCTGGAGGAGTCTATTGAGCAATTAGATGAAAAATTTTTTGTGAAGGGGGGAGAAAGTAACGGAGGGATCGTTCTTTGGGTAGCGTCAGAATGGAGTAAAAATAAAATCGCAGAAAAAGATGTCGCATCTTTACTGGCAGAAAAATTAAATACTTCCAAAGAGATAGCAGAAAAAGTAAAAGAAGATATAAAAACAATGCTCCTTCCAATATTAATCCCGAATAAAAAATTTGAATCCAAACCAGAAATAGTGATGCCAAGCATGCCTATTGACAAAAAAGATGAAAAATTTAAAATAAAAAAACCTAAAGAAATACGCCAGACAAATCACAAAATTGATGTTCCTGAAAAAACAAAATTCCCTAAAAGAATTGAAAAACGCACAAAAGAATCAAAAAAAGCAGATACTTATAGAGAGCCGATAGAATAGCTAAAACAACAAAAAAGGACTGGTCGACATCGGCCAGTCCTTTGGCTTTACAGCCCTACTATATAACATCTGCGTCCTTAACGTTCCCTTGACCGGAACCGCCTCCGGTGGGGTTTCCAGCGCCGGGATTAGCGCTCGGCGGGGTTTGTTTACCGCCTCCGCCACCACCGAAAATAGCTTTGGCTCCGCCAATGAGTCCGGCGATGTTGGGGTCAATCTTCTCATCTGCGCTGGTAATATCAATCTTGCTTTTAGTGTAGGCAAAATTGGGACCAGCTAAAGATTGTGACCGAAGCTCAACTGAGCTCTTCTCGTTAAGGCCAGCTGCTTTTGCCCTTTGGATAGGGCCAAAAACCCTTTCATACTCCTCGTCAGCGACAGCCACCGCGGCGTCCTTTTTACGCTCGGCCATCCACTTGGTCAGGGTGGCTTTGCGATACTCTTCGGGCGGGTCGATGTTGACGATCCGAAGCGCAACAATAGAAACTCCGTAGCTGTCGCGCAACTCGTCAATCACACTGATTTTACCCTGTGGCGAATTTGCGCTTGGGTTGAGCTCTTCAAGCTTTTCCCAAATAATCTCATCAAGGTCGTCCTTTTCCTTGAGCTCGTCAAAACTGTACCCCTTAAGGCACTCTCTGACAGATGGTAAAACAAGTCCTACCATCGTGTCATAAAAGTTTGCCGTAAGATACAGCGACTTCGCAGGGTTCGCCACATGCGCTAAAAGCGTTGCATGCCCGTCCAAAGGAAGATTGTTTTTATCCTCGCACTTCACAAAAGGAAGCGCATAAGGATAATCAACCTTTGCGTAAAATGTATCAACGCCTTCAACCTCGTAGGGTTTAATATCGCCGTTTGGCAAGGCCTTCAAAAACCTCATCTCTCTGGTGTAAATCCGGTCAATGCCAGGCCACCCTACAAGCCGCAATCCTCCAGGAAGCACGGATTCGGGCTGTTCACCGGGGATAAGCTCCACGATGTCGCCGCTTTCATCAACTCTGTGGTTCTCTTTGGACATGATAATCCTTCGGATAGCGCCGAAGCGAACCACAACCTTAAAGTACCCCTCTGGAACATTGGTAAAAACGAAGTCGTACCTTGCCAAAAACCATGCGATGTACCAATGAATGGGCACCGCCCAAAGAGCAAGGTAAACAAGAAACGCCACGCACGCGACAACAACAAGAATCATCAAGAAATCTAACATCACACACCTCCACTTCAGTAAGTAGTTTGTAGTGAGTAGTTAGGTAGACGATGGCCGACAAGGCCATTTTTGACAACGTACACGAGTTATGTAATTAGATGCCACAAGATTGCTTCGTTAGCCTAAACCGCTCATACATGTGTGAGCGGTTTAGGCCGCCTCGCAATGACGTGATATAGGCAGTTAATTGCATAGCTCGTGAACGTTCCCCAATAGTTAATTATAGCATACAACTTTTTCACTGTCAAGATGTTGGCCCGGCACTAAAAAATCCCTACAAAAGGGTTTTTAGCGTATTTGCCATCAGCTAAAATGCCGATAAAGACTGGCGCCTCGCAAGTTGCTACTTTAATGCGGACTGATAATTTTTAAGCAGAAAAATGGTTTCTTTTCGCAGGCTTGTTCTTGCCCAAGCTTTTTCTTTTTCTTCTATAAGTTCACCAAGGCCTCGTAAAATTTCTCTGTCTTTTACTTTTTCAATAATATCTATGCAGTCAATTAGATATTCTTTAATGCTTTTACCGGTTCTCGCTTTTACGACGTCTGCATTAATGTCCCAGTTGTTTTTAGCAAAAAACCAAATATCATAAATATCTCGCATAGCCGTTTCGCTTCGCAAAGACAATGCCGATAGTTTGCCGCTAAACAAATAATCTTTCTTTGCCGCAAACATTGAAATTCCAAGATATTCTTTAAGTTCGTAATGGTCTTTTAGATTGGGCGTTAACATTCTTGTGTTTATTTCAACTTTAATATTGTGGTCGGCGGAGCCATAAGAGAGCAAAGAAAAAACAGTGAACCGCTTTATGCGGCTGTTTTTAATTTCGCCATATTTTGCCAATATGGATTTAACTTTTTCAAATACAATTTTTTGCGTTTCTTGGGCTGCAGAAAACAAATCAAAATCTAAGTCCACTGAAAAACGGGGAAGTTCATAAAAAAAATGCGCGCAAGTGCCGCCCTTAAAACCAACCAGCGACGCAATAGCAGTATCGCTATAAATGTCTTGCAAAATGCGACCCATAATAAGTTGGTGCTTTTCTCTATTCAGCATATTGTTCTTGATATTTATTAAGCCGCTTGATTAATTGTTTGTTTCCGTAAATTTTTGCAAGTTCATTGCATTTGCCCCAATTTATTGGTTTTAAATCATCAAAATAATATTTCGGAAACAAATAAATTGTATCTAAAAACGCTCTTTCTGGCGATGCGATGCTATAATTATTTTCATTTTTTATTCCGGTCGGATTATATAAAACACTGTCTTTAAGTTTTCTAAAGGTAAAAAGATTATTGTCTATTTTTTTGTTAATCGGATAGGGCCCGGCTACAAAAATCGTATCATAGTGTTGAAAAATAACGCCTGCTTCCCTGAGCGCCGTCTCAAAGCTTATGTATGATGGCGCATAAATGCTGGCGGCCAGTTCTTTAATGTTATATTTTTTGTCTTTCGCAAAAACACCCCGAGTTAATCTAATTAGCGTTCCTTGTTTAACATAATAAGCAGTTTTGGCTTTTAAATTATCTGGATTTGTTTCTTCCCAAATCAAAGATAAGTCCTTATTAGTCAGGATTGTTTTAGATGTTTGATATATTTTTGCGACTAAATTATCCATACAATAAATAATGTTTGATGGAAGTAATGTATTATCTTACTTCCATTATACATTATCAAAAATTGATGTCAATTTATGTAATACCATACAATAAATTAGTAAATAGTCAATATGTGGACAAGCTGTGTTGTTCCTGTGTTTTTGTATGTGGTATAATAATTAAACTGAATCTGGAATCTAGAATCTGGTATTGGAACCGCTTATTACATAGCTGTAATTCTGCGGAATTAAGTAGAATAGAACAAAGAATTAAGAATGAAGGAAGCAAAAAACCCTATATTCTGTATTCAAGATTCCATTCTAAATTCAAAATACTAAATTCTAAATTCACGCACATGGAACGTTATCCTATCCCGCAATTTATTGAGCAAGAAGGAAAGATTGCGTTTTTTATATCTTTTAGGCAATTTTTTTATCTGGTTGGAGCCGGGGTTATTTGTTTTATTCTATATTACATTTTGCCTTTTTCTATTTTCATAATTTTAAGTTTTGCTGTATTCGGCGGAGCTATTGTTTTGGCATTTGTTACAATAAATGGCGTGCCAATTTTAAATATGATTTTAGGGTCAATTGGATTTGTGATGGCCGGCAAAAACTACACATGGAAGAAAAAAGAATCTCCCTATCCTTTCAAACCAATAAAAAGAGCCCGCATTAAAAAAATTGAGGAAGGGCCGGTGCTGCAAGCGCAGTCCAGCCAGCTGAGAAAAATACACACTCAAGTGGAAACACGCAATAAGTAAAAAATCACACAAAGTAAATTGATTTTCGTAATTTAAGAATTTAGAATTTGGAATTTAGTATTTGGAATAGAATAAAGAATCATGAATAACTGCAAAAATTTCTAATTTTCAATTTCTACTTTCTATTAAATTTTCAATGAACGAATTTTCAAACAATAATAGCAAGGAGTATGATTTAGAGGAAAGAACAGCAAAATTTTCAGAGGACATAATAATTTTTGCAAGGACCATCAAGAGAGATGATATTAACAGGAATATAATCACGCAATTAGCAAGAGCAGCCACATCTATCGGCGCAAACTATTACGAGGCGAATGCTTCAAGTTCAAAAAAGGATTTCAGAAACAAGATATATATTTCAAAAAAGGAGGCGAATGAAACAAAATATTGGCTAAGATTATTGGCAAAGCATCATCCGGAATTAAGAGATAAAATAAGAGAGTTTTGGAAGGAGGCTCACGAACTGCATCTTATTTTCCAGAAAGTAACCAATACAATAGATAAAAGCAAAAAAAACGTTTAAAAATTATAAATTATAAATTTAATAGAAATTAGAAATTAGAAATTGAAAATTCCATAGCTATGGCTGAATCAGCAACACAAGCTTTTTTGGAAATACAGGATATAAGAGAGGGAGTTTTGCTTTTGAAAAACAAAACCGTGAGAGGGGTTTTGATGGTTTCTTCTATAAACTTTGCCTTAAAATCAGAAGACGAACAAACCGCTGTTATTTACGCTTTTCAAAGCTTTCTTAATTCTCTAGATTTTTCCTGCCAGTTTGTTATTCAGTCAAGAAACATAAACATCACGCCTTATTTGGACGGGCTAAAGGACTTGGAAGAAAGGCAGACAAATGAATTGTTAAGACAGCAAACCGCCTCTTATAGGGATTTTATAAAAAATCTGGTTGTGGGCGATACAGTCATGACAAAAAATTTTTATGCTGTGGTGCCTTACACATTATCTGAAGCTCTTGGCATTCGGACGACTATCAAACAGTTTGACATATTAAATCAGTTCTCAAAACAAAAAGGAGGCGAGGAAATGAAAGATGAGAATTTTCAAAGATGTAAAACCCAACTTTGGCAAAGAATGGAATACTTGGCAATGGGATTAAGAAGATGCGGATTGGAAGCTATTCCTTTAACTACGCCAGAACTAATTGAGTTATTTTGGTCAATACACCATCCTGACCAAGCAGAAGTGGGATATTATCCAGAAATCCTTCCAGAATTACTAAAATAATTTTTCCAATAAATAAAATTTATGGAATATGACAATACTGTAAATCTTTTTAAAGAACTTTCTGAAAAATATACAATGCAAAAAATTGCTAATTTTTTGGGTCTGCATAAAGGAACTGTTTTAAGGTGGGCGCAACAAGAAGATGTGCCGAATAATTATAGGTCGGATTTTTTGAGAATATTGGGGATTAAATCAAATGAAGAAACATCTGATAAAGATAAAGATCAATATTATACAAAAAAAGAAGTGGCTCAAAAATGTCTTCTAAAATTTAACGAAATTGCGTCAGAATTGGGCATTGACTTAAAAGATTATTATTTTATAGAGCCCTCCGCGGGAAATGGTAGCTTTTATAATTTATTACCAGAAAAAAAACGACTTGGAATAGATATTGATCCCAAGGAAAAAGGAATAATCAAAAATGATTATCTCGAGTGGCTACCAAAAAAGAAAGGAAAATATATTGTTATAGGAAATCCGCCATTTGGCTTGAGGGGGCACCTTGCTTTACAATTTATAAATCACTCATATAAATTTGCCGATATGGTGGCTTTTATATTGCCTCAATTGTTTGAAAGCGATGGCAAAGGGTCCACAATGAAAAGAGTTTTGGGGTATAAATTGGCTTATTCAGAAAAAATTAGTCCGGACTCTTTTGAATATCCTGATGGAGAAGAAATTAAAATACACACTATTTTTCAGGTTTGGACTAAAATAAACACAGACAAAATAACCTTGCTCGAAAGAAAAACTTGCTCTCAATTTATAACTGTCTACTCTTTATCTGACGGGGGAAAGCCGTCTAACACAAGAAACAAAAATATGATAGGGAAATGCGATATTTATTTACCGTCAACAACCTATTCCGGAATGAAAGCATATAATTCCTTTTATGATTTACCGCATCAAAGAGGTTACGGCATTGTAATAAATAAAAACAAGGAAACAATTAAAAAAATATTGATAAATAATGATTGGAACAAGACCGCTTTTTCTTCAAGTAATTCGGCTATAAATTTGAGGACAAGCCTGATTGAAGATGTTGTTATTAAGGCAGGATTTTTTGATAAAAATTTAACTTTATGGAAATAGAGAAAATAATAATTCAAATAGTAGAAGATTTAATAAAGAATAGGGACCACAAAAGAGATAACTGGAACGCCCAGAGCAAGTTTTTGCCTATTAAAAATTTGAATAATGATGAAACCGGCGAAGTTGGGGAATTGCTTTTATATAATATTTTTAGCAGAAACGGTTATAAAGTTGAACATGAAAAAGCAATAACATCAGACGATAAAGATTGGGATATTATTATTGATGATATAAAAATTGAAGTAAAAACCGCAACAATCGGCAGGGTTGCTAAAACATTTCAGCATGAAAAATTTTTTAAGAATAGGAATTATGATGCTTTTGTATTTTTGGATTTTACTCCAAATGAGTTATGGGTAACGATTGGTTTAAAAAAAGATATTATTTGGAAAAATTTAACCAAAAGAATGGTTAGGGGAATTTTTACATCAGAATATAAATTTGATTTATCCTTAAAAATGTTACAAGACGGTAAAAATAAAAAAATGAAAAGATGTTATTCTTCTGTGATAAATAACGAAGAGGATTTAATAAATTTATTTAAAAAATTCAGAGATTATTTTAAAATTTAAAATTAGGAAACATGGCTTTAGACTTTCTTAACAACCTATTTGGGAAAGGGAAAAAAGACGACTTGCTTGATGAAAAACTCTTTGAGGAAGAGCGTTTTGATGTAAGAGATATAATAGCCCCGCCTTATATTGGGGTAATGCAAGACTATATAAAATTAGGAGAACGGTTTGCCAAATCCTTCTTTGTTTTTTCTTATCCAAGGTATTTAAACACCGGCTGGTTTTCTCCTGTAATTGATTTGAACACCCCGATGGATATTTCGTTTTTTATCCATCCTGTAAACTCAGCGCTTATTTTAAAAAAATTAAGAAAAAAGCTTACAGAAGTTTCTTCAGAAATTTTAGAAAGAGAAGAAAAAGGATTGGTCAGAGACCCAACATTGGAAACAGCCTATAAAGACATTGAAAACTTAAGAGACAATCTAATGACAGCCCAGGAAAAAATGTTTAGATTTGGGCTTTATATTACAGTTTACGAAAATTCTGAAAAAGAACTTAAAGATACAGAGCTCACCTTAAGGTCAATTTTTGAATCCAGATTAATTTACATAAAGCCCGCTTTATTCAGGCAAAAAGAAGGGTTTATATCCTGCAATCCATATGGATTAGATTTAATACAAGTGCACACCCCAATGGACACAGCTCCTCTTTCAACCTCTTTTCCCTTTATTTCTTTTGACTTAAGCTCCAATGAAGGAATTTTATACGGCATTAACAGACATAATAATTCTTTAGTTTTATTTGACCGATTTTCTTTAGAGAACGCCAACCTAGTTTGTTTCGCCAAAAGCGGATCCGGGAAAAGCATACTGGGCTCTGAGCCTGTTTTAACAAAAAACAACGGTAAAATTGAATTAAAAAAAATCGGGTCTTTAATAGAAAACCTCATTAAAAAACACGGCGCTGAAAGAATTGATGACGAATTAGAGGGGGTTATCAATCCAGAGCTTGAAGTTTACAGCTTTGACAAAAATCTTAAAGGCAGTTGGTCAAAAGTAACCGTAGCCGCAAGAAAAACCGCCACTGATGTTTTTTACAAATT
The DNA here is from genome assembly GCA_043824525.1 of bacterium. GTDB lineage: Bacteria > Patescibacteriota > Minisyncoccia > Minisyncoccales > Staskawiczbacteraceae > XYD1-FULL-39-28. The sequence goes on from JBDRST010000063.1 coordinate 8,859, forward strand.
TAAAACCAAAAGCGGAAGAGAAATAACAACTACCGGCGACCATAATATGCTTATTCTAAAAGAGGGAAAAGTGATAGCCGCTAAATCATCGGAAATAAAGGAGGGAGAATATATCCCCCTGCCAAGGTCGGTTTCTCCAACCGATACGCCCATAACGCATATTAACCTTTTAGGCCTTCTTAAAAACGCTCGGAACATTTATGTGTCTGGCGCAGAAAATTTAATTAAAGAAAATTATCCTGCTTTTAAAAATGAAACTATAAGTAAAAAATTTGACCGGTATCTTTATAAATATCGCGATGGCCGAATAGTCCCAATACAATACTTTTGGAAAATTTTAAGGTTTTTGAAAATTAATGAAGGCACTCTTGATTTAGAAAAGTTTAAAATCGTATCTAAAAACGGCGCTAAAAAATATTCTCTGTCCGCCAACTTTCCCATAACCAATGGATTTCTTAAAGTCGTTGGATTTATTACCGCAGAAGGAACAATCAGAGATGAGGTTATAATTATAAGCAACGACGATAAAGAGGTTATTTCTGATATAGATAAAGCATTAAAAGAAATAAAAATTCCATTTTTCCATTCAGATCGCGCGATAATTATTGCAGCCCGGGTTTTTGTTGAAATAATAAAAGCATTGGGAGGAAAAAATAAATCTGGAGGCAAAAAAGTTATACCTCTTATATTCAATCTAAATAAAGAAAAAATCGCCCGATATTTAAGCAGTTATTTTGAGGGCGACGGCGGAATAGACGGTCCAACGGTTACGGCAACATCCAAATCAAAAAGATTAATTTCAGAAATTTCTTATCTTTTGTTTTATTTTGGCGTAATCGCCAGAGTTTCAAAAACAAAAAAACAGCCGGCAAATTCTAACTGGAAATTCAAAAAGGTCTACTATAGACTAACTATTTCGGGCCAGGAAAATCTCAGAAAATTTGCCGAGCAAATTAACTTTATTTCTGTCACAAAGCAACAAAAACTTTTGGGAATAATAAAGAAAGACGGAAATACAAATGTAGATATTATCCCTGAAATTAAAAATTATTTTGAAGAAATTTTTGCGTTATTCGGCTGCCAGCTTTATGGAATTCAAGATATATCGGCAATTAAGCGTGGCATATATAATCCATCACCGGAAAATTTATCAAAAATAATCAAAAAAATTGAAGAGCGAATTGCGTCTTTCAAAGAATCAGCGCCAACATTTAAAATCCTAAATGAGTTGCCTCAATTAGCTCACATTATAAGCTCGGGAAGAAATAACAAAAAAATAAACAAAGCGTTGTGGCGAGAATTGGGGAATAACTGGCAGACAATGAGAAGCGGAAAAATTATCCCTGGCTCCAAAAATGTTTTTAAAGCCGCAAAGGAGGTTAACGGCAATGATTTCTCTTTGATTTCAATTAAGGAAAAAATCCACAGTGGTTTTTTGGAAATGAATCTGCCGCTTAGACATTACAACCCGTCTTTAGCAACAGCTTTAGTTGAAAGAAGAGAAAGCGATACTGCTTATCCGATGATTGAAAAATCAGCTCGTTTTGTTTGGGAAAACTATCAAGATATTTTAGAGAACAAGATTCCGCGTGTTGAGCAATTGCTGAACCAGTTAAAAATTTTGGCGAATTCCGATTTATTTTGGGATCCAATTGTTGAAATTAAAAAAATAAAAAATAGAAAAGAAAAATATGTTTACGATTTGACAGTTGACAATGAGGTGTTTTTAGCTGGAACCGCAGGAATGTTTGTGCATAATTCGTTTGCAATTAAATTAGAGATACTCCGTTATTTAATGCAGGGAATTGACGTTCTTGTGCTAGACCCAGAAAACGAGTATGAGGCGCTGGCTGACGCAGTGGGCGGGTCTTTCTTAAAAATTTCCCTGACCTCGCCCCACCATTTAAATCCTTTTGACTTGCCTTTGCCAGGACCCGACGAAAATCCAAATGATATATTAAGGTCAAATATTATAAACTTAGTTGGGCTTTTAAGGATTATGTTAGGAGGACTAAGCCCAGAAGAAGACAGTATTTTAGATGAAGCGTTAACAGAAACTTACGCTGTAAGAGATATAACTGCCAAGTCAGATCCAAAAACATGGCAGAATAATATTCCCTTAATGTCTGACTTCCAAGAAGTTTTAGAAAGCATGGCGGGAACAGAGTCTTTAGTAAAAAGAATAAAAAAATATACAAAGGGAACTTTTTCTGACTTTTTTAATCAGCAGACAAATATTTCCATAGATAAGAATCTGGTTGTATTTGGAATACGAGATATGGAAGAATCATTAAGGCCAATAGCCCTTTATATTATTATGAGATATGTGTGGAATATTGTAAGAACAAAATTAAAAAAACGGCTTTTAGTAATTGATGAGGCGTGGTGGCTTATGCAGTCTGACGATGGGGCGTCGTTCCTTTTTGGAATGGCGAAAAGGGGCAGAAAGTACTGGTTAGGGTTAACAACAATCACCCAAAATGTTTCTGATTTTATGGGGTCTGATTACGGCAGAGCGATTATCACAAACTCTTCTCTTCAACTTTTAATGAAACAATCAACAGGAGACATTGATTTGGTGGAAAAAACTTTTAACCTGACTGAACAGGAAAAATATATTTTACTGGAGGCGGCAGTGGGGGAAGGACTATTTTTTGCCGGCAGAAAACATGTGGCGATATCGGTGGTGGCATCTCAAAAAGAAAGTGAAATTATAACCACAGATCCGTCAGAAGTTTTAAAAATGCGAGAAGAAAAAAGAAAATCCGCCGAGAATTCCTAATCCGCGTATCTAGTATCTTGTATCTAGAAGCTGGAATAGAATGTAGAATCTTGAATAAAGATAAAAAAATAGTTTTAAAAATTCCGTATTCAAAAATTCCATTCTAAATTCAAAATACTAAATTCTAGATTCAAATGCTTGGTAAAACAAAAAAGTTTACTCTTTGCTCAATAATTATTTTTGCGGCTCTTTTTATATATACTGGTTCTGTTTTTGCATTAGAAACAAATTATCCAACTATATTTGGGCTTTCAATTGATGGCGACTCGTCGCTTCCTGAATACGCGAAATATTTTTTTAATATAGGCGTGCTTCTTGCAGGAATTTTAGCTGTTATTGTAGTGGCTTTTGGTGGTATTTATTATTTGGTTTCTTTGGGCAGGGGAAAATTTACAGATGAAGGAAAAGAATGGATAAAAGCAGGAATTTTAGGATTGCTGCTGATTATGTCTGCTTATCTTATTGCATATACGATTAATCCTGCGTTGGTAATTTTTGATTTAAAAGGATTGGCTCCCCTTACTTTTCTTGCCAATTTATTTGAAACGCCTTCGCCCTCTTTGCCAGTTGACATATATTATGAAATACCAATTGGAATATTAACTGAAAATGTTGTGGCGCGGGCTGTTGACTGTTATGATTTTGATTTTAAAGGAGACCCCATCCCGGGCGAACAGATAACAGTGGATGATGGCAGAACTCTTTTTGGGCCAACTCATTTGACGCACGACCGCGTAGACTGTTTTTTAAAATTAAGCGAGGCGATTGAAAAAAAATCTGATTTAGCAAATAAATTAGCTCAAGAAATCGCAAAGCTAATGGCAACCTGCACATGCGCAGGGAACTGTGACACAGAGTGGAATCCTTCTTGCGACGCAGAACCGCCCTGCGTTGGACAGGCAACCTGCAAACCCCCAGACAAAGCCTGCTGTTCTGAAGAAACAAAAGAAAAAACAGAGCACGGGCCGGTTAAAATAGACCTGGGCAATAGCATTGAAATAGAATACAAGGGATTGGACGAATTTAGGTCTAATAACAATTATTCTACTATCAAAAATATTGTAGAGCTACAGCCACCGGCAAAAATAAATAATAGAGAAATATCTGTCATTAACTTAGGAGTTGAAGCTTGCGGAACCTGCGATTTTAACTGCCCAATTTGCGCTCCCGGGGACGGAGATTGCTTTGTTCAAAGACAAAACTGTAAACTTGACGAGGCAACTTGCCGCAACAACCAAACAGGATGCCTAAAGCAAAATAGCCCGTGGTATAATCTAAAACTGATTGACCAGCTTACATATTTAAAAGGCAAAGCAGAAGAAATTAAACAAAAAGTCCAGTTGGATCTAAATAATTTAAAAAAGGGTGAATCAGACCTGGGAAAATGCTATTTAGCTGACTCATATGTTGACTTTCTAAAAACATACGAAAAGAACGATAAAAATAATAAAACCATAGTTGTCGCAACAACTTTCAAAGATACAGAGGCGGGGGGGGCTGCTTCATTAATCAACCCTGCAAAGTATTGCGAGGGATTTCAGTACGGCAATTCAACTTGTTATAGCCAGTGCCAAAAACAATGCCCGCCGGGCACAACTGAAGCTGAGATTAATTGCTATAGAGGAGCGCCAGACTGCAATAATATTGCGTCTTTTGAAGAAAAACAAGCGTGCCTTTTAGCGCAGACAGAGTATATAAAAAAAGAATGTTATGACAAGCGGACGTGTTTAGCCAATTTAAGCCCATATAATAATTTTTCTGAATGTATGACAGGTTGCGAGGTGGGATGTTTTGATTCTTGCGACCAAAAAACAGGGGCTGATAAAACACAATGCCAAAGAGATTGCAATGATGATTCGCAGTGTTTACAGGAAAACGAAGGTGCCTGTGTTGTAAATTATAACCGGCTAAAAGACTGCGCTGACCCCACTGGTTGCATAACTGCCTGCAGTGGAAACAAGGATTGCGAAAAAGCCTGCGGGACAAAATTTGATGACCCTGATTTTATAAAAAACTGCGCGGAAACTTCAGCTGCTCTTTGCACATACGGCTCTGACCAAAACGCGGGGTACCCCGATTGTTTAAAATCTCCTTATTCTACGTCTGGAAACTATTCGTCTTCGTTTGTGTATGAAAATCCAGCATCACAAATTTGCTCTAACCCAAATAAAATTATATCTGCTGGCACAACCTGTCAAAGCCAATACCCTGAAACCTCAAAATGCCCATCTGCTTCAGCGTGCCCTTCCTGCCCCTGTGGAATAGCATATAAATACATTGAGGCAAGCAGCAGCTCTTCTGGAGGCAGCAGCTCTTCTGGGTCTTCAGGCGGCGGAGAATGCCCTCCAGGCGAATGCTTGGGCCCTGACGGAATTTGCAGCCCCGGGTATTGCAATGGATATGGCGACAGCGCTATTTTAAACAGCGAATGTATTTGTCCAACAGCAGAGCCCGGAACCCCGGAGTGCTACAAACCCTGCGGAACCAGCAGTAGTGGAGGTGGAGTTATCCGAGTAGAATCAGAATACAGGGTTGTCAGCGCTGAATGTGATAAACTTTCCTATAATGACGACCCATTGACTTTTTACTGCAACCAAACGTGGTGGAAAAAAGATGAAACAAAAAATCAAGAACCCTTAGGAAACAGTATGACCTGCGAAAAGGAACAGGAGATACCAGTGGGCAATACGGTTGATGACGCAGAAAAATGGGCAGGGAGTTTTATAGATGTTATAGAAAAATTTGTTTTCAAAGCAGACATGATGATAAGATATCTTGACGGAATAGGAAGAGAAAAGGGTTACTGCGAGTGTGGTAGCAAATGCGGTCCAACAGAATATGCTTGCCAGCCAAAATGCGAAGAAGGAGAAAAAGAGGTGGTAGATGACGATGGCAATACATCAACGGTAAAAGTGTGCAATAGAACAGATTGTGTTGGCAATTCCTGCCAGCAAATGATCCATCTTTTATTGGGTGGAAGTACAGGTGCCTGCCAGGGAGAAGGTGTTAAAAAATATTCAGACCAAATAAAACAAGAATTAGTTGAGATAAAGAAGCTTATGGCTATGCCCGAAAACTCGAGGTCAGATATTTTAAAAGAACTGGAATATTCAAGAAAAATGGTAAACACTTGCAGTCAAAATTATTCTAAAGAAACAAAAATTTTAAGCTGTACCAGGGTGGAGGACGAAATTATTCCACCTATAATAGGCAGCACAGAGTCCTCAAGGGCAATAATAAATAATAAAATAGCAACTCCTTCCTACTGTTATGGGCAGGCAGCAGGAGAAGTATTGGGAACAGGGTCTAAAGCAGATAATTGGTTCTGCTGCCAGAGTAAGTGAGAATTTAGAATCTGGAATTTAGTATTTGGAATAGAATAAAGAATCATGAATAACGGGGAAGGAAAAATTCAAAGCTTTACTGATTTATTTGCATGGAAGGAGGGGCATAAATTGGTTTTGATGGTTTATAAAGAAACCGATAACTTTCCGGACAAAGAAAGATACAGCTTAACCGACCAAATGAGAAGAGCCGCAGTTTCCTTTACCTCAAATATAGCCGAAGGTTTTACAAGAAGATCGGCAAAAGAAAAAAACAGGTTTTATGATATGGCGCATGCTTCATTGGTAGAATTACAAAACCAACTAATAATCGCGAGAGATGTGGGATATTTATCAAACGAAAAATTCAAAACAATGGCTGACCAATCAATAACAGCCAATAAACTTATAAATGGCCTGTTCCGAGCAACAAAAGATAAAAAATTCATATCCTAAATTCTATTTAATTCCGCAGAATTATGCCGATTTCATCGAGCATTCTCGGTAAAGTCGGAACAGCTATGCAATAAGCGGTTCCTATTCTAAATTCCATTCAAAATACTAAATTCTAAATTCATAAACATGAAAAACCCACGAACAAAAATTATTTTTATAATTATTTTTACTGTTTTTCTGTTGTCTGCTGGATCCGCCCTTGCCCTTGAAGCAAAATACCCTGTGGTGCCCGGACTGCCTCCGGTTACAGACAACAGTGATTTGGGAGATTATGTTGGATATTTTTTTGGGTTAGCCATGTACATTGCCGGCATCTTAGCTGTTATTTCTTTTACTATTGGAGCTATCCAAATAATATCCTCTGCTTCAAGCCCGGACATGGAAAAGGACGGAAAAGATAGAATGAAGGGAGCCGTATTGGGCTTGGTTTTAACGCTTTCAGCTTTTGTTATATTAAAAACAATCAATCCAAGTTTTGTAACGCCAACACTAACCCCTTTGCCAGGAGTAGCTGGAATTTTTTACGCCAAAGGAGGCCCAGATGATTTAAAAGCAGCTCCCATGTCAGAGCCGAATGTTCCGGCATCAGCAACAATTCAAAACGGCTACAATCAAATATATTATAAATGCACAGAGGGCGGTGAAGAAATAGCGCCCACGCTTTTAATATGGAAATTTCCCAAAACAAGCCATCAGGGAAATGACGCAAATTATAGCGGAGTAACTATAGCAAGAAAAAAATGCGGTGAACTGGAATCAGTAAGTGGCTCGGGCTCTTTTAAAATGGATTTTGAAACTCCCGGGATATATTATTTCTTACAAGAAGACTGCGCAGGATACATGTCTGGGTCCAACACAACAACCCAAGACAAAATATCAGAGCCATTCACAGCAAAAATAAGGTCTGTTAAAATAGTCAATGACCCTGCCAAATATAAATATTACGGCGCTATTTTCCACAACAAACCAAAAGCTTCAGACAGTAGCGACTGCACATTGCCCGTGCTTGAGTATGGAGACGGGAAGACTTGTTATAACTTATATGATTCTTCGTTTCCTGGCTTTTCTACTTATTCTGCTGAAATTTTTAACTACGGCAGAAACCCCACCTCCTCGTCCGGAGACGGCGTGTGGTTTTACGGCAACGTTAATGGTTGGGACAGCGGAAACAAATCCGGAGTGGCCTATATTAATTCTGGAACAATTAGCGCGTTTTTTGAAGAATCATCAAATTCAGAACATTTTCGGTTTGACTATACAGGAGTGGCCACTAATTTAGGTGACATATGCAAGCTCCAACCATCGTGCAGGTTGCCATGGGCTGACCCTGATAATTGTTGCTTCTGCGCGACTCCTAAAGATTGGAGTTTTATGAGCACCTCCACTGACGAAGAAATAGGATGCGGCGGCTCAATAAGATTTGGCGGAAACGGATATTTGGTTACGCTTTATACTAATTATATGGGCGAAACAGTTATTAAAGCTGACGATGGAACAGAAGAAGTATTTGAGCTTGAAAAACTGTACTGCCAAAGCTTTAAAAAAGACACGGCAAACCTTAGCTCACAGGGAAGTTTTTTGCCTCCAGGGCGCGATGAATTAAATCGTATTATTATAATACCAATACATTAGTGCTCGTGAATATAGAATCTGGAATCTGGAATTCAGAATAGAATCCAGAATTCAGAATAAAAAAACAAAATCCCTACATTCTATATTCCCTACATTCTATATTCAGAATTCCATTCTAAATTCTTAATTCAAAATTCTAAATTCTAAATGTCAAATAAAGCAAAAACGATAATTTTCGCCACGATTGCTATTCTTGTGTTGTTGACATCTACTAACTTTGCTTTTGCTCTTGAAACAATATACCCGCCCATACCAGGCCTGCCTCCGATAACAGACGACAGCGGATTAGGGGCATATGTTGGATATTTTTTTGGATTAGCAATGATGGCAGCTGGCATTTTGGCTGTTATTGTTTTAACATTGGGCGCCATACGGTTAATTATGTCTGCTGGAAATCCCGGAGCGAGAAATGAAGCAATAGATATGATTAAAGGGTCTGTTTTAGGAATGGTTTTGCTTGTTTCTTCCTTTCTAATCTTACGCACCATTAATATCTCTCTGGTAACCCCCTCCCTTACTCCTCTGCCTGCTACTGAGGGAATCTACTATTTTAACGGTTCAGACAAAAAACCGGCCCCTATGGCAGAATCAAACACCTCAAACAAACCCGAAGGATATGATAAAATACTTTATGACTGTTCCTCTGGCCCCGCTTTGTTTGTTTGGAAGTTTCCAAACCATAATTTTGAAGGCATTGACAGCGCTTTTGTGGAAACCCTTGGCTGCGGAGACTCAACTGATAT
>JBDRST010000064.1:0-8841 GCA_043824525.1 bacterium
GCGTTCTTAGATGCCAATAAAGGCGGTAATTCAGAGGTAAGCGATATTTCTATAAAAGAGGGGCAAGAGAAAGAAAGTCCAATAATGGTGGAGGGCGAGGCAAAAGGAACATGGTTTTTTGAAGCAAGTTTTCCCATAAAAATTACAGACGAGCAGGGGGAAGTGCTTGGTTCTTCTTTTGTAACGGCTGGATCAGATTGGATGACAGAAGATTTTGTGCCTTTTACGGGAGAAATCACATACGCCTCAAAAACAGGGGGAAACGGTTTTTTGGTTTTGGCGAAGGATAATCCCTCGGGTTTGCCAGAATACGATAAGGAAATAAAAATTCCAATTGTTTTGACGCCCGTTGGATATTCAAACATAAAAGTGTATTTTAATAACAATAAGTTGGACCCTGAATTTTCATGTAATAAAGTATTTCCAGTAGAAAGGGAAATAATGAAAATAGAGGCCATTGGCTCTGCTGCTCTATGGAAGCTTTTGATGGGCCCAACAGAGGCGGAAAAAAATGATGGATTTTTTACCAGCATTAATCAGGGAGTTAAATTAAAAAGCTTGGCGATTGATGAAAACGGTACAGCTACAGCTGACTTTGACGAACAGTTGGAATACCAGGTTGGAGGGTCTTGCAGGGTGTCGGCTATTAGAGAACAGATTATAGAAACCCTAAAACAGTTTCCAACAATTAAAGACGTTGTTATTTCTATAAATGGGAGGGTTGAGGATATTCTCCAGCCATGAATTTCAAAATTCTTAAAAAGTCAAAATTGAGCAGGGCTCGGTTGGGATTTATGGAAACATCGCACGGAGTTGTTGAAACTCCGTGTTTGGTTCCGGTTGCCACACAGGCAGTTATAAAAACCTTAGATAGCAAAGAGGTAGAAGAAACAAAATCGCAAATTTTAATCGCTAATACTTTTCATTTACATTTAAAACCTGGGGAGAAAATAGTTGAAAAATCCGGGAAGCTTCATAAATTTATGAACTGGAAAAAACCTCTAATGACCGATTCAGCAGGCTACCAGGTTTTTTCATTAGGATTTGGCCGGGATTTCGGTTTGGGTAGTAAAATCCTAAAAGCACATAACGACAATGAAATAAGAGAAAATGCACAACCCAGAAAAATAAAAATAAATTATGACGGGGTTGTTTTTCGTTCTCCTGTAAACGGAGACGAACTATTTATAGGGCCTAAAGAATCTATAAAAATACAGGAAAAACTTGGAGCCGATATTATTTTTACTTTTGACGAATGCACGGCCCCCTTGGCTGATTATAATTATGTAAAAAAATCATTAGAAAAAACACACCGCTGGGCAAAGTTATGTTTAAGAGCAAAAAAATCCGAGCAGGCTTTATTTGGCATAGCGCAAGGGTCAAAATTTAAGGATTTAAGAGTTGAAAGCGCAAAGTTTATTGGAGGACTGGATTTTGACGGTTTTGGAATAGGCGGAGAATTTGGAGATAATAAAAAGAAAATGGGGGAGATGCTGGGGTGGGTGGTTGACGAGCTGCCAGAGAAAAAGCCAAGGCATATTTTAGGGGTGGGGTATCTAGAGGATATTAAGACAATTGTAAGATCAGGAGTTGATACTTTTGACTGCACGGTTCCCACACATTACGCAAGACGCGGAATTGCATTTACATCTGAAGGCAGATTGGATTTGAATAAAGTAAAATTTCTTAAAAAAAGAGAGCCACTGGATAAAGGGTGCACTTGTAAGGTTTGTTTAAATTACAAAAAAGATTATATTTCTCATTTACTAAGGGCAAAAGAAATTACAGCATTAAAATTAATTACATTTCATAATCTCTGTTATTTTAACAATTATATTGAAGACCTAAGGCAAAAAATTAAACGAGGAGAGTTGTAATAATTAATTTTTCTTGTATAAATAAAGCATGGGAGCAATTAAAGGCGGAATAAAAAAAATAGCAGAGGAGCAAAAGAAAATAGGAATACAAGTGAAGGAAAAAACAGGCGGGTATATTTTAGCCGCGCTTGGGTTTGTTGTGGGATTAGCATGGAATGACGCGGTTAGGGCCCTTATAGATAATTTATTCCCCCTGGATAAAAATAGTTTGTTGGCAAAGTTTTCATACGCGCTGATTGTTACAGTTTTAATAGTTGTTGCTACGATTATATTGACCAGAAAAACAGAAAAAGAAAAAATGGAAACCGGGAAGTAAGCGAGCAACAGCGAGCTTACCCAGCACTTAGTTTATAATCATAAAATAAGTGCTGGGTCGTCGGGCATTGTATGCCCTCCGAGTTATCCATAGTTTGCGTATGCATAATGTCAAAGATTTTTGTTAGCAATAAAATGCAATAAGGAGTTAGTATTGTTAATAATTCTTTATGTATTGCGCGAGACTCGTTGACAAAGCTGTGAAGTTTGACAAGACAGTTTGTAAGGGACTAATATAAAACAATAGACCTGTTGCGTAATAAGATTAATAAGCGAAATGAAGAAATTTTGAGCGAGAAATCAGAAAAATAAGGAGGTTTGCCCTTCGGCAAGCCGACGAATTTTTATGATTTTGTAGCCAAAATTTCAAATTGCAGCATAAATCCTTATTTCGCAACAGGTCTATTAAATAGCTCTTTTTTTATCGGTTTGCATTTGGCCCGTCTAACAAGGTCAACTAAAAGCATGCAGGGTCCCGCCTGTTTCTCCCGCCTGTTTCTCCCGCCTGTTTTGTTCCCACCTTCTTTTAGAGAGGAAAGTGTAATGAGAAACTTCATTTTTGCAGCTCTTGTAGGCTTGAGCTCTGTTGCCCAAGCCCAGAGTCAGCTGGCAGATCAAGCCAAGATGGTTGAAGCGCAGGCCAAGCTAATCAGCGCTAATGCAGCCCTGATTACAGCTATTGCTTCTGCCAACGAAACCAATGCCAAGGCGCTACAGGGCATTGAGCAGGCTCGCAGTTTGTCTCTGGACAACAGCTTGAAAAAGGCCGAGACTTTCTACGGAAAGAAAACTCTTCGCGAAAATTATATGGATTTAAGAAAACCTCGATCTAGACCAAGCCAGGAAGACCTGCGCCGCTACAGTAAAGCAGCAGCGCCTGACCGGCTAAACATTTTTGAGTTTAATCCGGTCCGAGCCGAAATCTACTGGCCTCCCCTTCTAAAAGAAGACCAGTTCTCTGAATATCGTCTTCAGATCGAAGGTCTTTTTGCCCAATACCTTCTTGACAACAACCGAGAAGGCAGCATTTATCAGGAGGTCAAGGAACTTGCTGATAAAATGCAGGCTGAGCTCTCTCCCTTGATCCGCGATGTACCCACGTCCGAGTACATCCGGGCTCGGAAATTTCTTCGCAGCATAGCCTACGAATCTCGCTTTCCCAACGAAATCCACGGCCTAGCTGCCAACTAGCAACCCCTTTGCCTTGCATGCCTAAAGTCCTTTGCTATCTTGCAAAGGCATAACCCAGACATGAGACAATAGTTGAACTGTTGATTCATGTCTGGGTTTTTCAGATTTAATAGAGTGTCCGTTTTAATTCGTCCCATTGTTTTTTGGGGGAGGAAGGAATAAAATAGACCTGTTGCTTAATAAGACGATTAACGAAATTTTCAGATTTTGAGGCGAAAATTTGGAAAAATGAGAAGGTTTGCCCTGTGGCAAGCTGACGAATTTTTACAAATTTGTAGCCGAAATATGGAAATTGCAGTAGAAGTCTTATTAAGCAACAGGTCTAATTATTAAATGAAAGAATTTTACGTAATTTGCGATAATATAAGGAGTTTGGAAAACATCGGTTCAATTTTTAGGACAGCAGATGCCTTGGGAGTTTCAAAAATATTTTTGTGTGGAATTTCAGGTGTCGGAGCAGGCAATAAGATAAACCAAAAACTGTATTACAAATTGGGAATAAAACCACAGCCCCCTTCGAAGGGGGCTGGGCCTAGCCCTCAAGTTTTGAGGGCTGCGGTTTCAAAAACAGCTTTGGGGGCAGAAAAAACTGTTCCTTTTGAGCACCACTGGCAAACATGGCGAATAATTGATAAACTTAAGAAACAAGGGGTGCAAATTGTTGCGTTAGAGCAAGGCAAGAGAGCAGTTGACTGCAGAAGATATAAGCCAAAATTCCCGTTGGCTTTAATAATTGGGAACGAAGTTAAAGGAATATCTGAAAAAATATTAAAAAAAACAGACAAAATTATTTTTTTGCCTATGTTAGGGCAAAAAGAGTCGCTAAATGTTTCAGTAGCCTTTGGGGTCGCAGGATACTATATAAAATTTAAAAATTAAAATTAAAAAATCAAAATTACAATTTAAAATCCAAAATGGTCGAATGTTAAAATACTTCTACGTTTAATTTTGTATTTTACATTGTCATTTTGCATTTTGATATTTACATTTTGCATTTATTATGTCCGAACAATATTTTAATGTAATGGAGTTTTCTTCAATGCCAGCAGGGTTTTTTACCCTGTTTATACTTTTGGCAATTTGGTCGCTTATTTGGAAAGGGATTGCCCTTTGGAAGGCAGCCAGAAATGGAAGCAAGCCCTGGTTTATTGTGCTTTTAGTTATAAACACCGTAGGAATATTAGAGATTGTATACATTTTCTTTTTTAGCAAGAAAAAACAACAAAGCAATCTTTAGATGTAGCTAAAGCAAACGCCTCAGACCGGTCTGAAGCGTTTGCTTTTTAACCATGAAGCAAACAACATTGTGTTTATTACTAAAAGAAAATGAGATTCTTTTAGCTATGAAGAAACGTGGTTTTGGCATGGGGCGATGGAACGGAACGGGCGGAAAGTTTGATCCGGAAAAAGGTGATAAAAATATCCTCAATACTGCTATCAGGGAAACAAAGGAGGAAATAGGCGTTCAAATAAAAAATCCAGAAAAAGTGGCGGTATTTCATTTCCGTTTTGCCGAGAAGGAGGAATGGAACCAGGACGTGTCTTTATTTGTTGCAAAAGATTGGGAGGGTGAACCCATAGAATCTGAAGAAATGCTACCAAAATGGTTTGCTTTTAATGAAATTCCGTATGAAAAAATGTGGGATGATGATAAACATTGGCTACCACATATCTTAAATGGAAAAAAATTAGAAGCAAATTTTCTTTTTGGTAAGGACGATAAAATATTGGATTATAATGTAAATATTGTAGAAGAAATTTAATTAGAAATAAAAATTAATACAGTTATTATCGTATTTTAAAAATCGGGGGAGTACCTCGGTTTTTTGCTTGGCCATTGACAACGGCCATATCATTTAATATACTGATATAATACAGACTAAATTAGTCTGATTAACCCTCCAAAATTTTAAAATTTTATGCACTGCGTTTATATTTTACAAAGTACTAAAGATAAAAATTTATATATTGGGTGTACAAATGATTTAGAAAAGCGTCTTTTATTACACAATAAAGGAAAGATTTTTTCCACCCAAAGAAGAAAACCACTCAAATTGATACATTACGAAGCTTTTTTAAATCAAAAAGATGCTTTCGATAGAGAGCAGTGGCTAAAAACTGGTTGGGGGCACAATCAGATAAAAAAGATTTTAAACAATTATTTTAAAAATTTAGGAGGGTAAACATGAAAATATCAAAAAGAGCGCAGTATGGCTTGAGAGCCATGGTGTATATGGCAAAAAATCAAAAGAAGGGAAATGTTATTCCTTTAAAAGAAACCTCTAAAGCAGAGGCTATTCCTTTTAATTTTTTAGAGAAAATAATAGGTCAATTAGAAAAAGCAGGATTGGTAAGTTCTAAAAAAGGCGTTCAGGGAGGATATATTTTAGCTAAAAAATCAAAAAATATTACTGCGAAGGATATTGTTGAGGCGCTGGAAAATACTACGGCAGTTGATTGCAGTTTTTGCGGGAAATCTAAGAAATGTTTGACTAAAAACGTTTGGAGAAAAATTGATTATTCAATAAATAAAACACTAAAATCAATAACATTAGCAAGATTAATAAGATGAAAAAAATTAATTTAGATTATGCCGCCACTACTCCCGTTGACCCGCGCGTTGTAAAAGCGATGGCGCCTTATTTTTCAGAAAAATTTGGTAACACAATGTCGCTTCACAGCTCTGGGCAGGGAGCTAAAATTGCGCTGGAAAATAGCAGGCAAGTTTTAGCTAAATTTATAAACGCAGGATTAAACGAAATTATTTTTACAAGCTCGGCTACAGAGAGCAATAACACAGCTTTAAAGGGAGTGGCATTGGCGAACAAAGATAAAGGGAGCCATATCATAATTTCTTCTATTGAGCATCCATGTATAGTTGAGTCAGCAGGATGGCTTAAAAAACAGGGGTTTGAAATAACAAAACTAAGGGTTGATAAATATGGAATGGTAAATCCAGAGGACGTTAAAAAAGCAATAAAACCTGATACGGTTTTGGTTTCTATAATTCACGCTTCAAATGAAATAGGCACAATACAGCCAATTGCAGAGATAGGAAAAATTTGCCGGGAAAAAGGGGTCTATTTTCACACAGATGCTTCGCAATCTTTTGGAAAGATTCCAATTGATGTTAAAAAAATGAATATTGATTTATTAACAGCCAGCTCCCATAAAATTTATGGCCCAAAGGGTGCAGGTCTTTTATTTGTACGCCATGGCGTTAAAATTGAGCCTCTGTTGCACGGAGGAGGACAGGAAGGGGGACATAGAGGGTCAACCGTGAATGTGCCAGCTATCGTTGGTTTTGCTAAAGCAGTTGAGATTTATAAAAAGGAATTTAAAAAAGAAAACGCTAGATTAACTAAATTGCGCGACAATCTTATAAAGGAGCTTTTAAAGATTGAAGGAGCGCATTTAAACGGTTCACCCCCCACTAACTTTGAATCAGGCCACAGGCGCGACTTCTCCTCGTCTAACTTCAATTCAAAGTTAGTGGGGGGCAAGTCCGAACAAAGATCACCAAATAATATAAACGTAAGGTTTGATTTTATAGAAGGGGAGTCGCTGGTAATACAGTTGGATATGTATGGAATCGAATGCTCTACTGGTTCTGCCTGCTCTTCTGCTTCGCTTGAGCCCAGCCATGTTTTGCTGGCAATCGGATTAAAACCCCAGGAAGCGCACGGGTCTTTAAGAGTTTCTTTGGGAAGACACACAAAAGAAAGCGATATAAAATATTTATTAAAGGTTTTGCCCGGAATAATAAAAAATTTGAGAAAAATTTCACCATTCAAAAATAGTTATAAATTTTAAGTCCCTTAAAACAAATGACTTTATATTCAAAAGAGGTATTGAAACATTTTAA
Organism: bacterium; assembly: GCA_043824525.1. Taxonomy (GTDB): domain Bacteria; phylum Patescibacteriota; class Minisyncoccia; order Minisyncoccales; family Staskawiczbacteraceae; genus XYD1-FULL-39-28. Next base: position 7,249 of record JBDRST010000064.1, read on the forward strand.
GTCGCCCAAAAATGTGGGTAGAATAAAGAATCCTGATGGCTTGGGTAGAGTCGGAAATTTAACCTGCGGAGATATTATGTATCTTTACCTAATAATTGGGAAAGATAAAAAGGCTAGAGAAATAGTAAAAGACATAAAGTTTGAAACCTTTGGATGTACGGTAGCAATTGCAAATACTAGCCTGCTTACAACTATGGTTAAGGGAAAGACATTAGAATATGCAATGAAAATTACAAAAAATGATCTGATAAAGAAATTTAAAAATGTCCCGCTTGTCAAAGTGCACTGTTCTTTTTTAGCGGTGGATGCTTTGACTGAAGCAATTTATGATTATTTTAAAAAACAGGGTCGTAAAATTTCTGCAGAGCTTGAGGAGAAACATAAAAGGGCAGAAAAAATCGGAACGGAAATAAAACATCGCCACTCTGCTGTAGTAGAGTTAGAGGAGGAGTTGCATAAGGGACATGACTAAAAAGTTAAAAGTTTTTGTTGCGATGTCCGGGGGAGTGGACAGTTCGGTTTCAGCAGCCCTGTTAAAGCAGACTGGTTTTGATGTTACAGGAGTTTATATGAAGCAGTGGAGCCCCAAAGTTTTAGGCAAAGAGTGCATTTGGCAACAGGAGCGCCAAGATGCCATGAGAGTAGCCAATCAAATTGGTATTAAGTTTTTAACCTGGGATTTTTCAAAAGAATACGAGAAACAAGTAGGCAAATATATGATTGATTCTTATAAAAATGGAATTACTCCAAATCCGGATGTTATGTGCAACAAAGTTATAAAGTTTGGATTATTTTTTGACAGAGCCGTAAAGAGTGGCGCAGATTTTATTGCCACCGGACACTATGCGAGGTTGGTAGTGAGTAGTGAAGTAGTGAGTAGAAAACGAAAACTACAAACTACAAACTACAAACTACAAACTGCTCGCGACACGAGCAAGGACCAGACATATTTTCTGTACACATTAAATAAAAAACAGTTGGGTAAAATTATTTTTCCCGTGGGGGATTATTTAAAGCCGGAAGTCAGAAAATTAGCTAAAAAATTTAAATTACACACGGCGGAAAAAAAAGATAGCCAAGGAGTTTGTTTTATTGGACCCTTAGATATGAAGCGATTTTTAAAGTCGTATATTAAGCCCAAAAAAGGAAAAATATTTTCGATTGTGGACACTCCTACCCTCCGAAGCGTAGGAGTGAAGGGGTCTGTTCGGCTGGGAGAACACGACGGGGTTTATTATTATACAATCGGGCAAAGGCACGGGTTGGATATCAAGGATGGCAAAGGCCCTTATTTTGTGGTTAAAAAAGATATTAGGAAAAACGTTATTTATGTTGGCAAAGAAAAAGATTTATTTTCAAAACAGGCAAAAATAAAAAATATTAACTGGCTACAAAAACCAGAAAAATTTCCTGCGTTAGTGGACGTAAGAATGCGTTACCGCGCGCCTTTAGCAAAAGCAAGAATTTACAAAAATGGAAATTTAGTTTTTATAAAACCAGAGAAAGCAATAGCCCCAGGTCAATCGGCGGTTTTTTACCGGAAGAACCAAGTCTTAGGCGGAGGAGTGATAATCTAAACAGCCCAGACGCGTC
>JBDRST010000065.1:0-3628 GCA_043824525.1 bacterium
GGATTAAAAAAGGAATATCACAAGATCGCCTCTCAAAAGACGCTGATTTGGCTTTAAATACCGTTGTAAAGATAGAAACAGGCGAAAGCCCGAATCCTACTGTGGACACATTAGAAAAAATAGCCAAAGCCCTCGGCGTGCCGACGGCAGAATTATTTAAATAAACACTATGCATAAAACAGACATATCAGTTAGAGAATTAGTAGATAAAGTCCGACACGGCGAATTGGCTTTGCCTGAAATGCAACGCCGTTATGTTTGGCCCGCAACGCGCGTTCGCGATTTGCTTGATTCCCTATATCGTGGCTATCCGTCAGGCACAATTTTAGTTTGGGAAACTGATGAAGATATCGAAACAAGAGAACTGGCAATACGAGCAAATCAAGCCCCGTCAACTTCTCGAAAATTGCTTTTGCTTGATGGCCAACAACGCATAACCTCGCTTTCTGCAATTTTAGGCGGTGAGCCAGTTCATGTGAGAAATCGCAGACGCCCAATTGATATTCTTTTTAATCTCGAACACCCGGAAGGACCGCCAATCGAAATAATGGAAGTGGACGATAATGATTTTACCGCAGACGTTGAGGATGTTGAGGATGAAGAAACAGCCGAGCGAGACATACAAGAAGAAATGCGGAAACGCACTTTTGTTGTAGCCAGCCGGTCTTTGCAAAATGATCCGCTTTGGGTTCCTGTTTCAGATATCTTTATAAAAGATTTTAGCGAAATACTTGAAAAAGTCGGCATAACTTCTTTGCAAGACCCGCGCTATAAAAAATATTCGCAGAGATTACAACAAGTTAAAAACATTGAAAATTATCCGTATGTTATGCAACGCCTTACGCACGACATGACTTACGAGGAAGTAACAGAAATATTTATCAGAGTAAATTCTCTTGGTATAAAATTACGCGGTTCTGACTTAGCGCTTGCGCAAATTACTTCACGCTGGAAAGGTTTTATAAATTTAATTGAGAATTTTGCTGGTAAGTTTAATGATAATGAAGATTATATTCTTGAAACTGGTCTTCCTGTCCGTATGTTGGTTGTTTTTGCCACTCACCAAAGCCGATTTAGAACAGTTGGAAAAATTAGCAAAGAAAAATTAGAGGAATCATGGAAAGTTGCCATAGACGGCTTAGATTATGCGATAAATTTTTTACGAGAAAATGCAGGAATTGATAATTTATCCTATCTTTCTTCCCCGTTTTTGTTAATTCCCATTGCAGTTTATTGGATTCAAAAGAAAAACGAAGTTTTAACACCGGAAGAAGAAAATAAACTTTTGCGCTGGTTTTATCTCGCTCATATGCGAGGACATTACAGTATGGGTTCGTCTGAATCAATTCTTGAAGCTGATCTGGGTGTGCTTTTTAGGGGTAAAACGCTTGATGATTTAATTCAACAATTACTTTTGCATGTTAAAAAATTTAATGTTGATTCCGACGATCTCTTTAATCGCGGTATCAGGAGCCCGTTTTTTACAATGCTTTATTTTGTTTTGAAACAAAATGGCGCAAAAGATTGGTGGTCTGGACTTAAACTTTCAGAAAGACACACTGGCAACGCGCACACAATTCAATTTCATCACATTTTTCCGAAGTCATTATTAAAAGATAAGTACGACAAAAAAGAAATTAACGAAATTGCAAACCTTGCTTTTATTGGTGGAAAAACAAATCGTCAAATAACTAACAAAGAACCAATAAATTATCTTGAAAAAGAAGTTGTTGAAAAAAGAGGTGAGGAAGCTTTGACTTCACAGTTGATATCGCTCGATAAAAAACTTTGGGAAATTTTAAACTTCCAAGAATTTTTAAGCGATAGACGCAAAGCGATTGCCGAAGCGATCAATGAATTTATAAAAAAATATGAATAAAAAAAACATAAACCCTTGGACAAAATTAAGCATTGAATACGCAAGTCAGCGGAGCTACTTGGATGATTTATTTCAAGTATATCCAACAATTCCGGACGGAATACGCGAACCAAGCGGCGAGCTTTGGAAAGGCGTAGAAAAGGCGTTTGAAAAGCGGGACAATGTTACGCTTATGAAAAATCTTTTGAAACTAGATTTGTTTCCAATTAAAGATTCCTATGTTGCCTACCTAAAACGAGATAAAACTGCATTAGAACGAAACCCTGCAACTTCTGCCCGACTTTCTGGCCGCTTGTATGAAATGGGACTTGATAAGATTTTTGCTCGTTGTTCTGAACCAAAGGAAACAAATCGCCAAATTGGTCCGCTTTTCAAACGCTGGCTTAACAAGAAAGCGTTAGGAATTCAACCGGTAAAACTTGATGAATTTTTGAAAGCAAAAGGGAACGCTGTCTTGGACGCCAGTGATGCTGAAATGATAGCTTTTGCGCGTGAACATCTGAATTACAAACACAACAAAGGTTTAGATTTTATTGGTCGTTTCAACGGAAAGTATGTTATCGGTGAGGCAAAATTTCTAACCGATTTTGGCGGACACCAAAACGCACAGTTCAACGACGCTATTGCGACCGTAAAAGCAAAAGGCGTAAAAGCGATAACTGTCGCAATTCTTGACGGCGTTCTTTATATTGAGGGTAAGAATAAAATGTATAAGGATATTACAGGCAAGCTCAAAAAAGAAAATATTATGAGTGCGCTTGTTTTGCGCGAATTTCTCTATCAAATATAGATGTTATGTTTATCACTTATGACAATAAAAAACATGAGAAAGATATTCTCGAAAAAACTTCGAGAGCAGAACTGAAAACTGTATCAGGTAAAGGAGCAAAAAATAAGCTCATTTACGCCGATAATCTTTCCACACTAAAAACTCTGCTCGATGATTATTCGGGTAAAGTTGGTTTAGTTTATATTGACCCCCCATTTGCAACCAACGGACATTTTAAAATCAGCGAGGATCGCGCAAACACAATCAGTAGTAGTAATGGAGACGCAATCGCGTATAGCGATACTCTTATTGGAGCAGACTTTCTAGAATTTTTGCGCGAACGACTGATTTTTTTGCGCGAGCTTTTATCGGAACGTGGGTCAATCTATCTCCATATTGATTATAAAATCGGACATTATGTAAAACTCATAATGGACGAAGTTTTTGGAATGAAAAATTTTAGAAATGATATTACGCGAGTTAAGTGCAACCCTAAAAATTTTCAACGGAAAGCATATGGAAACACTAAAGATTTAATTCTTTTTTATTCTAAAGCAGAAAATCCTACATGGAATGACCCAAAATCTCCTTATTCTGATGACGATATAGAGCGTTTATTCAAAAAAACTGACAAAGACAGTAGAAAATATACGACTATTCCTCTCCATGCCCCTGGCGAGACAGCAAACGGCAATACTGGCAAAGAATGGCGCGGAGTAACCCCACCAAAAGGAAGACATTGGCGAAGCGACCCCGCCATTTTGGAGGAATGGGATAAACAAGGGCTTATTGAGTGGTCATCAAATGGTGTGCCGAGAAAAAAGATTTTTGTTGACGAAAGAGATGGAAAAAAAATGCAGGATATTTGGGAATTCAAAGACCCTCAATATCCAGATTATCCTACGGAGAAAAATCTTGACTTGCTGAAGTTTATAGTAGGAGCTTCCTCAAATGAGGGCGATCTAGTCCTTGATTGTTTT
>JBDRST010000066.1:0-13417 GCA_043824525.1 bacterium
TTTATTTATAAGGCAAAAAAAGAAATTATTTCCCGTATTTATTTTTTTGCTAGTATTATTGTTCCATTGTTAATTTTCTCAATTGCCTATATAGGTTTGGCAGTTAGCAATTTTTTATACATAGAGAAAAACTTTTTTCTAAATGGTATTGGCAAGTATATGTATGGTTTAATACTTTTTCCTGTGGGGGTCTACATCATTCTTCTTCTAAAAAAAGAGACATATAACAATTTAATTAAAAAAATAGTGTATTTGTTTTCAGGTGTGTTAATTTTAGTTATTTTTTTTATAAGCATCATCAATGTAAATACTTCAAGTTTGTTTGATATGCAAAATATTGTCAGTCATGCAAATCCAATTTTTTATCCAATTTCACAGGTGTTGTCAGGTAAAACTCTTTTGGTAAATCTAACTAGTCAGTATGGTCTTTATCCTATATTTTTAGAACCAGTATTTAAAATAGTAGGCCTCAGCATACTATCAGTTACGTCAGTAATGGGCCTGCTTCTAGGCTTGAGTTTTTTATTTATTTTCCTTTTTCTTCATCGGATTATTAAAAATAAAATAATTTTATTACTTGGTTTTAGCACGATTGTAGTCTATCTATTGGATGGTTCGGCCAATCCGTATCCATATTTTCAGTATTGGCCAATTAGAACTCTTTTTCCTTGTCTATTTCTCTTTCTCTCTTCTATTTATTTTAAAGGTAAAAATAAAATTTTGTATTATGTATTATTTATCATAAGTGCATTGTCTATTTTGTGGAATTTTGATTCTGGAGTTATGGTTTTCATTTCTTGGGTGCTGGTTTTGATGTATATGGAAGTATTTAATACCAGTAAAAAAGTAATGATTACAAAAATTATTAGGCATATTATAAATGGATTAGTGTCTATTGCGTTTATATCTGCAGGTTACTGGATCTATTCATTTCTAAGAAGTGGACAATTACCGGGTTTGTCATTATTTTTCCAATATCAAAAGTTGTTTTATGAGGGGTTTATGATGATTGCTATGCCTTTCCCACATGCGTGGATTTTGGTAGTATTTATTTTCTTGGTCGGCTTACTGTTATCAATTAAAAAATGGTTGATAAAAGATCATGATTGGAAGAATGTATCCATTTTCTTTTTATCAATTTTAGGTATTGGACTATTTAGTTATTATGAGGGTAGATCCCATGACGCAACTTTTTATTTACCGCTATATCTACCTATTATATTATTAACAATTTTTGCTGATAGTATCTATAGTATTATAATATCTAATACAAAACTGTATGGGCATAGATTACTATTCTTAATGATAATATTTTTCATGCTCTCTTCCCCACTTAGTCTTGTATACAAAAGTGGTGGATATTATAAGTGGTCGTCCATAGGGTTGAGTTCTTTTTTTGAGAAGTCAGAAACTTCATTGACAAGAAACGTAGACTTTATAAAAAACAATACGGACGAAGGAGAAGAGGTGTTTATTTTGGCAAAGGCTTTTGATGGGGTGTTTTATGGAGAGTCTCACACACGTTCGGTATTGGACATACCATCCTTTACAGAAGTTTTTTTTAAACGCGAGGCAGATTATATAGTTGATTTTTTGAAGTGTAATAAAACCAGCAAAGTATTTGTTTATCCATTTAGTGAATTTTATACTCAATCTGGTAATGATATTGTAGACATAAGGATTAATCAGACCATAAAAGATTTTTATATGGTTATGAACACGAGCAGTGAAGACATGGTTCTTTTATTAAATAATTCAGATAAATTAGAGTATTGTAAATAATTAAGTTAGTATCATATGAATTTTGAAAAAAAGCTTATAAGTGTGGTTACACCATGTTACAACGAGGAAGAGAATGTTACAGATGTTTACAGTCAAGTAAAGGAAATTATGGATACTTTAGGCTATGATTATGAACATATTTTTATAGATAATTCTTCTGTTGATAAGACCGTGTACATTTTAAAAAATATTGCCAGCAGAGATAAGAGGGTAAAAATAATAGTAAATGCTAGAAATTTTGGTCACTCAAAATCACCCTATTATGCTCTTTTACAGACAAAAGGTGATGCAGTTATTTCACTTTTTGCTGATTTACAGGATCCTCCTAGCATCATAAAAGATTTTATAAATAAATGGGAAGAAGGATTCAAGGTGGTTGTTGGTGTTAAAATTAAAAGCGAAGAGGGTTATATAATGTCTGCCATTAGGAGATTATATTATAATTTGATTGAATTAATTTCTGACTCTGAACAGATTAAAAATTTCAATGGGTTTGCTTTGTATGATAGGCAGTTTGTTGAATATCTAAAGTTAATTGACGATCAGGATCCTTATCTTCGTGGATTAGTTAGTTATTTTGGTTTTTCTAAAGCTAAAATTGAATATATTCAATCTAAGCGTAAAAAAGGCAAGAGTTCTAATAGTTTTTATACTTTATATGATATTGCAATGCTTGGTTTCGTGAACCATTCTAAAGTTCCGCTAAGATTAGCTAGTTTTATTGGTTTCGGTATGTCACTTTTAAGTTTTATTATTGGAATTGTTTATTTGGTATATAAGTTACTTTTTTGGAGTAGGTTTCAGGCTGGCTTAGCTCCTCTTGTTATTGGTATCTTTTTTTTAGCCTCTATACAGTTGTTTTTTATTGGTGTATTGGGTGAATATATAGGTGCTATTTATACGCAAGTCAAACGCCGGCCACTGGTGATTGAAAAAGAAAGAATTAATTTTGATAGTTAAATATGTTAAGTAAGTTGGTAAAAAAACAGTTTATTTGTTTTTTGTTCATTGGCGGAATTAATACATTATTTGGGTATGGTTTTTTTTCACTTTTTTTATTTTTAGGACTACATTATTCAATTGCTGCGTTGTTCGGCACAATTTTGGGAATTTTATTTAATTTTAAAACTACGGGAATATTTGTATTTAGATCTCACAATAACTTACTTATTTACAAATTTTTTGCAGTTTATGTGGCGATTTATTTTTTCAATGTGGTCGGTCTGTATTTGTTTGATATGGTATATATTAGAGCCTATGTTGCTGGGGCGATTTTAATTTTGCCAATGGCGTGCCTATCTTTTGTATTGAACAAAAAATTTGTATTCAAATCCGATGCTAGTTATTAATAGTATGAAAGAAAATAAATTATTAAGTATTTGTATTCCTACTTTTAATAGGGTGGAACTTTTGAAGTACAACTTAAAAAGTATTACTGATCAATTTGATATAGAACCCTCTCTTAAAAATGTTGTAGAAATCGTTATTTCAGATAACGCCAGTAGTGATGATACCAAAAAAATGGTGGTAAGTTTTTCAGAAAAATATGAAAATATTATTTATCACAGAAATGAAACTAATATTGGGTTTGATCGTAATTTAAATAATGTAGTAAATTTAGCCAATGGAAAGTATTGCCTTACTTTGGGGGATGATGATGCCTTATTCCCTAATTCATTGTCATTATTAATAAAAAAAATATTAAACACATATGTTCCTTATTATCTAGTCGGTCATGTGGGTTATTCGCGTGATATGCAACACGCTAGTGTGCACGAGCACGTTTTAGAGGATTGTCTGTTCCCTAGTTTAGAAGATTATGTGAGATCACTTGATGGTTATTTGCAAGTTATTGGTATTTTTGGTGGGATGTCTACGCATGTTTTTTTGCGAGCTTTTAAAGATAAAAAGTTTATGGTTTTGAGTGATTTAATTGTCAAGACACGGGGTGATAATATGAGGTGGGAGGACATTATTGGATTAGAGACAACGCAGAGAAGAAATATGAGGGCTTTTAGGGATTTTTTATGGATTAAGCGCTTGTATGGTTTACCTCAATCAAAACTCGGTGCTTTTGTATATTTTATGGGAAGAGGTTATTGGATTGTTGTGAAGGGCTTGATTAAAAAATTTTTATTTTTTATAAAGTGCGATAAATTATTTTATAAATTGAAGAATATTATATGAAGAACTCTAATATTGCATTCATTCTATTTACCCTCAACGAGGAAAAGCGTATAGAATATCCGGTGCGTAATTTTATCAAATACGGTGAGGTGGTTGTGTTGGATGGTGGTAGTACGGATAAAACCGGTGAAATTGCACGAAAATATGGGGCTAAGTTTTTGCAAAGGCCAAAAATTAGTGTCGCTGGTACTGGAAAAGATATAGGGATTGCTATTGGCGAAACCAAGGAAATGCTTGATTTTGTTCTAGCTAACACAGACAAAAAATGGCTTTTTTGGCAATATGTAGATGATCTTGCTCCTAAGACTTTATTAGAAAAGTTGACAGAGATTTCTCAGCAATATAAATATAAACAGGTAATTGTTCCTTTGTATACTTATCTTTGGGGTAAGACCAAATATCCGGCCATAAAGAGTTCTGTGGGTTGTTTTTTTCAAAGAGATGCGGTTGACTTTTCCAATAATAAAATTCATGGAATGGGAAAATTTTTAGGAAAAAAAGAAGAGATTTTACGTTTACCAAGACGTGATAAGTATGCCATACGTCATTTTAGTTTATATAACTTGAACAAGTTTGTTACCAATCACTTGGCCTATGCCGAGGCAGAGGCACAACAGAAATATACAAATGGTCAAAAATTTTCCACCATAAGAATGTTGGCCGCTATGATTAGGTATTTTTGGTTATTCTATAAAGATAATTGGAAAAATGGTGTTTTGGGTTTTATGGAGGCAATAGCTTATTCACATTTTAGGCTTCAAACTTATTTTAGTCTTTATGAAAAAGAAAATGGTATAACATTGGAAAAAATTGAAGAAGAGTATATTGTTGAAAAAAAGCGTATAATTGATTCATTATAAAAAATTTATGATATCTATAATTATCTCATTGTATAATTCCGAACGCTACGTAAATAAACTTCGTGGTAAACTTTTGAGGATTGCCAAATTGTTTGAGAAAAAGAATTTAAAATTTGAAGTTATTGTTATATTCAATGATCCCAAGGAAAAAGAATTAAAATGTATTGAAAAATTAAAAAAAGAACCCTGGTTTAAACATCTAGTTGTTGATAGAGAGACCGTGTTTGCTAGCTGGAATCGTGGAATGGCAATAGCAGAAGGTAAGACAATTGCTTTTTGGAATGCCGACGACACTCGATTTGCAGATGCGATTATTGATGGTTTTAATCTTATAAAAAATGGGGCGGATTTGGTTTATTTCCCTTTTCATATTGTTTGGGTTTTGCGTTTTGGGTTTATGGCTATACCTGTAAAGTACCGACACATTTCTCCGCCAATCTATAACCAGCAAGAGTTTTCCAGTTCTATGCATTGTGGTCCTTTTTTTATGATTAGTAAAGAATTTTATAATCGAGTTGGTCCTTTTGACGAGCAGTTTAAAATTAGTGGTGATTTTGATTGGTGTGTGCATGCTGCCAAAATATCAGAAAAATTTGTATTATCCAAAAAGAACGCGGGAATTTTCAATGTTGACGGTAGGGGCTTAAGCTCTGGTGTTAATCCACAACTTGTCGCTGAGAATAAAATTATATGCCAGCGACACAACATAATAAATAAATTTTAAAATATGTCGCTTGTAATTTTGACACAACCTATAAAAGGTGTTGGACGGTTTTCTAACAAGCTCTTTATAACAAATGTTAAGAGGTTTATTAAATTTCTATTGGGGCAGAGTCGTGGTCCACAGGCAGTAACAAAAAGCTTGTTGGTTGGTCTTAAGAAAATAAATATTGATTATGTTTTAAATCCTAAAAAGAGTGATATATCCACTGGTTCAGTGGTTTATGTTAATGAAAGTGCCGAAGCTTTGCGTGGTGCAATTGAATTAAAGAAGGCCGGAATTATAAGTAAAATTATTACAGGTCCCACAATAGCAATTTTACCAAATGAGGAGGGTGGAGTATTACTAGATACTAATATAGATATTTTTTTGGTTCCGTCCATCTGGACAAAAGATTTTTGGGTATCGCAAGCACCACAATTGGCTAAAAAAATAGAAATTTGGGCAGCAGGAGTTGAAAGCGAATGTGATTTGTCCAAGAAACGAGATTTGATTTTAGTTTATTACAAAAGTGGCTCAAAAAAGAGACTTCGTAGCATTATGGGTTTTTTAAAATCTGAAAATATTTCATATAAAATTGTTAATTATGGACATTATAGTAAGAAAGAATATTTTACTTTACTTGCCAGATCAAAAGGTATGATTTACTTGTCAGAATCAGAAAGTCAGGGGTTGGCGTTGTGTGAGGCCTGGATGCACAATGTGCCTACAATGGTGTGGAATAGGGGATATTGGGAGTATTGCAATTATAAGTGGTTTCATGATAAAATAAGCGCGCCATATCTAACAGAAGAGTGTGGTTTATTTTTTGGAAAAACAAAGGATTTTCCTGAGAAATGGCGTAATTTTATTGGTAATTTGGGGAATTACAAGCCTCGTGATTATGCACTAAAAAATTTTACAAATGAATCTTCAGCCCGTAGGTTTATTAATTTAATAAAATTATGATATCAAGATATTTTTTACGCTTAATGAAGCCATTGAATTATATCCGTAGCTTTGGTTTTTATAAACAGTTTGTTTGGAAAAACAAATTATTTTTTGATATCGGTGCTAATATTGGTGATCGCACTGAAGCTTTTTCTCGGCTAGGAGTAAAAGTGGTGTCTGTTGAGCCTCAGCGGGATTGTGTTCATATGTTGAAAAAGAGATTTTCTAATTCTGATGTGGTAGTGGTTCACAAAGGAGTTGGTAGAGAACAAGGAGAAATGAGAATGAGTGTTTGTTCAGATGAAAACAGACTTTCTACTTTTTCCGAAAAATGGCAGACAGGGCGTTTTAAAAATTTTAAATTTGATAAAGAGATTATCGTGCCCATGACCACGCTTGATGAGTTGATTAATGAATATGGTTATCCGGATTTTTGTAAAATAGATGTAGAGGGATTTGAATTTGAGGTTTTTAGTGGTTTGACAAAAAAAATAAATTGTTTAAATTTTGAATTTACCAGTGAGTTTTTTGCCAATACAAAAAAATGTATAGAAAGATTGGTATCAATTGGTTTTAAGGAATTTAATTTTACTCTTGGTGAGAAACCGCGTCTAACATTAAATATTTGGGTTGATAAGGAAGGCCTTTTTTCTATTATTGAAGAAAAAATAAAAGACAACTCTGATTTGTGGGGAGATATCTATGCAAAATAAAATAGTATAATTTTTACTTATGAAAATACATTTAGGTTGTGGTGGTACATATCTTAATGGGTATATAAATATTGATTATCCAACGGATGATAAAACTATAATGGATGTCAAAGCTGATGTTTATCAAGACATCACAACTTTGGAATACCCAGATAATTCACTTGATGAAATTAGAAGCCATCATCTTTTTGAGCACTTCAACCGGGTTGACGTTTTAAAATTATTGGCTAAATGGCGTCGTTGGCTTAAGCCAGGTGGTAAATTGGTAATTGAAACTCCGGATTATTTTTGGATTAGTGTCTTATTGCCGTTTGTTCCATTTTTTTTCAGAATGAGATTGGGTAGACATTTGTTTGGAACCCAAGAAGCATCATGGGCCAATCATTTGGATTTTTGGGACAAGCGCAAGTTTAAAAAAGTTTTATCAAAGTACGGCTTTAATAATTTTAAGTTCAGACATCCACTGTACCGTAATTTTATGCCAAACATAAAAGTGATATGTACGAAAAAAGAAGTGGATATAAATGAGAGTAAAATTATCAAAGAAATTCTTGCCTGGTATATTCTCCCTTTGGAGAATAAAGAAAAATTTATGAAAAATTGGTTAAACTAATTATGTTTGTTCAGTATATTACAGCTTTTATATGGGGGTTAATAGTACTATTAGCTTTTATTGGTTATGGAAGAATTCTTAACGTTTTGTTATTGCCGAAAAAAAAGTTTGATGTTGGCATGCAAGCAGCTTTTGGTTTAGTTTTAAGTATAACCATTGGAGGTTTTTTAAATCTAGCAGGGGTTATTTCGCCTTCTTTATTAAAGATTTTTATTGTATTAGGTGTTCTAGTATTTTTATTTTTTTGGTTTAAAAATTATAGAGCGTGGACAATGTTTGCGCGCAAAGTATCTGCATTTACCAAAAGGAACAAAATTTTTTCTGTTATAGTAGTTGTTCTTTTTATGATTATTGTGGCTCGTTATGGTTTTGCTGTTTCTTTTTTTGGTTTTAATGGCGCTGACGATCACCATGGTTATATGGCTTTTCCAGCACAGATGCTACAAACTGGTTCACTTAGTGATGATCCTTTTAATCAGCGTAGAGTTGAATCATCTCTCGGTGGGCAGTATTTTTTGCATGCTATTATTCTTTCAAACACTTCTTTTAAAAATCTACATATTACAGACAATGGTTTGGGTTATTTAATCCTTATACTTTTGTTGATTGGTTTTCTTCGAGAAAAAAAAGTTGAGAAGTTTTTAGGTCTCAGTGTTGTTTTTTTAATGACAGTTGTTGTTTCCCCCGTGCTTAACATAACCGCCAGTTATACTGCTGCTGTTGTAGTTTTTCTTATTCTTAGGTTGGCGTATCCTATTTTAGAATTCAAAAGTAAATCTGTCTGGCGTAATGCTTTGTTGGTTGCTTTACCATTTTCTGCACTTTGTGCTTTAAAATCTACTTATATTGTAGTTTCGGTGGCGTTGTTTATTGGGTGTTATTTTATTTATTTTCGTCGTCTTGGAGATTATAAGTTATTTAAGAGAGAGTTTATTGTGGCTGTGTTGGCTATTTTTGTTTTTCTTTTACCGTGGATGTTATCAATGCTAGCGTCTTCAGGGACATTATTATATCCAATTTTTGGTAGAGGTTATCAAGGTACTGCTTATGATGCTTTTGAGCATGTTATCAGGTTTGATTTATATAGTTTATTACGTTTATTTTTTGAAGGTTTTGTAAGTCTGATTACACTTTTGCCTCTAATGGCAATTGCCATTATAGCACGTGGTTTAATTGTCAGTGAAGAGAAAAAAATGTTTTGGCTTGTATTTTTTGGATCTTTGGCAGGTGTGTCAGTATTAGTTTTATTGGTGAGTGGTTATAGTTTGTATTATTATAGTTTTGCATATCTTTTCCCAAGCATTTTATTTGTTTCTAGTATATCATTAATTGGCAAACTGCGTTTTCGTAAATTTTATAATTTTGATGGACGTGTGGTTGGGGTAGTGATGATGGTTTTTTTATTTGGGGTTTTTTTGCAAAAAGATTTGTCTGTGATTGATAATATCAAATATAGTTTGAATATCGGCGATGGTAATTTGAAAATAGGCTTGATGAATTCTGATTTAATAAACGAAAATGAGTTTAAGCAATATTCAGATTTGCAAAAAGCAGTGCCAGAGGGAGAAATAATTATTGCCAGATTGGATAGAAATTTTTTATTTGATTTTAAGAGAAATGCGATTTATATAAATGATGCACCGGGTGGTTCTAGTTTACCTCCGGGAATTCCACTAAAGAGCGGGGGCGAAGCTATGGCTAATTATTTTTTATCACATGATATTAAGTATATAGCTTATTCTTATGGAAATGAGGCAAATTTTTCTCGTGCGTCTGTATCTGGTATGTTAAAACCACATGTGAATCCATTATTACGCGCTATTTCAGAAAATGGCTTGGCTTTTCAGGATAATACTATGGAATTAAGCAAGACCAGACAGATAATTTATGATGATGGAAAAAATTTCGTTTTGGATTTATCTATTAAAAAATAAGCATAGTAAATAATTTTAATATGACAGATAATTATTCGGAAAAAGGTGATGGAATAATTCTTGGTTCTTAGGATTAGAAAGAGATTTCACAGAATAAAAGACATTATGAAAATAGAGAAAAAAGTAATTTTATTAACTGGTGGAACTGGTTATCTTGGTGGTAATATTTTAAAAGAATTGGTTAAAAATTCCGATTATAATATTGTTATTTTGAAAAGATCTTTTTCTAATACAAAAAAATAAATGATTGTTTAGATAAGGTAACATCTTATAATCTTGATGAAATTAAATTAGAAAAAGTTTTTTTGGAAAATCAAATTGATTTGATTTTACATTGTGCTACTGATTATGGTCGTAAGAATGTCAGTCCTTTGCAAGTTATTGAAGCCAATCTTATCTTGCCTATAAAATTGTTGGAGCTTGGTAAAAATTATGGTGTGGAATGTTTTATCAATACGGACACCATCTTAGATAAAAGAATAAATTATTATTCTCTTTCAAAAAAACAATTTAAGGATTGGCTTTTTGTTTATAAAAATGATTTAACTTGCATAAATGTTGCTTTGGAACATTTTTATAGGCCTTTTGATGATAAAACTAAATTTGTCTCATATGTGACAGATAGTTTGATCAATCAGGTTGAAAAAATTGATCTAACCAAAGGAGAACAAAAAAGGGACTTTATTTTTATAGATGACGTTGTCAGTGCCTTTTTAAAAATAATTGATTATTCAAATGGTTTGGAAAAGGAATTTTTTGAGTTTGAAATTGGTAGTGATAAAATGGTGGCTATTAAAGAATTAGTTTTAACTATTAAAGAAATTATTGGAAATACAAAAACAGTCCTAAATTTTGGTGCTCTACCTTATAGAGAAAATGAAGTAATGGAAGGCTTAGCAGATGTTACAGAAATTAAAAAATTAGGTTGGTCTGCCAGATATTCTCTTTATGATGGGTTGAAAAAAATGATTGATCAAGAATTAGCTAATTATAACAAAAAAATATGAAATATTTAATTACAGGAGGGTGTGGTTTTCTAGGCTCAAATTTAGCTGAAGAAATAATTAGAAGAGGGGACGAACTTGTGATTTTTGATAACCTTTCTAGATTTGGATCTGAAAAAAATTTAGAGTGGTTGGAGAATCAAGGTAGTTTTGTTTTCGTCAAGGGGGATATAAAAAATTATAGTGAAATAGAGAATGTTGTATCCACTGAAAAACCGGATGTAATTTTTCATTTTGCAGGGCAAGTTGCAATGACCTTATCAATAGAAAATCCCTTGTTGGATTTTGAAGTAAACACTAAGGGAACTTTAAATTTGTTGGAATCTGTTAGGAGACATAGCACTGAGTCTGCTGTGATTTATTCTTCTACCAATAAAGTTTATGGAGACTTAGAATATATAAAATACAAGGAAGAAGAAAAAAGATATAGTGCAATAGATTATCCAAATGGATTTCCTGAAGATATTAATTTATCTTTTTCCTCTCCATATGGTTGTTCAAAAGGCTCTGCTGATCAGTATGTTTTGGACTATTATAAAGTTTTTGGAATTAAAACTGCTGTAATGAGACACTCTTCTATGTATGGTTCAAGGCAATTTTCAAGCAAAGATCAGGGGTGGATAGGTTGGTTTTGTTTGCAGGCTTTAGAGGCTTTGGTTAACCCAAGTTTACCGCCTTTTACTATATCTGGTAATGGGAAACAGGTGAGGGATGTTTTACATGCTGATGACATGGTTAGTCTTTACATGTCAGTTTCTGAGGGTATTGATAAAATTAAGGGGCAGGTTTTTAATATAGGGGGTGGGGTAGAAAATAGCTTGTCTTTATTAGAACTTTTTGCTATCCTAGAGCAAGAATTGGGTATAAAATTGTGTTATATTAAATTACCAGTAAGACAAAGCGATCAAAAGGTTTTTATTGCAGATATTACAAAGATAAATAGAGAAATAGGATGGAAGCCTAAAGTAGACAAAATAGAAGGAATACGTTCTACAATAAAATGGATACAAGATTATAAAAATTTCAAATATTAAATATGGAAAACATAAAGCAAATAAATTTAAGTGTAATTCTCCCGTCATACCAAGAGAGTAATAATTTAGCTGTAATTTTACCAAAAATAAAAGAGGAGTTATTAAAACTTAATATTAATTATGAAATTATTGTTGTAGATACTCTGTTAGCAATGGATGAAACAGAAAAAATATGCAAAGATAATGAGGTGCTTTATCTTAATAGGGAGAGTGGTAATAGTTATGGAGATGCCATAAAAACAGGAATTAAGAAAGCCGTTGGTGGGTTTGTTATTTTTATGGATGCGGATGATTCGCACTCTCCGGAATTTATTACAGAACTTTATGAACATAGAAATGAAGCAGATGTTATAATCGCTTCTCGTTATATTGATGGAGGAAATACTGAAAATAGCAGGATTTTAATTTTGATGAGTTTAATAGTTAACGTTTTGTATTCTTTGGTATTAAATTTAAAATGCAAAGATGTATCTAATAGTTTTAAATTATATAAAGGAGAACAGCTAAAAGGTTTAGTGTCAAAGATGAGATACATAGGTAACACTCTAATTTGCCCAAAACCGCAGGTTTTGCTAAAATTAGATGTTAAATAATAACCTTGTAATCTCATCAATTATGACTAATCTCAATATTAATACCTACAAATGGTTATTTACCGAGAATTGGCACCTTTCTTCGAAGCAGTGGTTTAGTGGTAAACCTATTAAACTTCTTGATAAGTGCGAGCGTTGGCGTAAAGTAGCTGACATACTTAATTTATCTAAAACAGCCAAACTACGATTAAACTGGGTAATTTACAATTATGAGGGTAATTCAGTACAGCATACTTGTAGGCACTTTGGTATTTCCAGAAAAACATTCTACAAATGGTTCGCTGTCTTTGATGAGAATAATATCTACAGTCTGCATAAGCTAGAAGACAAGTCGAGAGCTCCTAAGCATGTACGGCAACCAGAGATCACCCCAGTAGAAGAATTACGTGTGATAATGCTAAGAAAGAAATATATGCAGTATGGTAAAATGAAGCTGGTTAAAAAGTACAAAGAAGCCTATGGTGAAGAAATATCTTCTTGGAAGATACAAAGAGTCATTACTAAGCATAAACTGTATAGAAACCCCAAAAAAACGGCTCAGATAGTTAAAAAAAGGAAAAGAGCAGGCAAGAAAAAAAGGATTACAGAACTAAATCTAAAGAATCTGGCTTGGTACAAGAAAAAAGCTGGCTATATTATCTGCCTTGATACTATTGAAATACGATATGCTGGATTAAAAAGATATATATTTACTGCCATAGATAAATATGGTAAAGTAGGTTTTGCTCGTATGTACAAAAGCAAAAGCTCTACAAACAGTGCTGACTTTTTACACAGACTATACTTCCTGATGGACGGTAAAATTCCAAGGGTTGGGCATGATAATGGATCTGAATTTGCAAAAGATTTTAAAAAAGCTTGTGAGAAACTCAATATTGAACAGTACCACTCTAGAGTAAGAACACCAAAAGATAATCCTGATAACGAAAGATTTAATCAAACAATACAAACTGAATTCATAAATTTTGGTAATTTTAATACTAATCCTGATATATTTAACAAAGATCTTACCGAGTGGTTAATTGAATACAACTTCCATAGACCTC
>JBDRST010000067.1:0-10983 GCA_043824525.1 bacterium
CCGTCTGCCATATTTAAAACCCTTTCCACTTCGCCACCAAAATCCGCGTGGCCAGGAGTGTCAATTATGTTTATCTTTATGCCCTTATATTGCACAGAAGCATTTTTAGAAAAAATAGTAATGCCTCTTTCTCTTTCCAGCTCGTTGCTGTCCATTATGCAGTCCTGCCCTGCTGATTCTTTGTTTAATTGAGTTTTTGACTGACGCAAAAGCGCGTCCACCAAAGTGGTTTTTCCATGATCAACGTGAGCAATAATTGCAATATTTCTTATATTCTTCATAAAATTTCAGGGTCGTAAAAAGTAATTATACATCAAAATTACCTTTATGTAAAGGATAAGTAACGAGCTTGATGAATAATGCTCTTTTGATGGATTTTCTCCAAATTTCAAAGCGAGAATTTGATAGAATTCTGAGGTTTATACAAAGTATAAGCCGAGGAATTATAGCGAATTCACAGCTGAAATTTGGAGAAAAGGCGCAAATACGGCATTATTCATCAAGCTCAAATATCACTCAAAGATTCGCGCATTTGGAGTCCCCACGGCGATGCCGGGCATCGCCGTGGACGGGCATGCTGCAGAATAACCCGACGCCACTTTTTGCTAAACACCTCAGACATGTCTGAGGTGTTTAGGCTATTTTGTATAAATCACTGTTCTGCCAGTTTTGCCCACTTGTTTCAGCTTGCCCTCCTGCTCCAGCTCGTCTAAATACCTTACTGCCGTGGCAGCTGCAATATCAAGCGCTCCCGTCACATCTTTATTACTTATTTTTTCAGCCCCTTTAAAAAGCTCCATAATTTTTTCCTTCATTTGCTCCTTTTTCTCCTGCAGTTTTTGATTGTATTCAGCCAGCCCTCCTTGGCAGGCCGAAGCCTTGGCGAAGGCTGCTTGCTCCAATTCCTCCCTCTCTTTGTCCAACGCTTCTGCCTCCCTGTCGCTCTCTTTTTTGTCCCGATAAAGCTTGTACACCCAAAACCCCATTGCAACAACAACTAAGATTGAAATAATTTCCAAATAATTTTTCATAATTTTTATTTCTCAATTAATTTTTGAATTTTTTTAAATTCTCTCTTACCCAATCATAAAAATCAACTTCCAAAAATTTTAAAAACTCTGAAAATTTCTCAGCTGAAAATTCCATTTTATTTTCTTCGCAATATTCCTTAAATAGTTTTTTAATTTCTGAAATATTTATTATTGTTTCTTTTACCATTTTTTTTATTAATTATTTTCTATTAATTTCTCAACCTTTGTTTTTGCTTCATCCAATAATTCTTTCGCTTTTTTACGCGCATTGTGCGATTTTTTAACCAAATCAGAGATCTTTTGTTGAACAGACTTTGATAAAATTGGCATTTGCAAATCTCTAACCTGTTCTGGCTTCCAATGGGCAATCACCGAACCACCAGCATCTCGTTCAACTTGTGATTTACCAACAATGGAATTTATACAAAGCGCTAAAAATTCTGGCTCAATATTTTCTTTGATTTTTAATTTTAAAATACCGCCACAAATTATACCCTCAACTGGTTCTTTCAAAACATACGCTATGCCCGGTGTTGCGTCTTTGGTTAACAAAATTTCCCCAACTTTTGGCTCAAAATCTTTTTTAAATTTTTGATATAGTTCATCGCTCAAATATTTTTGGTCTTTATCAATAATCCCCTCTTTTGAAACACTGCTAACACGCATAAATAATTTTCCGCTCTCTTGATATGCTTTACTCCCTGGCTCAAATCCTTTTTTGATTGAAACTAAATCATCTAATTTTTGCGTTTTAATTTTTGCTAATAAAGTATTAAATTTTGATTGGAAATATTCTGCGTCAATGCGGTTGGCATTTTTTACATCTGATAAATTAACAACACTAAACAAGCTTTCTTTATTAAAAAAATCTTTCAACCCCAATTCTTCCAAAAGCAAACTTTCCGCTTCTTGGTAAAACTTTTTTGAATTTTCTAATTCATTAAGAAAATCTTTGTATTCTTTGTCGATTCCTGCTGTTATTTTTTTATCAAAAATAGGAATTTTAAATTTTTTAATTTGGCCAAGAAAAATATTTGCCTGAACGCTACTAACAATCTCTCGTTGAGTTTGCAATAAACCATATTTTGAATTGAAAAATGCCGTCAAATAATAAGGTGAAATATCAAGAGGGGTAATTTTAGCAATTGCTTGGTTAGCATTTGCACCTTTTGAGAGATTTTGCACTACCGCTGCATTTCCAATTGTTCCTGCCATCGTAAGTAAAACTTGCCCATTACTAACTTTTGATTTTTTTAATATCTCGTTAACTTTCTCGCTAATATATTTCACACTGCTAAAATCAATATATCCCTCGTGAATATCGCCGACATTAATATATGGCACCCCCGATTCTTGCCACTCAATATAACTGGTAAGCGAATATGCCCCAAAACTAATAATTGATTTTGAGATCTCCTCCAGACTTTTTGTTTCTAATTTGGTAAACCTTTTCTCCAATTCTAAATACTCTGGCTGATAATATTCAGCATCCAACCTCAAAGCCCCCTCCAATTGCGATTTTTTGATTATCGAATAAGTCATTCTTCAAAATTATATAATTCTATATTTTCCATATACACAGGATCGTCGGGTACTTTTAAAACTATGGCTTGGGATGCCCTATTTTTAAGCGGACTATTAAATCGAATAGTTAGTTTTATTTTTTTATTAGGTGCATACTGCCAGACATCATAAACAAGGTCTTTAATTTCGGCAGAAAAACATCTATCCCCGATTGATTTTTCAACAGTTAATTCTCTTTGTTCATTTGGACTACAATAATACCATTTTCTCAAATGATTAAATTCAAAATTTTCATCTCCTAATCTAATATCATCAACGGCTATATTGTATGCCATACCCATTCCTTCATTTTTTAAAGTCAGTGTACGCTCATTATATATTAAAACAAAAAATGGCAGTTGCTGAAGTTCATTTGCGGTTCGTGCGGCATTTTTAAGTTGCCTTGTTTCAAAACTATACCAAAGTAATGCGGTAAGTGTTGCCAAAAGAACAAAATCTGAAAATTTCATAAAAATAAAAGAAGATAAAACGGGCAAAAGAGAAATTGTTCCAAAAATAAAAAGGACAAAAAAAATTAAAAAGGGAATTAATATTTCGTAATTTGGGATGTTTGTAATTTTTTCTTTGATTTTCTGAAACATCCAATTATCTTTTATCCTAAAAAATTAAATTTTTGCTCTACTTTTCGACTTTTAGTTATTCACATCTTGACTATTGACTTTTTTTTGTGTTTTGATATACTATAAGTACAGTATCAAGAAAGGGCGTCGACCGTTAGGACGATGGCCCTTTTTTATTTGTTTCTAACGGTAATCGCAACTTCATATCTTTATCTACAAAGATATTAAAATTCCTGTTACGAAAACCAGATATAAATTTATCTGCTCCGAGATTTTGTTTTAAAAACCCGAGCAAATCTACCTTGTAGTCATCAACGCCCCTTATTGCCCCTGTTTCTATTTTCAAATCATAACTAACAGCTCCAATCATAATATCTACAAGTTGCAGGAGATCGTTTGAACGCGAGTCAAGCCTACATACTCCTGCAAGCGCTAATCTTTTTAATGAATTATTAACTTCCTTTTTTACATCTACCTCAAAACGAATATTTTTAGGAACAGTAACATGGTCGGCAAGTAATATCAAAATTTCCTTTGGCGCGAGAGCAACATCTTTCAATAAGCGAACCGTTATTTTTTGGTATGCCTGCCACGGATTGCCAGAAAACTCTTTTTTAAAGTATTCGCCATCTTTATCTACTGAATAAGAATAAAAATATGTACTTCGCGCATCAAAAAGCGCTCCAACTGCGAATTTTGCAAATTCAATATTTCTTCTTGAAAGCTTATTAAACTTCATTTCATCGTAAAAATTTTTCTTAGTTCTCTCGTATTGAACCTTATTTAATAAATAGTATGGCTGACTTAATTTTAATATACCAACCGTAAAAAATGGGTCAGTTGGATTATTCAAATTTCCCGTTTCGTCAAGAAAACAAAATTTAGTCCAAATTTGGTCATAATTTGAAAGTTTTAAATCTTCGGTTTTTATTTCTTTATTAACTTTAAAAAAGCCCATAAACAACCTACTTTTAAAAATTGAATTTTTGTTTTTTAGCGAAGTCCAAAAATGCGTCTGCGATTTCGTCTAAGTCGTGGTCTAAAACCTTTCTAAGTCTTTGGTCGTGGATGTAATTTCCTTCTGCGTCTTTTTTGTAAATATAGTCGCCAGAATTATCTTTACCGGCTTTTTTAGAAACCGCCATAAAAATAGGATAATCTTTTTTTGGCTCACCGGCTTTGCCTCCCCATTTCTGCAAAAATAAAACAGATGTTTTAGTGCCAGTGTGCGGTTTAAAAATATTTCCGTGCAAGCCCACAACTGCCAAAATTCGCGCTTTATCAAAAAGAAACTCACGGACATATTCCATGCCTATGTTATTCAAAACGCCTTGAGGCAAGACAATTGCCATTCTACCACCCGGCTTTACCATATCAAGCGTTCTTTCTATAAACAAAATATGCCGTTCAATTTTATTAACCAATTTCCCCTTTTTCCTGCCAAATTCATATTGCCTTAACACACCTTGGTCTTTTATTTCCCCGGCAAAAGGCGGATTGGTAAGCAAAATATCAAAATCAAAGTTTTTGAAGGTTTTTTTATTTTCTTCTTCATCAGCATAATCCTTGAATTTTTCCAACCTCCGTAAAAGTTCGCTTCTGGCTCGTAGTTTGTCTGCGTCTTCACCCTGCCATTCTCTTATATCAAGCGAATTTAATTTGAAAAGATGCGACCTACCGTCGCCGGCAATTAACATTAAAGCCCTTGAAACCTTGGCTGTTTCGTCCGCAAAGTCTATTCCGTAAAGATATTCTTTGGCGTAATCTTGTTTTTCTAATTCTGATTTTAGATATTTTTCTTTAACATAGTTCATGCAGGCAATTAAAAATCCTCCCGAACCGCAAGCCGGGTCAACGACATATTCATCTTTTTTGGGATTCAACATTTTTACAGCCATCGCAATTGCGTGCCTTGGCGTGAAGTATTGCCCCTTTTTACCTTTTGCGACCTCGGGGATTAAATATTCAAAAGCTTCATCTATAACCATTAAATCAGAGCCAAAAAGCTTTGTCTTTTCCATTTCTCCAATAACAATTGCTAAATGCTCGGCAGAAAGCCGTATATTATCCTGCTCAAAAAATGTTCCCGGCCATTTTTTGACAGCAGAATGAAACAAGCCGTTTATCGCCAAAAAAGTTTTGTTTGGGTCTTTATATTTTCTGAATAAAATTTCTCTGCCTTCCCTTTTCTGGGCTTCTATTTCATCAAATAATTTTGCGTATATCAGCTTAAAAACTTCTGTAAAAACATCTACGCCGGCGTTGGCCAGGACAAGTTCTTCAATAATTTTAATGCTTTCTTTCAGGTCTGTTTTTGGGTCTAAATCAGATAATGTTTTCTTTTCAGACAATAAATCGTCTATCGTCTTGTTGACAGACGGTATTTCTGAAAGAGTGTCTTCAAAGTTGTTTGGATAATTTCTATACAAGATTGTTTTTATCTCTCCATTTGACCAAACCCCAATTTCACAACCTTCGGCATTAAGATAGCTTTTTAGTTGGTCAATTCCTTTTTCAAAATTTGGTTTTTTTACTTCAATAATAATATAAGGTGTTATTTTGTCATTTTTATAAACAACAATGTCAGCTCTCGCAAATTCTTTTGAGCCAAAATGAACACTTTTTTCAGTATCAATTAAATCAAAGGGATAACCATAAAATTTGTTTAATTTGTAAAGCCAAAGTTGCCTAACAATTTCTTCCGGCTTACCACTTTGTTTAAGCTCGTCAAAAACAAAACGGCTGTTTCCCGATTTTAAATCTTTCACGTAAAATCTACCTTTCTCGCCTTCCGTTATTTTTAAAATATTTTCGATATCGAGATCTTTAAACTCCTTCAAGCTATAAATAGTTTCTGTATTATGAAAAATTTTATCTATTATTTCTTTTGATTTGTTGGATTTTATAGTTGGCATAATTTTAATTGACCAGTTTCCACTGGCCATTTTTAATAACCGAAATTACTTTTCCTTTAAGAATCATGTCCTCAGTAAAATGAATAATACTATAATTGGGATTTTCTGGTTTCAAATATAAAAAAGGCGGCTTGTTGTCAGAGATAAAACGCTTGACGGTCGCAGAGTCGCCTATTTGAGCGTAAACTATGTCGCCGGAAATAAATTCTTTTTGCTCCCTAACTAAAACAATAGCCCCATCGTCAATGCCTGCGTTTATCATTGAATCGCCAGAAATTTTTAAAAGGAAAACGCCATCCTTGAATTTTTCTAACTTATCGCCCCCCAGGTCTGATTGAATCTCTTGCCATTCTCCTTTTAGCTCAATTGATTCAATGGGAAATCCAGCGCTGACAGTTCCTAATGCGCCAATAAGCGGGGGCTTATCCATTGCCCGGTACCCATAGGGTAAAATTTTAATGGTTCTTGCCCCTTCGTCTTTTTTCAATAATTTCTGACTTTCTAGTTTTGCTAAAAGGTCAATAATAGATTGGTTTGAAACCACACCTAAAGCTTCTCTCATTTCTTCAAATGTTGGCGGATAGCCAGTATCCTTGATATAATCATAAATAATCTCTAATAATTGTTTTTGCCTTGCAGTTATCATATTTTTATTATACCCGACTAAATAGTCAAGTCAAGGTACAAATCTGTGGAAAACTCAAAATGTCGCCGGATAGCCCCAAATCAAAACACCTCAAGCGTGCTTTGCCCGTCCGAAGCTTTAGCGGAGGAGGGTCTGAGGTGTTTAAAATACGAGTTTTAAGCAAAGGGGATTCCGATAGGGTCTAAATAAACTAATTTTCTTTCCAAGGCTGCGAGGCTTGGATTCGAACCAAGATAGGCGCCTCCAGAGGGCGCAGTCCTACCATTAGACGACCTCGCAGCTTTGGAAATAAAATTTAAAAAATAATTTTGCCGGGACCATTAGCCTCGCCCGTAGGCTGTAGCCTCGGGCTACGGCCGAGGGAAGACCTCGCAATATTTAAACTTCCAAATACTTTTTAACAACTATCAAGCTGGAAATAACCCCTACACCGATTCCGAAAGCCAATTGGATTAAAATAAAAATCCATAAATTAGCCAAGAAGTAATCAAGCATATTAAATCCTGGCAAAATAACTGATATTTTACCAGACAATAAAAATGCAGATAAAGCAGAAAGTAAAATGCAAATTAAAAATGCTATAACTCCGTAAATTATGCCTTCTATTATAAAGGGCCCTCGTATGAACCAATCAGATGCCCCAACTATTTTCATTGTGCTAATTTCATCTTTTGAACTGTCTATTGCAAGTTTTATTGTATTAAAAACAACCAGCATGGAAAGGATTATTAAAACAACGCCCAAAAAAATTCCGAACTTGTTTATATTTGAAGTCAAAGAATAGATTTTTTCTATAGTATCTTTTTTCTGCAAAAAATCCACTTTGTTTATCAATTTGCTAAAGGCTGATGTTTGCAGGACGTTGGAAATCTCCTCAAACTGCACCGGGTCGCCGTTTGTGGTAATGTTTAACGACGGCAAAAAAGGATTTTCGCCCACTTCTGCCAAAGCCCTCTGCAAAACTTGGTTGTCTTGGTGCCTTTCATTAAAATAAGCTAATGCCTGCTCTTTTGAAACATACTCAATATTTTTCACGTTGGGCGAGATTTTTGTGATTTCATCTTTTACAACTAAAATATCTTGCTCTGAAGTGTCTTCCTCAAAATATGCTGTTATGTCAGTTTTATCCCGTATTTCATCGGTTAAATGACCGGCAATTCCCTGAAAGAAAAATAACCCCGTGGCCACCATTATTGCAACAACCAATACAAAAATAGTTGCAATGGATATTCCTTTATTCCGGCTAAAACTATTAACTGAAAATTTTATGATTCTTCTGAAACTTACAAGCATAACGCGAATTTAGAATTTAGTATTTAGTAGTTTGAATAGAATTTTGAATTTAGAACTCTGGGGTTGCGTTTCCTTAATTCTTTATTCTGTATTCTATTCTATCTTCCAGCTTCTAGATACCAGATTCTCGTTAGATAATGAATTGGCCTTCTTTCTCGTCTCTGATAATTCTGCCGTTGACTAAAGTAATCACTCTTTTGCCTAATTTATTTACTATTTCCCGGTCGTGAGTCAGCAAAATTACAGTAGCTCCGGCTTTGTTTATTTTTTCTAACAGATAAATTACCTCATAGGTATTGTACGGGTCAAGATTTCCTGTCGGCTCGTCAGCGATTATAGTCTCGGGCTTTCCCACCAATGCTCTGGCAATAGACAGCCGCTGCTGCTCTCCCCCGGAAAGTTCTTTTGGGAAATTATTTGCCTTGTCCTTCAGCCCTATAAGCTCAAGAACCCTGGGCACTTCTTTTTTAATTTCACCGTATCCTCTGCCCTCCACTTCTAAAATATAAGCAACGTTTTCATACACTGTTTTCGCTGGCAAAAGTTTATAATCCTGAAATATTCCGCTAATGCTTCTTCTTAAATTTTGTATTTCAGACGAATTGGCCTCGCGCAGATTTTTGCCATTAAAATAAACATCCCCGTAGGTCGGCTCTTCCATTCCAAGAATAAGGCGCGTTAATGTAGTTTTACCGGCCCCGGACTTGCCGACAATAGAAGCAAATTCTCCTTTGTTTATTTCAAAGGAAACTTCCTGCAGAACTGCGGTGTTAGGCGGATAAATTTTAGTTACTTTTTCAAACCGTATCATGTAAGTTATTGAGTGATTAGTGATTAGACCTGTTGCTTAATAAGATTATAAGCGAAATGAAGAAATTTTGAGCGAGAATTTGGAAAATTGAGGAGGTTTGCCCTTCGGCAAGCCGACGAGATTTTACAAATTCGTAGCCGAAATTTCAAGTTGCAGCATAAATCCTTATTAAGCAACAGGTCTATTAAGTGATTTAGCAACTAGGTGACCGAAGGTTTCAATTTTGCGATAAAAACATTTATACCCCTTCCCAATCCATTATATCGTTCATATAAATCCTTAAATGTTTCCTCTGAAATATAGTTTAAATCTTTACTCAATATTAAATGATATATGACTTCAGATAAAGATCCTCTGGCATTATAGGTAAAACTTAACAATTCTTTTGTTGTATTTCTCCCCATACCCTCGGCAATATTTGCCGGTATGGAGGAAGACGCTCTGCGCAGTTGAGAAATCATACCAAATTTTTCATCAGCAGGAAAATTCGCCGTATGCTTATAAACCATCAATGTCAAACTATGAGCCTCCTTCCAAATATTTAAATCTTGAAACGACTTTATGTTATCCATTTTCAACGAATTAATGATTCAATCACTCACTCAATCACTCAATCACTCAATCACTCAATGAGCAGTGACTTAATGACTCAGTGACTTAATCACTCAATGACTTAATCTTAATCTCTGCTTCAATAAACTCTTCCAGTCCCCCATCCAGCACGCTTTCTGCATCAGAGGTTTCGTACTGCGTTCTTAGGTCTTTTACCATTTTATAAGGATGCAAAACATAAGACCTTATCTGGTTTCCCCAGGAGGCGGAGGCCAGCTCCCCTTTTATTTCCTTTAACTTTTTTTTGTGGCTTTCCTCCTTCAGTTGGTTTAGCTTCGCGTACAAAATTTTCATTGCTCTTTCTTTATTTTTACCTTGAAGGCGTTCGGTTTGGCAAGCCACTACAATTCCCGATGGCAAATGAGTAATCCTTATTGCGGATTCTGTTTTGTTTACATATTGCCCTCCGGGACCCGATGCTCTAAACGTATCAATTTTTAAATCGTCGGGCTTTATTTCAACACCTGTTTCGTTCTCTTTAATTTCAGGTAAAACATTAACTAATGCAAAGGAAGTGTGCCTGAGTTTTTTAGCTGAAAAAGGGGAAATTCTAACAAGGCGATGCGCGCCAGATTCCTTTTTTAAAAATCCGTAGCTATAGTTTCCCTTTACCTCCAAGGTTACGGATTTTGTGCCAATTCTTCCGTCCGGACCTCCTGCTTCACCGAACGCATGGCTTAAAACTTCTGTTTTAAGTCCCTTTTTGGCGCAATACCTTTCGTACATGCGCAATAGCATAGTTGCCCAGTCCTGCGAATCCTGCCCACCAGCTCCAGAAAATATTTCAAGGAGGGCGTTATTTTTATCATATTTTCCAGAAAGAAAAACCTTGTGTTCCTCTTTGTTTATTTTTTTCCTTAAATCGCTGTATTTTTTTTCCAGGTCCTTCTCAAAACCTTCGTCGCTTTTTTCTAAATCGTTTAATGTTTTTAAGTCTGCGATTTCCTTTTCTAAAAACTCAAGGTTCAAAATTTCCTGCTTTAAGTCGGATATTTTTTGGCTTACTTCAGCAGCTTTTTTATTATTTTCCCAAAAACCGGGCTTCTGCGCCTCGTTCTCTAATTTTTTAATTTCCTTTTTGTTTTCTTCAAAATCAAAATTGTCGCTCAAATGCTGGAGACCTTTTTCAAGCTCTTGTATTTGCAGAGATAAATCTGTCATATTTTTACTTTACTTTATCACATTTTTCCAAAAATTCCAACGCCCCAGACAGTGTCTGGGGCGTTGGAATTATATGAGCCGACCCGGGGAATTGAACCCCGAACCTATGGTTTACGATACCATTGCTCTACCAATTGAGCTAGGTCGGCAAAATTTACAAGTATATTTACAAGCGGGTAACGGGAATCGAACCCGTATCATATCCTCTTGTCCCTCGCAAATTTTTGCAAGCGAGAGACGGGAATTTTACCCCGCACCAATTTTTTCTGTTACCTAAATTATACCAATAACGACAGGCGAAGCCGCTTCGCCCCTGAATGTCGTAGCTCTTAAAGCCAACGTTGAAATTGGTGCGGGGCGAACTCGCGTA